>NZ_AKJJ01000034.1:0-299293 GCF_000282395.1 Pseudomonas sp. GM55 | reverse complement strand
GCGAGCTCGCTCCTACAGGGGCCATATATTCCCCTGAACGGGCACCAGGCTCATGGCTCCTTACCCGCTTTCCGAGCAGATGACGGCTTTCGTCGAGAAGACCGTCAGTTTCAACAGCACCGACAGCAGCCCCGACGGTTTGCGCCAGGCCTACAGCGAGATGTGCCAGGCGTTTACCCCGCCGCGCCCGGCCGGGTTATATGTGGTCGATTTCGAATTGGCCGGGGTTGCTGTTCGTTCCTATCAGCCACCGGCCAGTGGCGCGTCGTGTATCGTTTATCTGCATGGCGGCGGCTGGGTGGTGGGGGACCTTGATTCTCACGATTTCATCTGCGCCGAATTGGCATCGACACTCGGTGTACTGGTGATCGCCGTTGATTATCGCCGGGCACCGGAGCATCCGTTTCCCGCCGCGTTCGATGATTGCCTGAAAGTCTGGCGAGCACTGCGCACCGGGCCGTTTCAACTTGACCCGGAACGCATGCTGGTGGCCGGCGACAGTGCCGGTGGCAATCTTGCGGCAGCGTTATGCCTGGCGCTGCGCGATGCCGGCGAGCCGGTGCCGTGCGCGCAGGTGCTGATCTATCCGGGGTTGGGCGGCGATCACCGGCTGCCATCGCGCAGTGAGTGCGTCGACGCGCCGCTGCTCAGCAGCAGTGACGTCGATTGCTATCACGCGCTCTACCTGCAAGGCACCCGCCATCCGAACGCCTACGCCATGCCATTGCTCGCCACGGATTTCAGCGGACTGCCACCGGCATGGATCGCCGTGGCGCAATTCGATCCGTTGCGCGATGACGGTGTACTGTATGCCGAGCGACTGAATGCCGCGGGCGTGGCTGCCACACTTTATCTCGGCGAGGGCCTGGTTCATGGCTGTTTACGGGCCCGTGGGCAGGCGGCCGAGGTCGATGCACTGTACGAAACCCTGTTCGGATATCTGTCGGCAAAGCTCTGACTCCGTCCGGGCATGCTCATTGACGTAATTCGGGTTTATGATGCCGGACGGCAGAATAATAGAAGTCCCCCCAGGGATGACCTCGACCCCTTACGGAGTGCGCAATGCAGACTTTGTACCCGCAGATCAAACCCCACGCCCGGCACGATCTGGCTGTCGACGAAACTCACACGCTGTATGTCGACGAAAGCGGTTCACCGGAAGGATTGCCGGTGGTGTTCATCCACGGCGGCCCCGGTGCCGGCTGTGATGCCCAGAGTCGTTGCTTCTTCGATCCCAACCTTTATCGCATTGTCACTTTCGATCAGCGTGGTTGCGGTCGCTCCACGCCCCACGCCAGCCTGGAAAACAACACGACCTGGGATCTGGTCGCCGACCTCGAGCGGATTCGCCACCACCTGGGCATCGACAAATGGGTGCTGTTTGGCGGCTCCTGGGGTTCGACCCTGGCCCTGGCCTACGCGCAAACCCATCCTGAGCGTGTGCACGGCCTGATCCTGCGCGGGATCTTTCTCTGCCGTCCGCAGGAAATCGAATGGTTCTACCAGGCCGGCGCCAGCCGCCTGTTCCCCGATTACTGGCAGGACTACATCGCACCGATCCCGCTGGACGAGCGCGACGACTTGCTTGCCGCGTTCCACAAGCGACTGGTCGGCAACGACCAGATTGCCCAGATGCACGCGGCCAAGGCGTGGTCCACCTGGGAGGGCCGCACCGCGACCCTGCGTCCGAACCCGATGGTGGTCGATCGGTTCTCCGAGCCACAACGTGCATTGTCGATTGCCCGCATCGAATGCCACTACTTCAGCAACAACGCTTTCCTGGAGCCGAACCAGTTGATCCGCAACATGGGCAAGATCGCCCATTTGCCCGGCGTGATCATCCATGGTCGCTATGACGTGATCTGCCCGCTGGATAACGCCTGGGAACTGCATCAAGCCTGGCCGAACAGCGAACTGCAGGTCATCCGCGATGCCGGTCATGCCGCTTCCGAGCCGGGAATCACCGACGCTCTGGTACGTGCCGCCAATCAGATGGCCCGCCGTCTGCTTGATCTGGCGCCTGAAGAAGCATGAAGGCTCTGCTGCAACGGGTGCGTGGCGCGCGAGTCGAGGTCGCGGGCGAGATCGTGGGTGCCGTCGATCAGGGCTTGCTGGTGCTGGTGGCCGTCGAGCCCGATGACACGCGGGCCAGCGCCGACAAACTTCTCAATAAGCTGCTTAACTATCGGGTGTTCAGTGACGCTGAGGGCAAGATGAATCTGTCCTTGGCGGATGTGGGTGGCGGGTTGCTGCTGGTCTCTCAGTTCACCCTGGCTGCCGATACTAAAAACGGGCTGCGTCCGAGTTTCTCGACCGCGGCCCCTCCGGCGTTGGGCGAGGAATTATTCGACTATCTATTAAGCAAAGCGAAACAGGTGCATGGCACTGTGGCATCAGGTAGATTCGGCGCGGATATGCAGGTGCATCTGGTCAATGATGGCCCGGTAACCTTTCTGTTACAGGCCTGAAAGCGCTTGAAACAAGTTTTTAAGCTCATTTCGACTGAAAACAGGGTTTTTTCGCGATAAATACTTTGTTACCCCTGATGCGTTGTAACGCGGCCTACTAGATAATCGCGCGCTATGGGGATCAGCGTTCGTTGGTCCATTTTGACTTAGGTAGAGAATTGTCCGGATCCGATTGGGGAATCATTTCGCCCCAGCGGAGTCGGAACAATGCTCGCCAACTTGGCAAGAGTGGTTTGCAAGGGCGGTTTTTTCATACCGCAGACCGTGCAGGCCCTTTAACTGGCCGTTGGTTTTTTGATCTGTTTTCGGCGAGGGTTGCTCGTGATTGTTAGTCCCTGTAACGCACCAAAATTGTCTGCCAAACGGTTACGTAGCGCCTTGGTAGCGGGCTCTGCACTGCTCTGCCTGCTCAGCGCCGGCCAGCTTTGGGCATTCAGTCTGGATGATGTATCGGCCAAGGCAAAAGAGCTGGCCGCGCAGAAATACGAAGCGCCGCGCAGTAACCTGCCGAACGAGTTCCGCGACATGAAATTCGCGGACTACCAGAAAATTCGTTTTCTGACGGAGAAAGCCGAATGGGCTGATCAGAAGACGCCGTTCAAGCTGTCTTTCTATCACCAGGGCATGCATTTCGATACGCCGGTGAAAATCAACGAAATCACCGCGAACACCGTCGAAGAGATCAAATACGACCCGAGTCGTTTCGACTTCGGCGATATGAAGTTCGATCCAAAGGCCACCGAACAACTGGGTTATGCCGGTTTCCGTGTGCTGTACCCGATCAACAAGGCCGACAAGCAAGACGAAATCATGACCCTGCTCGGCGCGAGCTATTTCCGCGTCGTCGGCAAGGGGCACGTCTATGGTCTGTCCGCTCGCGGCATGGCCATCGATACCGCCTTGCCGTCCGGTGAAGAATTCCCGCGTTTCCGCGAATTCTGGGTTCAGCAGCCCAAGCCGGGCGACAAGCACCTGGTGATCTTCGCCCTGCTGGACTCGCCTCGTGCCACCGGTGCCTATCGCCTGATCCTGCGTCCAGGCAGCGACACCATCGTCGACGTCAAGGCGCAGATGTTCCTGCGTGACAAGGTCGGCAAACTGGGTATCGCCCCTTTGACCAGCATGTACCTGTTCGGCGCCAACCAGCCGTCGAAAGTACTCAACTACCGTCGCGAACTGCACGACTCCAGCGGTCTGGCGATCCATGCCGGCAATGGCGAGTGGATCTGGCGTCCGCTGAACAACCCGAAACACCTGGCGGTGAGTAACTTCAGCGTGGAAAACCCGCGCGGCTTTGGTCTGCTGCAACGTGGCCGCGACTTCAGCCACTATGAAGACCTCGACGATCGCTACGACAAGCGCCCAAGTGCCTGGATCGAACCGAAAGGCGAGTGGGGCAAGGGCACCGTTGACCTGGTCGAGATTCCAACCGCCGACGAAACCAACGACAACATCGTTGCCTTCTGGAACCCGGAAAAGTTGCCGGAACCTGGCCAGCCGCTCGATGTCGCTTATCGTATGCACTGGACAATGGACGAATCGGCCATTCACGCGCCGGACAGCGCCTGGGTCAAGCAGACCCTGCGTTCCACCGGTGACGTCAAGCAGTCCAACCTGATTCGTCAGCCGGACGGCAGCGTTGCCTACCTGGTGGACTTCGAAGGCCCGTCCCTGGCGGCATTGCCCGCCGATGCGGAGGTTCGCAGCCAGGTCAGCGTCGGCGACAACGCCGAGCTGGTGGAAAACAGCGTGCGCTTCAATCCTGAAACCAATGGCTGGCGCCTGACCCTGCGGATGAAGATCAAGGATCCGGGCAAGGCCACTGAAATGCGTGCCGCATTGGTGCAGAACATTGTGCCGGCGGATCTGGCCAAGACTTCGATCCCGTCGTCGAACTCGTCGGTTGCCAAGGCCGACAAGGTTGCCGCCAAGCAACAGGAGAAAGCGGACAAGGAAGCCAAGCAAGCGGAGGCCACCAAGCAGGCTGAAGCGAAGCCTGTTGCAGATGCCAAGGAAAAGGCCAATAAAGACGCCAAGCAGCCTGCCGCTGCCGACGCGGCCCCAGCCACACCGGAATCGGCCCCGACTGAAGAAGTCCTGACCGAGACCTGGAGCTATCAGTTGCCTGCCGATGAGTAACTCTCAAGTACGGCCAGAAACTCTCTCCGAGTATCTGGCGCATCTGCCGATGACCGACGAGCAGCGCGCGGAACTCGCGGGCTGCCAGTCTTTCAGCGAATTGCATGAACGCCTGTCGTCTTCGACGTTCGACGCCCCGACCGAAGCCGCGCAGGCTTCCGTCGGCAAACGCCTGACCCTGAGCACTGCCGAAGAGCTGCAGGACGCGGAAATGCTGGTGCTCGACGCCAACGGCCGGGTCTGCCTCAAGGCGACTCCGCCGATACGGCGGACCAAGGTCGTGCCGGAGCCGTGGCGCACCAACATTCTGGTGCGTGGCTGGCGCCGCCTGACCGGCCGCACCAACCCGCCGAAACCGCCGAAGGACGAACGTGTCCTGCCGGCCGCACGCTGGCGCACCGTCGGTTCGATCCGTCGCTACATTCTGTTGCTGCTGATGCTCGGCCAGACCATCGTCGCCGGCTGGTACATGAAAGGCATCATGCCGTACCAGGGCTGGTCGTTTGTCGACCTCAACGAAGTGCTGCACCAACCGCTGCTGCAAACCGCCACGCAAGTGCTGCCGTATGCCTTGCAGACCAGCATCCTGATCCTGTTCGGGATTCTGTTCTGCTGGGTGTCGGCCGGTTTCTGGACGGCACTGATGGGCTTCCTCGAATTGCTGACCGGCCACGATAAATATCGTATTTCCGGTAAAAGTGCCGGCAACGAGCCGATTCCGAAGGATGCGCGCACCGCCCTGGTGATGCCGATCTGCAACGAAGACGTGCCACGGGTATTCGCCGGTCTGCGGGCGACCTTCGAGTCGGTTGCGGCCACGGGTGACCTGGACCGCTTCGACTTCTTCGTCCTCAGTGACAGTAACGACGCCGATATCTGTGTTGCCGAGCAACAGGCCTGGCTGGACGTCTGCCGCGAAGCCGGGGGCTTCGGCAAGATCTTCTATCGCCGCCGTCGCCGTCGCGTAAAACGTAAAAGCGGCAACCTCGACGACTTCTGCCGTCGTTGGGGCGGTGACTACAAGTACATGGTCGTACTCGATGCCGACTCCGTGATGAGCGGAGAGTGCCTGACCAGTCTGGTACGCCTGATGGAAGCCACGCCGGACGCCGGGATCATCCAGACCGCGCCACGTGCGTCGGGCATGGACACCCTGTATGCGCGCATGCAGCAGTTCGCTACCCGCGTGTATGGCCCGCTGTTCACCGCCGGCCTGCACTTCTGGCAGCTGGGCGAGTCGCACTACTGGGGGCACAACGCGATCATCCGCATGAAGCCGTTTATCGATCACTGCGCCCTGGCGCCGTTGCCCGGTAAAGGTGCGTTCTCCGGCGCGATCCTGTCCCACGACTTCGTTGAGGCCGCGTTGATGCGCCGTGCCGGCTGGGGCGTGTGGATTGCCTACGACTTGCCGGGCAGCTATGAAGAACTGCCGCCAAACCTGCTCGACGAACTCAAGCGTGACCGTCGCTGGTGCCACGGTAACCTGATGAACTTCCGTCTGTTCCTGGTCAAGGGCATGCACCCGGTGCACCGCGCGGTGTTCCTGACCGGCGTGATGTCCTACCTGTCGGCGCCGTTGTGGTTCTTCTTCCTGGTGTTGTCGACAGCGCTGCTGGCGGTCAACACGCTGATGGAGCCGCAGTACTTCCTCGAACCGCGCCAGCTCTATCCGCTGTGGCCGCAATGGCACCCGGACAAGGCCATCGCGCTGTTCTCGACCACGATCGTGCTGCTGTTCCTGCCGAAACTGCTGAGCATCATCCTGATCTGGGCCAAGGGCGCGAAAGAGTTTGGTGGCAAGTTCAAGGTGACCCTGTCGATGCTGCTGGAGATGCTGTTTTCCATGCTGCTGGCGCCGGTACGGATGATTTTCCACACCCGTTTCGTCCTCGCCGCGTTCCTCGGCTGGGCCGCGACCTGGAACTCGCCGCAACGTGACGACGACTCCACGCCGTGGAGCGAAGCGGTCAAGCGCCACGGTCCGCAAACCCTGCTGGGCTTCTTCTGGGCCATGCTGGTGATCTGGCTGAACCCGAGCTTCCTGTGGTGGCTGGTGCCGATTGTCGGTTCGTTGATGCTGTCGATCCCGGTGTCGGTGATTTCCAGCCGTGTCGGCCTGGGCCTGAAGTCCCGTGACGAGAGCCTGTTCCTGATCCCTGAGGAATACAATCCGCCGCAGGCCTTGCTGTCCACTGACCAGTACACCCACGAAAACCGCTGGCACGCGCTGAACGACGGCTTCGTCCGTTCGGTGGTCGACCCGCAGCAGAACGCCCTGGCGTGTTCGCTGGCAACCTCGCGACACCGTGAGGCCGAGCCGATTGAATGGCTGCGGATAGAACGGGTGCGGCACGCGATGAAAGTCGGTCCTGAAGGGCTGACCAACAACGAGCGCGTACAACTGCTCAGTGACCCGGTGGCCCTGGCCCGCCTGCATGAGCAGGTCTGGAGCGAAGGTCATGCCGAGTGGCTGGGCGCATGGCGCAAGTCGGTCAAGGCCGACCCCCACGCACCGCTGTTGCCGCTCAAGCCATTGAGCGCGCAGGCGCAACTGGCCTGAAAAAATGTAGGAGCGCGCTCGCTCGCGATGAACTCAAGAGCGCCGCGTGTAACCAGTAAATACGCGTAATCGTTAACGACCATCGCGAGCAAGCTCGCTCCTACATAAGCCCCGCTACCCAGCGGGGCTTTTTTTTGCCTGATCGTTCCCAAACCCTTGTGCAAACGGGCGAGTAGTTTAGGATCCGTCCCCGAATTGGTGTGCCCGGATAATTTTTGTCCGTATTGGTGCGTTTCCTCCCGGGGAGCCGCCATTTTGCGCGCCTCACAACGCAATGGTTTTGGGGACTTGAAGATGAAGAAGTATCTGTCGATGCTGCTGGTCGGCGTCACGGCACTGGTTGCAGTCAACGCGGCGCAGGCCGGTGCCATCGATGACGCGGTCAAGCGCGGCACGTTGAAAGTCGGCATGGACCCGACCTACATGCCGTTCGAAATGATCAACAAGCGCGGCGAGATCATCGGTTTCGAAGTCGACATTCTCAAAGCCATGTCCAAGGCCATGGGTGTCAAGCTGGAGCTGGTGTCCACCGGTTACGACGGCATCATCCCGGCCCTGCTGACCGACAAGTTCGACATGATCGGCAGCGGCATGACCCTGACCCAGGAGCGCAACCTGCGCCTGAACTTCAGCGAACCGTTCATCGTGGTCGGCCAGACCTTGCTGATCCGCAAGGAGCTGGAAGGCACCATCAAGTCCTATAAAGACCTGAACACTGCCGACTACCGCATCACCTCCAAGCTCGGCACCACCGGCGAAATGGTCGCCAAAAAACTGATCGCCAAAGCCAAGTACCACGGCTACGACAACGAGCAGGAAGCCGTGCTCGACGTGGTCAACGGCAAGGCTGACGCCTTCATCTACGACGCGCCGTACAACGTCGTGGCGTTGAACAAGGTCGGCAACGGCAAACTGGTGTTCCTCGACAAGCCGTTCACCTATGAGCCGCTGGCCTTCGGCCTGAAAAAGGGCGATTACGACAGCATCAACTTCATCAACAACTTCCTGCACCAGATCCACGAAGACGGCACTTACGATCGCATCCATGACAAGTGGTTCAAAGACACCGCTTGGCTCAAGGATATGGAATAAGGCTTCAGACCGAGTTGCGTCAATCGCCAGCAAGCCGGCTCCTACAGGATTAGCGTCGGACACACCTGTTGTGTTCACCCAAATCAACTGTAGGAGCCGGCTTGCTGGCGATGGCGGCCTCCCTGGCGACACAGAATCCGGAACCTGCTTACCCAATGAAACAGAAAAAAGCCCAATGGCCCTGGCACGTGCTGACCGTGCTGGTGCTGATCGGCCTGGCCGGCGCGTTGTATTACGCCACCTCGCTGATGTCCTACGAATGGCGCTGGAACCGTGTACCGCAATACTTCGCTTACCATGCCGAAGAATCCCAGCGCGCCGCCGACATCTCCACCGTCAGCGAACTGGTGCGCAAGGGCGACAAGGCTGAGATCACCCTGCGCAACGACGCGGGTGACGAGCAGCATCTGATCGTCGACGAAAACAGCCTGCAAATCGCCCAGGGTGATGACGTAGCCGAAGGCGACGTCATCGGCGTGACCCGGCATTGGGCCGCAGGACCACTGATGTGGGGCCTCTGGACCACCTTGTGGTTGTCCGTGGTGTCCGGCGTTCTCGGGCTGCTGATCGGTCTGGCCACTGGCCTGTGCCGGTTGTCGAACAACCCGACCCTGCGCGACCTTTCGACCATTTATGTCGAGCTGGTACGCGGCACGCCGCTGCTGGTGCAGATCTTCATTTTCTACTTCTTCATCGGCTCGGTGATGAACCTGTCCCGGGAATTCGCCGGGATCGCCGCGCTGTCGCTGTTCACCGGCGCCTATGTGGCGGAAATCATCCGCTCCGGCGTGCAATCCATCGCCCGTGGCCAGAACGAAGCCGCGCGCTCCCTGGGTTTGAGCGCAGGCCAGTCGATGCGTCATGTGGTGCTGCCGCAAGCGTTCAAGCGCGTGCTGCCGCCGTTGGCCGGGCAGTTCATCAGTCTGGTGAAAGACACCTCGCTGGTGTCGGTGATCGCGATTACCGAACTGCTTAAAAGCGGCCGCGAAGTCATCACCACCTCGTTTTCGCCGTTCGAGATTCTGTTCTGCGTCGCCGGTCTGTACCTGTTGATCAACCTGCCGCTGTCGAAAATCGCCAGCCGGCTTGAGCGGAGGCTCGCGCAAAGTGATTGAAGTCCGCGATCTGGTAAAAGTCTTCGACACCCGTGGCCAGGTGGTGCGCGCGGTGGATAACGTTTCCACCATCGTTGCCAAGGGCGAAGTGCTGGTGGTGATCGGTCCGTCCGGTTCCGGCAAGTCGACCTTCCTGCGCTGCCTCAATGGCCTGGAGGAGTTCGACTCGGGCTCGGTGAGCATCGACGGCCTGCAACTAGCCGATCCGAAAACCGACGTCAACGCCTACCGCCGCGAAGTCGGCATGGTGTTCCAGCACTTCAACCTGTTCCCGCACATGACCGTGCTGGAAAACCTCTGCCTGGCGCAGAAAGTCGTACGCAAGCGCGGCAAGAAAGAGCGTGAGGCCAAGGCCATGGCACTGCTGGAAAAGGTCGGTATCGCCCAGAAAGCCCATGAATTCCCGTCGCGCCTGTCCGGCGGCCAGCAACAGCGCGTGGCCATTGCCCGGGCGCTGGCGATGGAGCCGAAGGTCATGCTGTTCGACGAGCCGACCTCGGCACTCGACCCGGAAATGGTCGGCGAAGTGCTGGACGTGATGAAAAACCTGGCTGTGGAAGGCATGACGATGGTTTGCGTCACCCACGAAATGGGCTTTGCTCGGGAAGTAGCGGACCGGGTGCTGTTCTTCGATCACGGCAAGTTGCTGGAAGATGCTTCGCCAGCGGAGTTCTTCGATGCGCCGAAGGATCCGCGGGCGCAGGCGTTTTTGCGGCAGGTTTTATAACCCTCGTTGTCAATCATTACGATTATTTGCCATGGCGGGGGCAACCTGAGAGCCAGGCGCCGCTGAGGGGTGAATGCCCTCAGCGGCTTTCCGGCCAATCGGAAGCCTAGCGGGTTGGCGCGGGCAGAATGGTCAATCAATTACCCATGGCTCTGGCCTTGTTAAGCGCAATGCACCTCTGAACGACGCCTGTGTCTTGAAAGAAATCGGCATTGATGATGTTGAAGATGCTGTGTTGCGGGTGGAATACTTCTGACCACACTTTTTCACCGCTCTTGAGACGCACGGGCCCTCCGAGGGCATCATAAACCGTCGCTGACAGTGAGGTCAGCGCTGTCGCGGACACTGATTTCCTGGCCTGATTGGTAATGAACGTTTCGAGTTCGGCGCGAGACGTCAGATTTTTCCCTGTCCATATATGTTTAATAGTGTTCCAGTACGCACCGCCACCCCAGCAAATGATCACGTTCCTGTTGGGATGAGATTTCCTGATTTCGGCAAGTGTGAGAGAACTTGCTGTGGGTGGGATTAGTAAATGATTAAGCTGGCTTAGTTTTTGTCTGAAACGAGCGATGCTGTTGTTCAGGTTTCTGCCGCTGTCATAACTGTGAATGTCCAGTATTATCAGTTCTCCGCGATTTTGTTCTGCGAACGTGCGGACAGCAGAAAGGCAGTTGTCGATATTTCTTCCCGGTAGGACATGTTGACATTTGAACTCCTCGATAAAGCGATAGCGGGGAATTTTCGAGCCGCCGATATCCTTCTTATAACTGTTGTCGATAATCCGTAAGTCGAGGACGCGAGCTCCTTGTCGCAGCTGCGTTTCGAAGATGTAGTCCTGGCACGCAGCCCAATGACCACCAATTACTTCCACCGCGCCACGATCCACTCCGGCGTTATGTGATGAAGGTAATGCGAGTTGGTGTACTCGCAAATTTTTAATGTGTTCGTATATTTGTGTCATCCAGGCATTGTTGTTGAGTACTTGGTTTGTGTCGTTCATTGGTTTCACTCCCTGTGAATAATGATCGGCTTCTGCGCGGGTGTTTTTTCGATAAAATATGGCGATGAGCGCAGTGTTGCCGATGGTTATTTAAATGTTGAGAGTGAACTTAGCATGTAAGCTTTTGGGGTGAGTGCGAATTGCTGTTCTTGATGTTACGGTTGTCGAGGTCGTCAATAGTGCGGTAATGGTTGATTTTTCCGATGAGGCTCTTGTTATCGTCCAATATGCTAATAACAAGAGCCCCAAGTATTTAAACTTTGAACCGGCCCACCAGCATCTGCAAATGCGTCCCCAACCGCGCCAGCTCAACGCTGGACGCCGCGGTCTCCTCACTCGCCGCCGAGGTCTGATCCGACACGTCCCGCACATTCAACACGCTGCGATTGATCTCTTCGGCCACTGCGCTCTGCTGTTCGGCCGCAGCGGCGATCTGCTGGTTCATTGCCTGAATGGCGGACACGGTGCGGGTGATGCTTTCCAGTGAGCCACCGGCGCGGCGGGTCAGCTCGACGCTGCTGTCGGTCAGGGTGCGGCTGTTGTCCATGATGGTCGCGACTTGCTGCGTGCCGTTTTGCAGGCCGACGATCAGCTCTTCGATCTCTTCGGTGGACTTCTGGGTGCGCTGGGCCAAGCTGCGGACTTCGTCTGCCACCACGGCAAAACCGCGCCCGGCTTCACCGGCGCGGGCGGCTTCAATCGCCGCGTTGAGTGCCAGCAGGTTGGTTTGCTGGGCCACGGACTTTATGACGTCGAGCACGCTGCCGATCTTGTCGCTTTCGCGCTTGAGTTCGCCCATGGCTTCGGTGGAGTGACCGACTTCCGCGGCCAGGCGTTCGATCTGGGCGATGGCTTCACCGACCACTTTGTCGCCCTCACGGGCCTGTTGGTCGGCAGCGACGGCGGCTTCGGAGGCCTCTTCGGCATTGCGCGCCACTTCCTGCACGGTGGCGGCCATTTCGTTCATGGCCGTCGCGACCTGATCGGTCTCGACCTTCTGGCTGTTGACCCCGGCGCTGGTCTGTTCGGTGACGGCGGACAGCTCTTCGGCGGCGCTGGCAATCTGCGTGACGCCATCGCTGATGCCGCCGATCAGTTCACGCAGGCCCTGGGTCATGCTCTGCATGGCGCGCTGCAACTGGCCGAGTTCATCGCGGCGCTGTGATGTCAGGTTGTGAGTCAGGTCGCCACTGGCAACGCGTTCAGCGACGGCCAGGGTCTGGTTCAGCGGAATGATGATTTGCCGGGTGATCGCCCAGGCGGCCAGCAGTCCGCAGGCGATCGCCAGCACTGTGGCGAGGGTCAGCATGTTCTTGGCGTGGGCGGCATCGGCGTCGCGCACGACGGTTTGCGAAACGGTGAGTTTCTGGCTCATGTCCAACAGGATCTCGCCTTGGGCAGCTATGCGTGCCAGAGCTTTGGCGCTGGCCACCTGGGAGTCGCGGAACTGGCTGACGGCGGCGCGGTAGGCCTTCAGCGAATCCGTCGCCTGTTGCAGGTTGGCGATGTGTTCTTCCGGGAGCCTGGCCGGCAGGCTCTCGAGGTTTTTCAGGGCGTTGTCGATGGCGTCGAGGGCCGGCTGTTCGGCGTCGCTCTTGCCGCTGTAGGTGTAGCCGCGAACCTGGAAGCGCGCCTGCTGGATCAGTTTGCTCAGGTCTATCACGCTGTTGAACGTTGCGACGCTGTCGCCTTGCAGCATGGATTTTTCCACTTCGGCAACGCGGGCCACGGCATTGTCGGCGGTGGCGCCGAGTTTGCTGCGGGCGTCTTCACGCTGGGCGCCGGCCTGGGTCATGTCGCCGAATGCACGACGGTATTCGGCGACAGCAGCCAGTTGTCGCTCGACCATGGCCGTATCAACCGGTTGCTCGATCAGGCCGCGGGCGGTCTGCAGGCCGCTTTCGAGTTTGCCCAACAGATCGTTGACGGCGCCGGGACCTTGTTCGCCGCGACGCATCTCGTAATCCAGGCGTGCAATGCGCAGGTCCTTGGTCAGGTCGTTGAGACTGGCGATGAACCCCAGTTTATCGCCACGGCTGGTCACGCCGCTCAGGCCGCTCCAGCCGGTGAAGGTGATCAGCAGGGTCAGTAACAGCACCAGACCGAAGCCGATCCCCAGCTTGCGTTTGACGCTGATGTTTCCCAGATTCTCGGCTAGCCATTGATACATGCTGAAACTCCCCGGACCGCAATTTGGTTTTATGGGGGGTGTATCGGCAGGGGCGCCTGAATCTGTAGGCGCTGCCCGATGTACCGGCGGATGATGTCCTGTGGGATGGTGTCGGGAATTAGAAAAGGCGTGCCAGCAGCGCGGTCACGGCGGTTTCGACCCGGAGAATACGCTCGCCCAGTTGCACCGGCTGCAGGCCGGATTTGCCCAGCAGGTCGATCTCGTAGGGAATCCAGCCACCTTCGGGGCCGATGGCCAGGGTCACCGGTTCGCTGAGTGCGCGAGGGCAGGGCGGGTAATTGCCCGGATGCCCCACCAGGCCGAGGGTACCGTCGGTGATCGCCGGCAAACGGTCTTCGACGAAGGGCTTGAAGCGCTTCTCGATGACGACTTCCGGCAGCACGCTGTCCCGCGCCTGTTCCAGGCCGAGGATCAACTGCTCGCGAATTGCCTCTGGCTCCAGGAAGGGGGTCTGCCAGAAGCTCTTCTCGACGCGATAGCTGTTGACCAGCACCACACGCGGCACACCCATGGCCGCCACGGTCTGGAACACCCTACGGAGCATTTTGGGCCTTGGCAGGGCCAACACCAGGGTCAATGGCAGCTTGGTAGGAGGTGGCTGGTCGAGGGTGACACGCAATTCCGCTTCGTCGGCGTCCAGGCGCAGCACTTCGGCCGAGCCCATCAGCCCGCCGATCCGCCCGACGCGCATGCTGTCGCCGACTTCGCAGCGGTGGACTTCCTGCATGTGGGTCAACCGGCGATCACGCAGGACCGCCCGGTCGGCCGCAATGAAATCGGCCTCTTCGAGGAGCAGCAGGTTCACGCTTGGGTCGCTGGCGGCTGGTCGTTGTGATCGTCAGCCGGCTGGTCTTCCTGATGGTCGCTGCGCTTGCTGATCAGGCTGCCAAACAGGATGCCGATCTCGAACAACAGCCACATCGGCACGGCCAGCAGGGTCTGCGAGAAGATGTCCGGCGGCGTCAGGATCATGCCGACCACGAAGCAGCCGATGATCACGTACGGGCGGATTTTCTTCAGGTATTTGACGTCGACCACGCCGATCCACACCAGCAGCACCACGGCCACCGGGATTTCGAACGCCACGCCAAAGGCGAAGAACAGCGTCATGACGAAATCGAGGTAGCTGGTGATGTCGGTCATCATTTCCACGCCGGCCGGGGTGGCCGCGGCGAAGAACTTGAAGATCAACGGGAACACCAGGAAATAGGCGAAGGCCATGCCGGCGTAGAACAGCAGGATGCTGGACACCAGCAGCGGCACGGCAATGCGCTTTTCATGCTTGTACAGGCCGGGGGCGATGAAACCCCAGATCTGATGCAGGATCACCGGAATCGCCAGGAACAGCGAGACCATCATGGTCAGCTTCAGTGGCGTCAGGAACGGTGATGACACGTCGGTGGCAATCATCGTCGCGCCGGCCGGCAGGTACTGGCGCAGCGGTGTGGAGACGAAGGTGTAGATCTGCTGGGTGAAAGCAAACAGGCCGGCGAAGATGATGAAAATCGCCGCTACGCAGCGCAGCAGTCGGGTACGCAACTCGGTGAGGTGCGAAACCAGCGGCATGTGCTGGTCGTTTTCAGGAAGATCGCTCATGGGGCTCGCGGCGGCAGTGTTGGGTCATGAGGGGCTGGCGCAACAGGCGCAGCCGCAGGTGTGACAGGTTCAACCGGTATGGCTGCAACAACGGGTGCAGGTTCTGCCGCTGCCGCAGGTGTTGCGACGCTGGCGGCGGGAGCCTGAATCGTCTGCTCTCCCACATGCTCCACCGGCGTAGGCTCCTGCTGGGTCGGCGTGAAGATTTTCCGCGCCTCCTGCTCAAGCGACAGGATGTGTTCGTTGTGCAGTTGCCGACGAATCTCGTCGGCACCGATTTCACGTTCAACTTCCTGTTTGATCGCGTTGAAGCTGCGCTTCAGACGCCCGACCCACAGGCCAGCGGTGCGCGCAGCGCCCGGCAAGCGCTCGGGGCCCAGCACCAGCAGGGCGACGAGGCCGACGAGCAGCAGTTCAGAGAAGCTGATACCAAACATTAGTCAGTGCTCACACGTCTTTGCGGATCGGCTCTTCGACTTTCTGGGCCTGCACGTCGATGGTGTGCGGCTGGTTCACCGAGGCCTGCGGCTGAACAGGCGGAACCGGTTGGGTCGGGGTCGCTGCCGGGTCGGCCGGTTTTTCGTCGTCGTTCATGGCTTTCTTGAAGCCCTTGATCGATTCGCCGACGTCGGTGCCGAGGTTTTTCAGTTTCTTGGTGCCGAATACCAGTACCACGACAACCAGGATGACGATCCAGTGTTTCCAGTCAAAAATGCCCATGCTGCTGCTCCTCTCTAATAGTTATTCAGGCGGACGGGCGCGAGGCTTTCTCGGCGTGTCCGGAGAGACCGAAACGACGGTCCAGTTCATCGAGTACAGCCTGTGGATGCTGCCCCAATTGGGCGAGCATGACCATGCTGTGGAACCACAAATCGGCGGTTTCGTAGATCAAATCACTGCAGTCACCGCTGACGGCGGCATCCTTGGCGGCAATGATGGTCTCGACCGACTCTTCGCCGACTTTTTCCAGAATCTTGTTCAGGCCCTTGTGATACAGGCTCGCGACATACGAACTGTCGGCGGCAGCGCCTTTGCGCTCTTCCAGCACGGCGGCCAGACGGGTCAGAGTGTCACTCATGTTTGTTTCCTGCGGAATAGATGGCATGCGGATCTTTCAGGACCGGATCGACGGTTGTCCAGTCGCCGTTTTCATAGACGCGGTAGAAGCAGCTCTGACGACCGGTATGGCAGGCGATGTCGCCGATCTGCTCGACCATCAGGATGATCACGTCGGCGTCACAGTCCAGGCGCATCTCATGCAGGGTCTGCACATGGCCGGACTCTTCGCCCTTGCGCCACAGCTTGCCACGGGAGCGCGACCAGTAAATGGCGCGGTTCTCGGCAGCGGTCAGTTCCAGTGCTTCGCGGTTCATCCAGGCCATCATCAGGACGCGCCCGGTCTTGTGATCCTGGGCAATCGCCGGCACTAGGCCATCAGCGTCCCACTTGATCTCGTCCAGCCAATTCTTCATCAACGACTCCGATACGGGCCCGCACTTCAAAAATCGGGGGCCTGCGTTCAATGCAGCGTCCAAACAGTGTGCCAGCGTGTTGCAAGACTGGCTATCGGCGAACGACCAGATACAAACCGACCGCCATCATGATGCCAGCCGGCCAGTAAGCCAACTGGTTCAGCGGGCCGCCGGCGGCAAGGATGGCGCCCCCGGCCAGGTGAGCCGTGCCGAGCAGGCGCAGGAACCAGTCGTCCCGGCGTCGGTGCCATGTTGGAGGAGGATCGTTGGCATGGGGCTGGGACAGGCGTTCGAGCAGGTCACGCGTCATGTTGGCCAAGTGCGGGATCTGTTCGATCTGGCTCTGCACGTTGCCAAACAAGGCTTTGGGGCTGACGCGCTCACGCATCCAGCGTTCGAGGAACGGTTGCGCGGTGTTCCACAAATCGAGGTCCGGGTACAGCTGGCGGCCCAGGCCTTCGATGTTCAACAAGGTTTTTTGCAGCAGGACCAACTGCGGCTGCACTTCCATGTTGAAGCGCCGCGCGGTCTGGAACAGGCGCATCAGCACCTGACCGAAGGAAATATCCTTTAACGGTTTTTCGAAGATCGGCTCGCACACGGTACGGATCGCTGCTTCGAATTCGTTGAGTTTGGTTTCCGCCGGCACCCAGCCCGAATCAATGTGCAATTGCGCCACGCGGCGGTAATCACGTTTGAAGAAGGCGAACAGGTTGCGCGCCAGGTAATCCTGGTCTTCCGGGGTCAGGCTGCCGACGATGCCGCAGTCGATCGCAATGTACTGCGGGCTCCACGGCTGCACGGTGCTGACGAAGATGTTGCCGGGGTGCATGTCGGCGTGGAAGAAACTGTCGCGGAACACCTGGGTGAAGAAGATCTCCACGCCGCGCTCGGCGAGCATTTTCATATCCGTGCGCTGGTCGGCCAGGGTGGCCAGATCAGTGACCTGGATGCCGTAGATGCGCTCCATCACCAGTACTTTCGGCCGGCACCAGTCCCAATAGACTTGCGGCACGTACAGCAGCGGCGAGCCGTCGAAGTTGCGCTTCAACTGGCTGGCATTGGCCGCCTCGCGCAGCAGGTCGAGTTCGTCGTAGATGGTTTTTTCGTAGTCGCTGACCACGTCTACCGGGTGCAGCAGGCGCGCATCGGCAGACACTTTTTCGGCAGCGCGCGCGAGAATGAACAGCCACGCCAGATCCTGCTTGATGACCGGTTTGAGGCCTGGGCGGATCACCTTGACGACGACTTCTTCACCGGTTTTCAGTTGCGCGGCATGCACCTGCGCCACTGAGGCCGAGGCCAGCGGTTCAACGTCGAAACGGCTGAATACGTCGCTGATTTTCTTGCCCAGCTGTTCTTCGATCAGCTTCACCGACACCTGCGAATCGAACGGCGGCACGCGGTCCTGCAGCTTCATCAGTTCATCGGCGATGTCTTCCGGCAACAGGTCGCGGCGAGTGGACAGGATCTGCCCGAACTTGATGAAGATCGGCCCCAGGTCCAGCAACGCCAGGCGCAGGCGTGCGCCACGACTCAGGTCCAGTGGCTTGCGCGGGAACCAGCGCCACGGCAAGGCATAGCGCAGCGCCATCAGAAACCAGGGCAGTGGCAGATCGAACAGCAGATCATCGAGGCGGTAGCGGATCACGACGCGCTGGATGCGCAGCAGACGGCGGACGGCAAGCAGCTTCATGCGTTATCGCTTGGGTCGAGGGATCGGGAAAGGCGCTCGAAACGCGCCTCGAGACGTTCCAGATCGAGCTTGATCTGGTCCAGTTCACTGAATCGGGCTTCGGCTTCGCGCTGACCGACAAGGGTGCGCGACTCTTCGGCCAGGTATTCGCCCAGGTTCTGGCCCAGGCTGGCAAAGCCTTGCTGATACCAGCGGGCGCGGCTGCGCAGGTGACCGCCGATCAGTTGTGTGGCCACCGGCCCCAGCCAGCGCGAGAGTTCGTACTCCCAGTCCAGTTCAAGGTCCTGGAGGATCGCCGCCAGTTCCAGCAGCACGCCGCTGTCACCGTCGAGTTCGACCTCAGGGCTGTGCAGGATCGAGGTCTTGTCCTTGCTCATGGCCAGTTTCAACAGGCTCGAAGCCGGTGCACGCAGGGTGCAGTCAGCGCCGGCTTCCCACTGGGAGGCGAGCATCAGGCCTTCGTCGCCGGGCAGGATGAACAGTTGCAGCGTCGGGCTGCGGCAGTCGACGGCAATCACCTTGCCGGTCAAATGCGCCAGCCGCGGCAGCGCCGTGCTGTCGAGACGCAGCACCCGGTTCAGGCCGGGCTCAACGCTGGCGAGCAGGCCGGTGAGCAGCATCAGGGCTTGATGCCGCGGTGCAAGGCAACGATGCCTGCGGTCATGTTGTGATAGGTCACGCGGTCGAAACCGGCCTCGACCATCATCGACTTCAGGGTTTCCTGGTTCGGGTGCATGCGGATCGATTCGGCCAGGTAGCGATAGCTTTCCGAGTCGTTGGTGATCAGCTTGCCCATCAACGGCATGAAGGCGAACGAGTAGGCGTCGTAGGCCTTGGACATCAGCGCATTGGTCGGCTTGGAGAACTCCAGCACCAGCAGGCGGCCGCCAGGCTTGAGCACGCGCAGCATCGAACGCAGGGCATCTTCCTTGTGGGTCACGTTGCGCAGGCCGAAGGCGATGGTCACGCAGTCGAAATGGTTGTCCGGGAACGGCAGCTTTTCCGCATCGGCCTGGACGAATTCAACGTTGCCGGCCACACCGAGGTCCAGCAGGCGGTCACGACCGACCTTGAGCATGGATTCGTTGATGTCGGCCAACACGACCTGGCCGGTCGGGCCTACCAGGTGCGAGAACTTCCTGGTCAGGTCGCCGGTGCCACCAGCGATGTCGAGTACGCGATTGCCGGCACGAACGCCCGACAGTTCGATCGCGAAACGCTTCCACAGACGGTGCATGCCGCCCGACAGGAGGTCGTTCATCAGGTCGTACTTGGCGGCTACCGAGTGGAAAACCTCAGCGACTTTTTCCGCTTTCTGGCTTTCCGGAACGTTTTTGAAGCCGAAGTGAGTGGTGGGTTCGGCATCGCTGCCTTTGCGCTGATCAGTCATATCGCTGTCACCAAAAGAGAATGCGCGACATTCTAATCCCCAAGGCATGCTTTGTCTTGGCAAGGCTGAAGGTAAGATGGGTAACCATCGGGGCGTTTTGACGCAGCAGAGGTCAAGATGCCTGGGGAAAGCATCCATAAAGCAGGAGTCATTTGATGGCCCGTATTAGTGTTGAACGTGCCCATGGCCTGGGTAAGGAAGCGGCGCGCGAGAAGGCCGACAAGCTGGCACAGAAACTTTCCGATCAATATGGCCTGGAGCCGCAGTGGTCCGGCGACACCCTGAACCTCAAACGCTCGGGTGTGAAGGGCGCGGTGCATGTCGCCGAGGATTCGATTCGCGTCGACGTGGAACTGGGCCTGATGATGTCGGCCATGAGCGGCATGATCAAAGCGGAAATCGAAAAGGCGCTGGACAAAATCTTGGTGTGAGTCGGAGTTTTCCTCATTACCCATAAGGTTTGGTGGCAGGAGATGTGAGGAATTTCGCTTCGAGGTGGGCGAAAATTTAACCGATGGGCTGTACGCCTTATGCCAGAGCCTTCTTGTCATTTACCCGAACTGGTGCGCTATTCATGCAGTGATTTGACTGACTTTTTGTGTGGGGTAACCTTGGGGGCATGGAGATTCACCCCACAGAAAAGGAAGTCAAAGATGGCCAAGGAAATAAGTATCACGCGCCCCCATAAGCTCGGTCTCGACGCCGCGATGGAGAAAGCCAGGGTCCTGGTGTCGGAGTTGGCAACGCAGTACGGTTGCGAATACCGCTGGACCGGCAATGAAGTCTCTGTTCGGCATGGGATTACCGGCATCACTGGGCAAGCGCTCGTTTCGGAAAATGATATCAAGGTCTATGTTGACCTTAATTTTTTCCAGCAGGTGCTCAAGGGCGTGATCGAGTCGGAAATCAACAAAGTCCTCGACGAGGCTCTCGCTTGATCCCTTCAGATGAGTGCTTTTGGCAGGGGTGTGGGGCTGTTTTTCCAGCATCGTGCCCTGTTTGATGGCAGCACCCTGGGGGCGAAATGAACCTGGTGTGCTGTTTTAGAAATGATTTGCCCGCGAGCCCGTGAGGCCATTGCCTCACGGGCTCGCTGTATTTTGTGCAAAGTTGCTTCTCCCTTTGCATTCCAGGCATAGCGAGTCGGCTGTGCATTTCGCAGTGCCAGGAACGTGGTAATCGAGCTCTCCAATTCGCGAACCGTTGAATGACAGAGGGCGTGTAGCCAAGGCCGCGGAAAAGTTATTTCGAAAACAGCAAGCTAGGGTGCTGTTTCTAATTTTTATCATTACTTTGTGCCTGCGCCCGAATTTCGCGGGCAGTTCCTCAAACCTTCTGCGCGTGAGGTGCACCATGGCCAAAGTTATTTTGAAGAAAAAAACCGACACATCGACCAGCACGCTGAGCGACGTCAAAACCTATGCCCGCAAGATCTGGCTGGCAGGCCTGGGTGCCTACACCAAGGTCGGCCAAGAGGGCAGCGAGTACTTTCAAGAGCTGGTCAAAGCGGGTCAGGTTGTTGAAAAGAAAGGCAAAAAGGTAGTCGCTGAGAAACTTGAAGCGGCCAATGCCGAGATCGATGAAGCCAAGAGTGAAGTCAGCACTTTCAAAAGCAAGGTCGAAGTTCAACTCGACAGGGTCGAGAAGGCGTTCGATACGCGTGTCGCAAGTACCTTGAATCGTATCGGCATTCCGTCTAAACATGACGTTGAGGCACTCTCTGCTAAGCTCGATGAGCTGACGGCATTGCTCGAACGCGTCGCGCGTAAATCTTAAGGAGAACGGGATGGCTGTTAAAAAGAAAACCGAAAAAGAAGGCAGCTCGTGGATCGGGAAGGTTGAAGATTACTCCCGAAAAATCTGGCTGGCTGGTTTAGGCGTGTACTCGAAGATCGACACTGACGGCAGCAAACTCTTCGATGCATTGGTTAAGGACGGCGAGAAAGCCGAGAAGCTCACCAAGAGTGCCGTTGGCAAGACAGTCGACGCCGCCAAGGACTCCGCTTCTTCGGCCAAGTCGCGCATCAGCGGCGTGAAAGATCGCGCACTGGGCAAGTGGGATGAGCTCGAAGGCGCTTTTGACAAGCGTCTGAACAGCGCCATTTCGCGTCTGGGCGTACCGAGCCGCAACGAAGTCAAGGCACTGCACAGCAAGGTCGAAACCCTGACCAAGCAAATCGAAAAACTGACCGGTGCCAAGGTTGCGCCTGTTGCGGCGAAAACCGCAGCGGCCAAACCTGCTGCCAAGCCAGTCGCCAAAACCGCAGCCAAGCCACTGGCAAAAGCAGCGGCTAAACCTGCTGCCAAGCCTGCGGCTAAAACTGCAGCCGCCAAACCGGCTGCGGCCAAACCAGCGGCCAAGCCGGTGGCTGCAAAAGCCGCCGCCAAACCAGCGGCTAAACCGGCCGCCAAGCCAGCAGCAAAAACTGCAGCGGCCAAACCCGCTGCGGCGAAAAAACCTGCAGTGAAAAAGCCGGCAGCTCCAAAAGCAGCCGCGCCAAAACCAGCAGTAGCAGCTGCCAAACCGGTAACGCCGGTAACGCCAGCAGCTCCGGTCAGCGCATCGAACTCCGCTGCCGCGCCAACCCCTGCTGTCACCCCGACTGCCGCGCCAGTTCCATCGACGCCAACCAGTCAGTCCTGATTTTCAGGGCTCAAGAAAACGCCCGGCCTGTGAAGGTCGGGCGTTTTTGTTTGTGCACCCCCCAAGAACACCGCTAATCCTGTGGGAGCGGGCTTGCCCGCGATGAGGCCGGCACATTCGATATTGATGTCGGTGGGAAGAATGCTATCGCGGGCAAGCCCGCTCCCACAGGTTAGTGGTGGTCGGGATTATTCGTGTTCTTCGAGGTATTGCATCGCCATCTGCTCGGTCGCCGCCTTGATCGGCGCCAGCAAGTGTGGCGCCACCAGCATCATGATCTGGTAAACCACCAGCCGCACCTCGCCTTCACGATCGAGAATCCGCTGGTAATCCAGTGAGAACAGCAGGGTCATGGTGATTTGCTCCACCAATTGCCCCAGTGCCTGGGTATCGCTGACCAGCAGCCCTTGCGCCTGCAACCGTGCCAGCAACGACGCCAGTGTGCGCTTGAGTGCATTGAGCAGATTGCGAATGCCCTTGGCCAGTTTCGGCAGGCGCCCGGCGAGGTTCGACAGGTCCTGGAAGAGAAACCGGTAGTGGGACAGGCGTTCGACGATCAGGTGCAGAAACAGCCAGTAGTCCTCAGGCGCCAGTTCGACATCGGCCGGTGGATCGAGCAGCGGGGCGAGTTCGCCCTGAAAGCGCTCGAACAGCCCGAGAATCAGCGGTTCCTTGCCGTGGAAGTGGTAGTAGAGGTTGCCTGGGCTGATGCCCATTTCGTTGGCAACTTCCATGGTGGAGACATTCGGTTCGCCCTTTTGATTGAACAACTGCAGGGCACATTCGAGGATCCGGTCGCGGGTTTTCATCCAGTCTTCTTAATGTTCGTGCCAGGTCAACCTCCAGTCCTGTAGGAGCGAGCATGCTCGCGATGGTCGTTAACGATTACGCGGGCTACCTGATTACCCGCGGCGTCTGGATATCCATCGCGAGCATGCTCGCTCCTACTGGGGCGGAGACTGACTGCGGCCTTTTTTAGGTTCAGCGCACACGTACGTAGGTACCGGGTGCTGCCTCCATCGGTGGGTAATTCTGGTTGCCGAGCGCCATGTGGGTTTCCTTCTGTGCGCCGGAGCGTTCCTGAATCCAGCTCAGCCATTGGGTCCACCAACTGCCGTCGACATGCCTGGCGTCGTAGTACCAGGCGCGGGGGTCGCTGCTCAGTTTGCCATTCTCGACGTAGTTGGCTTTCGGGTTGCTCGGCGGGTTGAGGATGCTCTGCACATGGCCGCTGTTGGACAGCACGAAGCGCCGCTCGCCACCGAGCAACAGCGTCGAGCGATACACCGCATCCCACGGCGTGATGTGATCGTTGATGCCGGCGACGCTGAAGCTGTCGACGGTGACCTTCTGCAAATCGATCGGCGTGCCACACACTTCCAGGCCACCCGGGTGGGTCAGCGGGTTGTGCTTGAAGAAGTCCAGCAGGTCGCCATGCAGGGCGGCAGGCAAGCGCGTGCTGTCGTTGTTCCAGTAGAGGATGTCGAACGCCGGCGGCTCCTTGCCCAACAGGTAATTGTTGACGAAGTAGCTCCAGATCAAATCGTTGGGGCGCATCCAGGCGAAGACCTTGGCCATGTCGCGGCCGTCCAGCACACCTTTCTGATAGGAGCGGCGCTTGGCAGCCTCCAGAGTCTGTTCGTCGGCGAACAGCGAAGCGGGGCTGTCCAGCTGGCTGTCGAGCAGGCTCACCAGATACGTCGCACTGGACACCCTTCGGATTTGCCGTTTGGCCTGCAAGTGGCCTTGCAGCGCGGCAATGGTCAGCCCGCCGGCGCAGGCGCCCATCAGGTTGATCTCGCGTGCGCCAGTGATCGCCCGGCAGACGTTCATGGCCTCTTCCACGGCTTCCACATAGGTCGAAAGCCCCCATTCGCGGTGACGCACATCCGGGTTGCGCCAGCTGATCATGAAGGTTTGCAGGCCGTTTTTCAGCGCGTACTGGACGAAGCTGTTGTGCGGGCTCAGGTCGAAAATGTAGTACTTGTTGATTTGTGGCGGCACCACCAACAGGGGCTTGGAATACTGCTTTTCGCTCATCGGCTTGTACTGGATCAACTCCAGCAGTTCGTTGCGAAACACCACGGCACCGGTGGTGGTGGCGACCGTCTTGCCGACCTCGAACGCTTGCTTGGTGACTTGCCGGGGCAGGCCATCGTTGTGCAGCAGATCGTCCACCAGATGACCGATGCCACGCACCAGACTGTTACCCCCGGAATTGAAAAGCTCCTTGACCGCCAATGGATTGAGCAGGGTGTTGGAGGGCGATACGGCGTCGTTGAGCAAGGCGAACGCGAAGTGGGCGCGGGCACGGTCGTCCGGGCTCATGTTGCTCTCGTCGATCCAGCTTTTGACCTGCTTCTGCCAGCTCAGATAAGCCTGCAGGCTGCGCCGGTAAAACGGGTTGAGGCTCCACGCCGGATCGGCGAAGCGAGCATCCTGCGGGTTGGTCGGATGCAGGGTTTCGCCCAGCAGCACACGACCAAGCTGGCCGCCGAGTTTGAGGGCATGTCGGGCACTGTGCACCGGATTGCGCAAGCCATGGGCGGCCACACTACGCAGGGTCGATAACAGATCCCGACCGCGCAGGCCGGTAATCGCACTCTGTGCATTGATGAACGCGGCGGGAGTCGGTAAGGAATCCCTCGCTGGTTTCTCGCGCATGAGTCAACACTCCTTCGTCTTCAGGCTAAAAACAAACACACCGAACCAGAACACCATAGACGCTGTAACGGGTTGTTGCGCGGCGTGGCGTCCTGCCGGCCGCTGATGCAGCGGTTTAGCTGCCCAATGGCGCCGGGCGCGGATGCATCACCGCGCGCTGGCGCTCCTCTTCCAGGAATTTCATGATGATCGGGGCCACCGCTTCGGCCCGGGTAATCAGGAACAAATGCCCGTCATCGATGATGTGCAACTGGGCGTTGGGAATCCGCCAGGCCAGCAAGCGCATGTTGACCAACGGGATCAGTGGGTCATCGTCGCCGGCCAGTACCAGGGTTGGCTGGCGGATCTTGTGCAACCAGTGAATGCTGGTCCAGCCGAGACCGGCGAACAGCTGCCAGTAGTAACCGAGCTTGCCGGCTGAGCGCACCTTGGCCGCATGGCTCGCGGCCAGCGTCGGGTCGCGACGGAAAGCGCCGCCGTAGATCATCGGCGCAATGCGGATCACGTGGGACGGCTGGATGTAACGTCGCGGGCTGGCCATCATCCACAACACTTTCGGCTTGCCCGGCACCATCACCGCACCCGCCGCCGTCGCCGCCAGCACGAGTTTCTTGCAGCGCTCCGGATAGTCGTAAGCGAACTGTTGGGCCAGGGCACCACCCCAGGACACGCCGATGACGTTGACCTGCCCGTAGTCGAGATAGTCGAGCATCCGCGCCGTGAGCTTGGCCAGCCCCGGAAAACGATACGGCCGGTTCGGTGTCGATGAACCACCGACGCCGGGTACGTCGAAAGCGATGACTTCCAGGTCCGGGTCCAGCGCCGCGATGAACGGGAACACCAGCTCCAGGTTGGCGCCAATGCCGTTGAAAATCAGCAGGGGCGTCAAGTGAGGCTTGCCGGGGCGTACCGCCGTGCGGAGCGTCTGGCCATCCAGCTCGACGGTACGGAATATGAAGGGTTGCGGCATGCTTCTGGCCCTGTGGGTCGCTCTCTTGAATTCTTCCCCATCCCCTGTAGGAGCGAGCTTGCTCGCGAAAAACGCGAGGACGACACGTTAACCAGGCCGTGCGCGTTATCGTTGACGTCCATCGCGAGCGAGCTCGCTCCTACAGTAGGGCGAGGTGTGTCAGTTACCGCTCATGCACGTAAGTGCCCGGTGCGGCTTCCCCTTCCGGGTAGGCCTTGTTGCCCAGTTTTGCCGGTGCTTTTTTCAGGTTGCCCGAACGCTGTGCCTGCCATGCCTGCCAGTGCAGCCACCAGGAGTCGGCGTGCTTGGTCGACTCTTCCTGCCAGTCATCGGCATCGGCGGGCATTTGGGTGCTGGTCATGTAACGCGATTTCGGATTGCCCGGCGGGTTCAGAATGCTCTGGATGTGCCCGCTGCTGGACAGCACGAATTCAACGTTGCCGCCGAACAGTTGTGCCGACTTGTAGCAGGAGCGCCACGGCGTGATGTGGTCGCTGGTGCCGGCCAGCGAGAAGATGTCGGCGGTGACCTTCTTCAGGTCGATCGGCGTGCCGCACACTTCCAGTGCATCAGCGCGGGTCAACGGGTTGCTTTTGAACATTTCGATCAGGTCGCCATGGAACGCCGCAGGCAAGCGGGTGGTGTCGTTGTTCCAGAACAGAATGTCGAATACCGGCGGTTCGTTGCCCAACAGGTAGTTGTTGACCCAGTAGTTCCAGATCAGGTCGTTGGGGCGCATCCAGGCGAAGACCTTGGCCATGTCGCGGCCTTCCAGCACTCCGGCCTGGTACGATTGGCGCTTGGCGGCCTCGAGGGTCTGCTCGTCGACGAACAGGGCCACGTCGCTGTCCAGGGTGGTGTCGAGCACGCTGACCAGCAGGGTCAGGGCGTTGACCTTGTTCTCGCCGATTGCGGCGTAGTGGCCCAGCAGCGCGGTGCAGGTGATGCCGCCGGAGCAGGCGCCGAGCATGTTCACGTCTTTGCTGCCGGTAATGGCGGTGACCACATCAACCGCTTCCTTGAGCGCTTCGATGTAGGTCGACAGGCCCCACTCGCGCTGCTCCTTGGTCGGGTTGCGCCAGCTGACGATGAAGGTCTGCACGTTGTTGCGCAGGCAGAATCGCGCCAGGCTCTTTTCCGGGCTCAGGTCGAAAACGTAGAATTTGTTGATCTGCGGCGGTACCACCAGCAGTGGGCGTTCATGCACCTGCTCGGTGATCGGCTTGTACTGGATCAGTTCCAGCACGTCGTTGCGAAAGACCACCGCACCCTCGGTCACGCCAAGGGTCTTGCCGACCTCGAATGCGCCCATGTTGACCTGGCTCGGCATGCCGCCGTTATGCACCAGGTCCTTGGCCAGATGCGAGAGGCCATCGAGCAGGCTTTTACCACCGGTTTCGAAGAAGCGCTTGACCGCCGCCGGGTTGGCCGCCGTGTTGGTCGGGGCGAAGGCTTCGGTCATGAGGTTGATCACGAAGTGCCCGCGGCTGACGTCCTTGGGCGGCAGGTTGCTGTCTTCGATCCAGTCATGGAGTTCCTTGCGCCATGCCAGGTAGGTTTGCAGATAACGTTTGTAGAGCGGGTTCTGGCTCCAGGCCGGATCCGCGAAGCGGCGGTCATCGCTGGTCGGTTGAAGTTCGGATTTGCCGAACAGCACGTTCTTGAGTTCAAGGCCGAAATGAGCGACATGCCTGGCGCTGTGAATCGGTTGTTTGATGGCCTGCCTGAGCACCATTCGAGCAGAACCCAGTAGATCTTTTCCACGCAGCCCAACGACAGGATTCAGTCCCAAGGTGTTTTCCGAGGCCTGATACTTCAAGTCATCGTTATTCTTGTTACTCATCTACGACGCTCCATTGTCCTGAGACGAGTACCGGGGTCCTGCTGTGTAGTCACACAGCCAAGGCCAGGTACTACTGCTCGGGTGACCGTTAATTCTGCATCGCTGCTTTTTAGTTCGCAGAGAGCACTGCAGGGAACTTGCCAGTTCCATTGGTTACCCGAGTTTAATTTTTTTCGCAAGCAGGCCAATGACTGACCTCGCGGCCAAGCATTCAAACAGATGAAATTAGAAAATGCCCTCTAAAGAGCAAGAAGCTCAGACTAGAGCATCAGCTTGACGACGGATTCGTTCGGATCGCGGGTTTTTCCAGCCGCTTTCAGTTCGGCCAGATAGTCATCCCAGAGTGCGTCATAACGTCGCGCCAGTTCGTAGAGGTATTCCCAGGTAAACAGACCACTGTCGTGACCGTCATCGAAGGTCAGTTTCAGTGCGTACTGACCGGCCGGTTCTACCTTGGTCAGGCCTACGTTGATCTTGCCAAATTGCAGGATGGGTTTGCCGTGGCCCTGGACCTCGGCGGAAGGAGAGTGCACGCGAAGGAATTCGGCGGGCAGGGTGTATTCCTCGCCGGACGCGTATTTCAGCGACAGGGTTTTCGAGGCTTTGTGCAGCTTGATGTCGGTTGGGAGTTGGGTCATGGCCTGAAGTCCGTTTGTGTGGAACGGTAGCGACCCTTTGTAGGAGCTGGCTTGCCGGCGAAGGCGTCCTCGCGATCGCCTTCGCTGGCAAGCCAGCTCCTACAAAGGTCTCACATGACTACAGGATATAACGGGAAAGGTCTTCGTTCTGCGCCAATTCGCCCAGGTGGCTGTTGACGTAGTCGGCGTCGATCTGGATCACCTTGTCGTCATGGGCGCTGGCCAGGTCGCCGGCGCTGAACGACACCTCTTCGAGCAGGCGCTCGAGCAAGGTGTGCAGGCGACGGGCGCCGATGTTTTCGGTTTTCTCGTTGACCTGCCAGGCAATCTCCGCGATGCGCTTGATGCCGCTCGGCTGGAACTCGATGCCCAGGCCTTCGGTTTTCAGCAGCGCGCAATATTGCTCGGTGAGCGAGGCGTGCGGTTCGCTGAGGATGCGTTCGAAGTCTTCTGGCGAAAGGGCCTTGAGTTCGACACGAATCGGCAGGCGACCTTGCAGTTCCGGCACCAGATCGCTCGGCTTGCTCAGGTGAAACGCACCGGAAGCAATGAACAGGATGTGGTCGGTCTTGACCATGCCCAGCTTGGTGTTGACAGTGCAACCTTCGATCAGCGGCAGCAAGTCGCGTTGCACGCCTTCGCGGGATACATCGACGCCACCGGTATTGCCACGCTTGGCGACCTTGTCGATTTCGTCGATGAACACGATGCCGTGCTGCTCGACCGCTTCCAGGGCCTTGGCCTTCAACTCTTCATCGTTGACCAGGCGGCTGGCTTCTTCGTCGCGCACCAGCTTGAGCGCTTCCTTGACCTTGAGCTTGCGGCTCTTGCGCTTGCCCTTGCCCATGTTGGCAAACAGGCTTTGCAGCTGGTTGGTCATTTCTTCCATGCCCGGTGGCGCGGAGATATCGACGCCGGTCATTTCGGCGACTTCGATTTCGATCTCCTTATCGTCCAGCTGACCTTCGCGCAGGCGCTTGCGGAACAGCTGGCGGGTGTTGGAATCCTGTGTCGGGGCATCGTCGCTGCTGAAGCCCATACGTGCCGGAGGCAGCAGGGCGTCGAGGATGCGCTCTTCAGCGGCGTCTTCGGCACGGTGGCGAACCTTGGTGATTTCCTGCTCGCGCAGCAGCTTGATCGCGGCATCGGCCAAGTCACGAATGATCGATTCGACGTCGCGGCCGACATAGCCGACTTCAGTGAACTTGGTCGCTTCGACCTTGATGAACGGTGCGTTGGCCAGTTTCGCCAGGCGACGGGCGATCTCGGTTTTACCGACACCGGTCGGGCCGATCATCAGGATGTTCTTTGGCGTGACTTCAACTCGCAGCTCTTCAGGCAGCTGCATGCGGCGCCAGCGGTTGCGCAGGGCAATGGCGACGGCGCGCTTGGCATCGTCCTGGCCGATGATGTGGCGGTTGAGTTCGTGGACGATTTCACGGGGGGTCATGGGCATGATATTCAGTGGACCTCAAGCAAGAATGGGCCGTGGTGCGGTGGGCTGCACGGGCTTACTCGGCGCAGTCCTGCTCCTCAATGGTCTGGGTGTGGTTGGTGAATACACAGATGTCGCCGGCGATACCGAGGGCGGTTTCGACGATTTCCCGGGCCGACAGGTCGGTCTTTTTCAGCAGTGCGCTGGCAGCGGCCTGGGCGTAGGCGCCACCGGAACCCATGGCGATCAGGCCTTCTTCGGGCTCGACCACGTCGCCGTTGCCGGTGATGATCAGGGAGGCATCCTTGTTGGCGACCGCGAGCATGGCTTCAAGGCGGCTCAGGGAACGGTCGGTGCGCCATTCCTTGGCGAGTTCGACAGCGGCGCGAACCAGATGGCCCTGGTGTTTTTCAAGCTGGCCTTCGAAGCGTTCGAAGAGGGTAAAGGCGTCAGCGGTGGCACCGGCAAACCCGGCGATGACCTGGCCGTGGTACAGGCGACGAACTTTTTTCGCGTTGCCTTTCATCACGGTATTGCCGAGGGAAACCTGGCCGTCGCCGCCCATGACGACTTTGCCGTGGCGGCGAACTGAAACGATGGTGGTCAAGGGAAGAGTCTCCACGCAGCGGGGCGAAAATGCCTTATCCCAACACATATGGGGGTGGTGGAGAGGATTTCAACTGCGGGGTGAAGCGAGGGACGAGCGGTTGGACGCGGGTGGAGGATGTGTTGTCCGCCAGGACGCCTTCGCCGGCAAGCCGGCTCCTACAAGGTTTGACGAATGTTCTGTAGGAGCTGGCTTGCCAGCGAAGAACGATGGCGCGGTAGTCCTGACGGATTCAGCGGCTCTGGCGTTGTTGTAACAACAGATTGCTGAAGCCGGCGCCGGCCAATTGTTTCTGGGCGGTGGTCAGTTGTTCGCGGTTGCTGAACGGTCCGACCAGAACCCGATACCAGGTTTCGTCCTTCACCGTGCCGGACTCGACCGAGACAGCCTGGCCGAGCAGGATGATCTGCGCCCGAACCTTGTCCGCATCGGCCTCCTTGCGGAACGAACCGGCCTGCAGGAAGAACCTGGTCACCGGCGCCGCCTTGACCGGAGGCGCTGGCGGCGGCGTGATCCCGGCCAGAGCTGCCTGGGCGCGAGCCGTGTCGATTTTCGCCGCTTCGGCCGGGGTGACCGGCGTTGTCGGGATGGCCGGCACTTGTGGTGTCGGCAGGGTTTTTTCCGGCACGGCATCCGGCGGCACGATGACTTCCGATTCCGGCAGCAAGGTGTAGAAGTCGTACTTCGGCTTCACCGGCTGCGTCGGGCTCGGCGGAGTCTTGTTGGCCTCGGCGATCTTGGTGGCTTTCTGCTGTTGCTGTTGCTCGACCTTTTCACGCTTGACCGTGTCGCTGCCCTTGCCCGGTTCCAGTTTCATCAGGAATACGATGAACGCGCCGACCGTCAGGCCGATGGCCATCCACAGCCAGCCCGGAATCGGTTGTTTTGCAGGAGCTTGGTAACGGCTGGCGCCACGCTTGGGTGCAGGTTTTTTCTTGGCAGCCAACTTACATACGCTCCAGAGTTTCCAGGCCCAAGAGTTCCAGGCCTTGCTTGAGAGTGCGTCCGGTCAGCGCGGCGAGGCGCAGGCGGCTCTGCATTTGTGCCGGGGTATCGGCGGCGAGGATCGGGCAGTTCTCGTAGAAGCTGGAGAACAGGCCGGCGACGTCGTACAGGTAAGTGCAGAGGATGTGCGGGGTGCCTTTTTCGGACACGTTGTTCAGGATTTCACCGAACTGCGCAAGTTTCGCCGCCAGCTCGTGTTCGTGCGCAGCTTCCAGAACGATCTGGCCTTCGACTTCGCTGAAGTCCTTGCCGAGTTTGCGGAACACACCGGCCACGCGGGTGTAGGCGTACAGCAGGTACGGCGCGGTGTTGCCTTCGAAATTGAGCATCAGGTCGAAGTTGAAGCTGTAGTCGCTGGTGCGGTGCTTGGACAGGTCAGCGTATTTCACCGCGCCGATGCCCACGACCTTGGCGATGTTGCGCAGCTCGGCTTCGGCCAGTTCCGGGTTCTTGTCCTTGACCAGGGTATAGGCGCGTTCCTGGGCTTCGGTCAGCAGGTCGATCAGCTTCACGGTGCCGCCATCACGGGTCTTGAACGGACGGCCGTCAGCACCGTTCATGGTGCCGAAGCCCATGTGCTCCATTTCCATCGGATGGGTCACGAAACCGGCCTTGCGCGCCACGGCGAACACTTGCTGGAAGTGCAGGGCCTGACGCTGGTCGACGAAGTACAGCGCGCGATCGGCCTTGAGTTTGCCGCTGCGGTAGCGCACGGCCGCCAGGTCGGTGGTGGCGTACAGATAGCCGCCGTCAGCTTTGACGATGATCACCGGCAGCGGGTCGCCGTCGGCGTTCTTGAACTCATCGAGGAACACGCACTGGGCACCGTTGCTCTCGACCAGCATGCCCGCCGCCTTCAAATCGTTGACCACGTTGATCAGGTCGTCGTTGTAGGCACTTTCGCCCATCACGTCGGCCATGGTCAGCTTGACGTTGAGCAGTTCATAGATCTTCTGGCAGTGGGACAGCGAGATGTCCTTGAACTTGGTCCACAGCGCCAGGCAATCGGCATCCCCGGCCTGCAGCTTGACCACCAGGCCACGGGCGCGGTCGGCGAACTCTTCGGATTCGTCGAAGCGTTGCTTGGCGGCGCGGTAGAAGTTTTCCAGGTCCGACAGTTCGTCGCTGGTGATCGGGTTTTCCTGCAGGTAAGCCATCAGCATGCCGAACTGGGTGCCCCAGTCGCCGACGTGGTTCTGACGGATCACGGTGTCGCCGAGGAACTCCAGCACACGGGCCACGCCGTCGCCGATGATGGTCGAGCGCAGGTGACCGACGTGCATCTCTTTGGCCAGGTTCGGAGCCGACAGGTCGACCACGGTACGCTGTACGGGGCCGGCCTTGCGCACGCCGATGTTGGCGTCGGCCAGGGCGGCATCCAGGCGTGCGGCCAGGGCGTCGGTGTTCTGGAAGAAGTTCAGGAAGCCAGGGCCGGCGATTTCGGTCTTGGCGACGTTTTCGTCAGCCGGCAGCGCGGCAATGATTTTTTCCGCCAGATCGCGAGGCTTCATGCCGGCCGGCTTGGCCAGCATCATGGCGATGTTGCTGGCGAAGTCGCCGTTTTTCTTGTCGCGGGAGTTTTCCACCTGGATCGCCGGCGACAGGCCTTCAGGCAACACACCTTCGTTGACGAGTTGGGTGATGGCTTGTTGGATCAGCTGGCGAATGGTGTCTTTCATGGTCTTCTCTTTCGACCGCAGGCGCGGCGGCGCATCGTGCGCTGGTGGAAAAACTGGGCATTATCCGTTGCGAAGTCGGGCTTGCCAACCTTAGCAGGCAGGATGTGGATGTGTGGTGACAAATTGGCCGCTTTCGTTGGCAAGCCAGCACCTGCACAGACCCGATGTGACTACTGTAGGAGCTGGCTCGCCAGCGAAGGCAATCTCCCAATCAATACAAATCCACCGGATCAACATCCAGCGACCAACGCACCGCCCGCCCGCTCGGCATCTGTTCCAGCACCAGCAGCCAACTGGCCAGCAACCGATGCAGCTGCGCCCGAGCCGTGGCCTGCAAGAGTAGCTGAGCACGGTAACGCCCGGCCCGGCGTTCCATCGGTGCCGGTACCGGCCCCAGCAGCTCGATGCCGGTCAGGTTCTGTTCAGCCAGCAAACGCTCGGCCTCGCTGCACGCCTCATCCAGGAAACCTTCGGCCTGCCCTGGTTTGTGCGCCTCGGCTCGTAGCAGCGCCAAGTGCGCAAACGGCGGAAGACCCGCCGCGCGGCGTTCGCTCAAGGCCTGTTCGGCAAAGGCGAAATAGCCCTGCTCGGTCAATTGCACCAGCAGCGGATGGTCGGCCAGGTGCGTCTGGATAATCACCTTGCCCGGCTCTTCGGCACGGCCTGCGCGGCCGGCGACCTGGACGATCAGCTGTGCCATGCGCTCGCTGGCACGGAAGTCGCCGGAGAACAGGCCGCCGTCGGCGTCGAGGATCGACACCAGCGTCACCCGTGGAAAATGGTGGCCTTTGGCAAGCATTTGCGTGCCGATCAGGATGCACGGCTGGCCTTTTTGAATGGTTGCGAACAACTGGTTCATCGCGTCCTTGCGCGATGTGCTGTCGCGGTCGACCCGCAGCACCGGATAGTCCGGGAACAGAATCGCCAGGCGCTCCTCGGCCCGTTCGGTGCCGGCGCCAACGGGGCGCAGATCGACCTTGTTGCACTTCGGGCACTGGCGCGGCACGCGTTCGACGTAGCCGCAGTGGTGGCAGCGCAACTCGCCGTAACGCTGATGCACGGTCATCCGCGCATCGCAGCGCTGGCACTCGGACATCCAGCCACAGTCATGGCACAACAGGGTCGGGGCGAAGCCGCGGCGATTGAGGAACACCAGGACCTGCTGCCCGGCGGCCAGGGTCTGGCCGATGGCTTGTTGCATCGGCCCGGAAATGCCGCTGTCCAGCGGGCGGCTTTTGACATCCAGGCGCAGGAAGCGCGGCTGCTTGGCGCCGCCGGCGCGCTCGTTCAAGCGCAGTAGCCCGTAGCGGCCGGTGTAGGCGTTGTGCAGGCTTTCCAGCGAAGGGGTGGCGGAGCCGAGGACGATCGGGATGCGTTCCTGTCGCGCCCGCACCAGTGCCAGATCGCGGGCGTGGTAGCGCAAACCTTCCTGCTGTTTATAGGAGCCGTCGTGTTCTTCGTCGATGATGATCAGGCCGGGGTTCTTCATCGGCGTGAACAGGGCCGAGCGCGTGCCGATAATGATGTCGGCCTCGCCGTCCCGGGCGGCCAGCCAGGCGTCGAGGCGTTCGCGGTCATTGACCGCCGAATGGATCAGCGCGATACGGGCATTGAAGCGTTGCTCGAAGCGCGCCAGGGTCTGCGGGCCCAGGTTGATTTCCGGGATCAGCACCAATGCCTGCTTGCCGGCCTCCAGCGTTTCGCGGATCAACTGCAAATAGACTTCGGTCTTGCCACTGCCGGTGACGCCGGCCAGCAGGAACGCGTGATAACTGTCGAAGCCGGCGCGAATCGCCTCATAGGCGGCGCGCTGCTCCGGATTCAGCGGGAGTTCCGGTTGCGCCAGCCAGTGTTCGTGGCGTGCACCGGGAGCGTGGCGGCGGATCTCGACTTGCACCAGCTCCTTGGCCAGCAGCAAATCCAGGCTGTCCTTGCTCAGCATCAGCTTGCTCAGCAATTGATGGGCGACGCCGTGAGGATGCTGGGCCAGCGTAGCCAAGGCTTCGCGCTGGCGCGGGGCGCGGGCGATGCGCGGATCATCGAGGCTGGCGCCCGGCGCGGCGGACCAGAAACGTTCCTGGCGCGCTTCGGCCAGCTCACCCTGGCGCAGCAGCACCGGCAGCGCCCAGCTCAAGGTGTCGCCGAGGCTGTGCTGGTAATACTGGGAGGTCCACAGGCACAGCTTGAACAGCGCGGGCGGCAGCGGTGGGGTAACGTCGAGCAGGGCCAGGGCCGGCTTGAGTTTCTCGGCCGGCACTTCGCTGGAGTTGGTGACTTCCACCAGGATTCCGATCATCTCGCGCCGGCCGAACGGTACCCGCAGGCGCATGCCTGGGTGCAACTGGCTGCGCAGGACGCCGGCCGGAGCGCGGTAGTCGAACAGGCGGCGCAGCGGCGAAGGCAGGGCGAGGCGCAGAATGGCGTCGGGCACGCGGGGGGATCTCGATCGGCGGAAACAAAGAAGGCACGCAATCTGTAGGAGCGAGCTTGCTCGCGAAGAGGGCGTGTCAGGCGGAATCCATGTCATCTGACACGACGCATTCGCGAGCAAGCTCGCTCCTACAGGGGCGGGAGCCTAGCAGACGGTCGGTAGAAGCGACAGCTTGCGTGATCAGGATTGTCTGGTAGAATCCGCGGCCTAATTACGTGCGGTATTCAACAATAGTGTTGGGTGGCGGCACGCTAGCCTGAGGAAGACACCATGAAAGCTGATATCCATCCAGAATACCCAGCAGTTGCTGTTACCTGCAGCTGCGGCAACAAGTTCGAAACCCGTTCGACCTTCGGCAAAGCCCTGGCGATCGACGTTTGCAACGAATGCCACCCGTTCTACACCGGTAAGCAGAAGACTCTGGACACCGGTGGTCGCGTACAGAAGTTCGCCGACCGTTTCGGTGCTTTCGGCGCGAAAAAGGCCTAAGGCCGATCAACTTGGGAAACCGCCACGGTTTTTCCATGCTGATGAAGAAGGCGTCCCTCGCGGGCGCCTTTTTTATGTCTGCAATTTGGCTGTCCGCCGCTCAGGCCTTTTGCCCGGCGCCAGGCGGCCTGACGCCCGTTGCGGTGCAGCGGGTGGTGGACGGCGACACCCTGCGCCTGAGCGATGGCCGCAATGTGCGCATGATCGGCTTGAACACGCCGGAGCTGGGCAAAAAGGGCCGTTCCGACGAACCGTTCGCCGTGGCCGCGCGCAAACGCCTCGAGGCCTTGGTGGCGGCGAGCGACGGTCGGGTCGGGTTGGTGCCTGGCAAAGAAAGCAAGGACCATTACGGCCGCACTCTGGCCCATGTCTACGGTGCAGACGGCGCCAACCTGGAAGCGCAAATGCTCGCCGAAGGCCTGGGTTTTCAGGTGGCGGTGGCGCCGAATGTCGATCTGGTCGCCTGTCAGCAAGCCGCCGAGCGCAATGCTCGACAGGCCGGACTGGGTGTCTGGCGCCAGTCGCCTGTACTGAAAGCGGAGCAGATCAGCACTTCCGGTTTTGCCGTGCTCAGCGGTCGTGTGAGCAAGGTGCAACGCAATCGCGGCGGAGTTTGGATCGAGTTACAGGATTCGGTTGTATTGCGCGTTGCACCCAATCTGCTGGCGCGTTTCGATGTGAATTCGCTGGAAAGCCTCAAGGGCAGGCAGGTCGAAGCGCGCGGCTGGGTGTTGGATCGCTCGCGCAAAGGCGGTCTCAAGGAAGGCCAGGCACGCTGGATGTTGCCCTTGACCGACCCGGCAATGCTCCAAGCGGAACAGTGATAAAAAATTGTAGACATTTTTTCTGCTGATTGTGAGCAGTCTAGCCCTTGTCTGCCGTGGCTCTTGGCCCAAAGTCGTAGGGCGGGGCGCTTGACAGGGGTGACCGGTCAGTCTTGTGGGGACTTTGCGAGGCGCGTATCCTCGCTGACCAGTCTGTCCAACAGTAAAAGCGGAATGCCAAAATGTCTGATCTGAAAACTGCCGCTCTCGAATATCACGCCAATCCTCGTCCAGGGAAGCTGAGTGTCGAGCTCACCAAGGCCACTGCTACCGCTCGCGACCTGTCGCTGGCCTACAGCCCGGGCGTAGCCGAACCAGTACGCGAGATCGCCCGCGATCCTGAACTGGCCTACAAGTACACCGGCAAAGGCAACCTGGTTGCAGTCATTTCCGATGGCACCGCGATTCTCGGCCTGGGTAACCTCGGCCCATTGGCTTCCAAGCCAGTGATGGAAGGTAAAGGCGTACTGTTCAAGCGCTTCGCCGGCATCGACGTTTTCGACATCGAAGTCGACTCCGAAAGCCCGCAGGCCTTCATCGACACCGTCAAGCGCATCTCCATCACCTTCGGTGGCATCAACCTGGAAGACATCAAGGCACCAGAGTGCTTTGAAATCGAACGCGCTCTGATCGAGCAGTGCGATATTCCGGTATTCCACGATGACCAGCACGGCACCGCTATCGTGACCGCCGCCGGCATGATCAACGCCCTGGAAATCGCTGGCAAAACCCTGCCGCAAGCCAAGATCGTCTGCCTGGGTGCCGGCGCTGCCGCCATCTCTTGCATGAAGTTGCTGGTGAGCATGGGCGCCAACATCGAAAACATCTACATGGTCGACCGTACCGGTGTGATCCACTCCGGCCGTGACGACCTGAACCAGTACAAAGCGGTGTTCGCTCACGCGACCGACAAGCGCACCCTGGCTGACGCCCTGCAAGGCGCTGACGTGTTCGTAGGCCTGTCCGGCCCGAACCTGCTGAGCCCTGAAGGCCTGCTGTCCATGGCGGCCAACCCGATCGTGTTCGCGTGCTCCAACCCTGATCCGGAAATCTCCCCGGAGCTGGCACACGCGACCCGTAGCGACGTGATCATGGCCACCGGTCGTTCGGACTACCCGAACCAGGTCAACAACGTACTGGGCTTCCCGTTCATCTTCCGTGGTGCCCTGGACGTTCGCGCCAAGCGCATCAACGAAGAAATGAAAGTGGCTGCGGCCAACGCCCTGCGTGAACTGGCCAAGCTGCCAGTGCCTCAGGAAGTGTGCGACGCCTACGGCGGCATCAAGCTGGAATTCGGTCGTGAGTACATCATTCCGAAGCCAATGGATGCCCGTCTGATCACCCTGATCTCCGATGCCGTGGCCAAAGCCGCCATCGAGACCGGTGTGGCGACCCTGCCGTATCCGAAGAACTACCCGCTGAAAAGCGTGGATGACGTGTTCAACGGCTAAGCCGTTGTAGCGCTTCAACCAGAAGCCCTGGCTCGTGAGAGTCGGGGCTTTTTTGTGCCTGAAGGTTTTGTGGGGTTTCTGATGGCCTCTTCGCTGGCAAGCCAGCTCCTACAAGAATTGCGCGTACCTGTAGGAGCTGGCTTGCCAGCGAAGAGGCCGGGTCGGGCGATGCAAAAATCGCTGCGCAATAAAAAGCCCCGCACTTCACACGAAGGCGGGGCTTTTCAGCGGATCAGGATCAGAACAAATCGATCGGCGCCTGTTCGTCCGCTGGCAACGGGCTGCCCGGTGCCGTGCCACTGCCGATTTCGTTGACCGACGGTGGCGTATCTTCGGCCTTGAACAGCTCGAAGTAGGCACCTGGCGTGCCCGGGCTGGCCGCGCGGCCGCTAACCGGGTCGACTCGCAGGCTGAGGATGCCTTCCGGCTCAGGTTGCGTATGCGGCGGTTTGCCTTTGAGCGCGGGGCCCATGTAGTTCATCCAGATCGGCAGTGCGACGGTGCCGCCGAATTCCTTGCGACCCAGGCTTTCCGGTTGATCGAAACCGGTCCACACGGTCGTCACGTAATCGGCGTTGTAGCCGGAGAACCAGGCGTCCTTGGACTCGTTGGTCGTACCGGTCTTGCCGGCAATGTCGGGGCGGCCCAGGGCCAGTGCACGGCGACCGGTGCCGAGCTTGATCACGTCCTCGAGCATGCTGTTGAGGATGTACGTGGTGCGCCCGTCAATGATGCGTTCAGCCACGGCGGGTGCTTGTGGCGTCGGCGTAGTGCCTGGGACTTCGCCCGGCGTTACGTTGACCGTGAAGGCTTGCGGGGCTGGTGCGGCAATGCCGTCGCTGGCCGCGCCGCCCTGAGGCACGCTCGGCGGGTTGGCGACGAACAGTGTGTCGCCGTTGCGGCTTTCGATCTTGTCGATGATGTACGGGGTGATCTTGTAGCCGCCGTTGGCGAAGGCGCTCCAGCCGGTGGCGATTTCCATGGGCGTCAGGGTCGCGGTGCCCAGCGCCAGGGACAGGTTGGGTGGCAGGTCCTGTTTGTTGAAGCCGAAACGAGTGATGTAGTCGATGGTCTTGCCGACGCCCATCGCTTGCAGCAAGCGAATCGACACCAGGTTGCGCGACTTGTACAGCGCTTCACGCAGGCGAATCGGGCCGAGGAAGGTGTTGGTGTCGTTCTTCGGACGCCAGACCTTGTCCAGGTACTCGTCGACGAACACGATCGGTGCGTCGTTCACCAGGCTGGAGGCGGTGTAGCCGTTATCCAGTGCGGCGCTGTAGACGAACGGTTTGAAGCTCGAACCCGGCTGGCGCTTGGCCTGCAATGCGCGGTTGTAGTTGCTCTGCTCGAAGGCGAATCCGCCGACCAGCGAACGAATGGCGCCGTTCTGTGGGTCCAGGGACACCAGCGCGCCCTGGGCCTGCGGGATCTGGCTGAACTTCAGCGAATTGTCCGGCTGACGCTGCACACGAATCAGATCGCCGACCTGGGCCACGTCCGACGGTTGTTTCGGGTTGGCGCCCATGCTGTTGGTATTCAGGAACGGCCGGGCCCATTTCATGGTGTCCCAGTTCACGTGTTCCTGACCGGTGCGGGTCAGCACTTGCAGGCCGTTCTTGTCGACCTGCATCACGATGGCCGGTTCCAGGCTGCTGATGGTGCGTTGTTTGGTCAGCTCGGTTGCCCAGGCTTCGCGAGTCTTGCCCGGCAGCCTCGATTCGGGTCCGCGATAGCCGTGGCGCTGATCGTAGGTCATCAGGCCTTCGTGGACCGCGGTGTTGGCCAGTTCCTGGAGGTCGCTCGGCACCGTGGTGGTGACGCGGAAGCCTTCGGTATATGCGTCGCTGCCATAGCGTCCGACCATTTCGGCGCGGGCCATTTCGGCGATGTACGGGGCGTTCACTTCCGGGGTCGGCACGTGATAGCTGGCGTTCAGCGGCTCGTTGACCGCTGCGGTGTAGTCAGCCTCGCTGATTTTTCCGAGCTTGTACATGCGCCCCAGGATCCAGTCGCGACGTTCCTTACTGCGCGCCGGGTTGGCCAGCGGGTTGAAGCGCGACGGCGCCTTGGGCAGGCCGGCAATCATCGCCATCTGCGCCAGGCTGACATCGCGGATCGATTTGCCGTAATAGACTTGCGCCGCCGCCTCGATGCCGTACGCACGGTTACCCAGATAGATCTTGTTGACGTACAGCTCGAGGATCTCGTCCTTGGTCAGCTGTCGTTCGATTTGCAGGGCCAGCAGGATCTCGGTGGTCTTGCGCGAAAAGCTGCGTTCGCTGCTCAGGAAGAAGTTCTTCGCCACCTGCATGGTGATCGTGCTGCCGCCGGACTGGATGTGTCCGCTTTTGACCAGTTGGGTCGCGGCACGCATCAGGCTGCTCGGATCGACGCCGTAGTGGTTGGCGAAGTTGTCGTCTTCAGCACTTAGTAACGCATTGATGAAATTGGGGGGAATGTCGGCGAAACGGATCGGTGTACGGCGCATTTCGCCGAATTCTGCGATCAACTTGTTATCGCTGCTGTAGACCCGCAAAGGAATCTGCAACTGGATGCTTCTCAGCGCCTCCACGGACGGCAGCCCGGGACTAAGGTACAGGTACGCCCCGCTCAGACCCAGAAGGAGTCCGCAGAAAACCGCGACGATGGACCAACCGAAAAACTTCAGCAGACGAATCAAGGCTTTTGGATATCCAGGGCAAAAATGAATTGGGCAACAGGGTTCAGGCTAAATGAGAACGACCCGCGCTTGAGCAAATGCGGAAAAAAAACGCTGGGCATTATAAGCATTTTTCTGATCGGGAGCGTGGTTGGCGCTGCTGTCAAGACGGGCGGATTGAACGCAATGGACATTGCAGAGTCCGTAACTCACGGAAAGTCATAGGGAATCGGTAGTGCCAGGACTCTTCAACAAAAAATCCAGTACGCTCCTGGGAATCGATATCAGCTCCACCTCGGTGAAGCTTCTGGAGTTGAGCCGTCAGGGCGAGCGCTACCGGGTCGAGGCCTATGCGATCGAGCCGTTGCCGGTCGGCGCTGTGATCGAGAAAAACATCGCTGAGCTCGAAGGTGTGGGACTGGCCCTCATTCGCGCGCTGGCCAGGGCCAGAACCGGCCTCAAGAACGTGGCCGTGGCCGTGGCCGGCTCGGCCGTGATCACCAAGACCATCGAGATGGATGCCGGGCTTTGCGAAGACGAGATGGAAAGCCAGCTGAAGATCGAGGCCGATCAGTACATTCCTTACCCCCTGGATGAAGTTGCGATCGACTTTGAAGTCCAGGGCACCTCCGTGCGCAATCCGGAGCGCGTCAACGTGCTGCTCGCCGCTTGCCGCAAGGAGAACGTCGAAGTCCGCGAAGCCGCCCTGACACTGGCAGGGCTGACCGCCCGCGTGGTCGATGTCGAGGCCTACGCGCTGGAGCGCTCGTTCGGCTTGCTGGCCAGTCGGCTCGCGGTCTCCGGGGAACGTTTGACGGTCGCAGTGGTGGATATCGGCGCCACCATGACCACCCTGAGCGTGCTGCACAACGGGCGGATTATCTACACCCGTGAGCAACTGTTCGGCGGTCGGCAGTTGACCGAGGAAATCCAGCGTCGTTATGGCCTGACGCTGGAGCAGGCGGGCCTGGCACAGAAGAAGGGCGGCCTGCCGGATGACTATGCCGGTGAGGTCTTGCAGCCATTTCGAGAGGCGCTGGTGCAGCAGGTGTCGCGCTCGTTGCAGTTTTTCTTCGCCTCCGGGCAATACAGCGCCGTCGACCATATCCTGCTGGCTGGCGGTACCGCGTCGGTCCCGGGGCTGGACCGTTTGGTCGAGCAGCAATTGGGTACGCCGACCCAGGTTGCGAATCCTTTTTCCGAAATGATTCTGGGCAGCAAGGTCAATGGTGCTGCCCTGGCGAGTGATGCCCCGGCATTGATGATCGCCTGTGGTCTTGCCCTCAGGAGCTTTGACTGATGGCTCGGATCAACCTTCTGCCTTGGCGCGAAGAGCGGCGTGAGGCACGCCGCAAGCGCTTCCTGCTGGTCCTGGTGGCCGTGATGGCAGGTACGACAGGCGCGGTACTGGTCGCCAACCAGGCCATCAGCGGCGCCATCGACCGGCAAATCGCCCGTAACGATTACATCGGCAAGCAAATCGCCGTGGTCGATGAGCGGATCACACAGATCAATGAGCTCAAGGCGCGCCGTCAGCAACTGATCGAGCGCATGCGCATCATCCGGGACCTGCAAGGCAATCGCCAAATCAGCGGGCGAATGTTTGACCAGTTGGCGCGAGCCCTGCCCGACGGCGTGTATTTCACCGAAGTGAAAATGACCGGGAAAGCCTTGTCCATCACCGGTGCTGCGCAATCGAACAGCCGTGTTTCAGATTTGATGCGCAACCTCGAGGCATCAGACTGGTTCGAGGCGCCGAGCCTGACCGAAGTCAAGGCCACCGCTGCCGGTCAGGTGGAACCGGCCAGCGTCTTCCAGTTGACCGTTCGCCAGACTCGACCCGCAGCACCGGAGGAGGGCAAATGAGGCCATCCGATTGGCTCGAAGGGCTGCGCAGGATCGACATCAATGATCTGGATACCGGCAACATGGGTTCCTGGCCACCGGCGATCAAGTTTCTGGTGGCCGGTTTGCTCATGCTGCTGGTGCTGGCCCTGGGCTACAACTTTTCCACTCGCGACCTTGAGAGCCAACTCGATCTCAAGCGCGAGGAAGAGTCGACACTCAAGGAACAGTTCGCTGGCAAGGCCCGCATGGCGGCGAATCTGGGCCTCTACACCCAGCAGTTGAAGGAAATGGAGAACTCCTTCGGCATGCTGTTGCGGCAACTGCCCAGCGACACCGAAGTGCCCGGCTTGCTGGAAGACATCACTCGTACCGGTCTGGGCAGTGGCCTGGAGTTCGAAGAAATCAAGCTGCTGCCGGAGGTCGCCCAGCCGTTCTACATCGAACTGCCGATCCAGCTCACCGTCACCGGGGATTACCACGCTCTGGCCACCTTTGTCAGTGGTGTGGCCGGGTTGCCGCGGATCGTCACTTTGCACGATTTCGACCTTGCCCCCGTCAGCCCCCAGGGTGGTCCGAAACTGCGCTTGAGCATCCTCGCCAGGACCTACCGCTACAACGACAAGGGGCAGCATCAATGAGGCTGGCGCGATGTTTTTCGGTGGTGGTGTTGCTGTCTGCACTGTCCGGTTGTGACGGCGGCGATGACTACAACGATCTGGACGCGTACATGAACGAAATGCGCCAGCGTGGGCCGGACAGGATTGAACCAGCGCCGGTATTCCGGTCTTACCCGACATTCACCTACAACGCGGCAAATCTGCGCAGCCCGTTTTCACCGCAGAGCAGCGCTGATCCGGCGGCTCAGCGGCGGGGTTCACGTAACGTCAAACCCGACACTGGTCGGGTCAAGCAATACCTCGAAGGTTTCAACATCGAGCAGTTTGAAATGGTCGGCACCCTTTCCAATGCAACAGGCTCTTACGCCCTGCTGCGCGGGGCGGGTGGGGTGCACCGGCTGAAAGTCGGCGATTACCTGGGGCGTAACGACGGACGGATCGTTGCGATCAGCGGCTCGCAAGTCGATGTGGTTGAAATTGTCCCTGATGGTCAGGGCGCGTGGCTGGAGCGTCCCCGGACCATCCCTTTGAAAGAGCACTCATAGTGGAACTCGAATAATGAACAGGATTTTCGCAACCTTCGGCCTTTCGCTATGGATAGCGTTGCTGTCGCCGATGGTACAAGCGGCCAATCTCAGGGCGCTGGATGTCGCTGCGCTGCCGGGAGACCGTGTCGAGTTGAAGTTGTCGTTCGATGCGCCGCCCCCGGTACCCCACGGCTACACGACGGAGTCGCCGGCCCGGATTGCGCTGGATTTGCCGGGTGTCGCCAGTCAGTTGGCCAGCAAGACTCGCGATCTCGGCAGTGGAAATGCCCGCAGTGCAACGGTGATGGAGGCCGGAGACCGTACGCGATTGATCATCAACCTGGCCCAGCCGGCCCCATACGACTCGCGAATTGAAGGCAACAATCTGCTGGTGGTTGTCGGACAGGGGAGCAAGTCGTCGACACCCAGGCCGGCGGCCACGGCAATGCCGGTTCCGGCACGGGCCGCTGTAACGGCAGGCAAGGCCATTCGGGGTGTGGATTTTCAGCGAGGCACACAGGGCGAAGGCAATGTGGTGATCGACTTGTCGGATCCATCGATGGCGCCTGACATACAAGAGCGCGAGGGCAAGATCATCGTCGGGTTTGCCAAGACCCGATTGCCCGAGCCGTTGCGCGTGCGTCTGGATGTGAAGGATTTCGCCACGCCAGTGCAATTCGTCAATGCCAGCGCGAGTGGCGATCGAGCCATCATCAGCATTGAGCCGGGTGGCACGTTCGATTACTCGACCTATCAGACCGACAGCAAGCTTACGGTCAGCGTTCGCCCGGCGACGGTCGACGACCTGCAAAAGCGCAATGCCGGGCAGCACGCCTACAGCGGCGAGAAGCTTTCGCTGAATTTCCAGGACATCGATGTGCGTTCGGTGTTGCAACTGATCGCCGATTTCACCAACCTCAATCTGGTGGCCAGCGACACCGTGCAGGGTGGCATCACGTTGCGCTTGCAGAACGTGCCTTGGGATCAGGCGCTGGATCTGGTGCTGAAAACCAAGGGGCTGGACAAGCGCAAGGTCGGCAACGTCCTGCTTGTTGCGCCGGCCGATGAAATTGCTGCCCGTGAGCGTCAGGAGCTGGAATCACAGAAGCAGATCGCCGATCTGGCGCCATTGCGTCGGGAGCTGTTGCAGGTGAATTACGCCAAGGCGGCGGATATCGCCAAGCTCTTCCAGTCGGTGACCAGTGCCGAAGCGAAACCCGACGAACGGGGGTCGATCACCGTCGATGAGCGCACCAACAACATCATCGCTTACCAGACCCAGGACCGGCTTGATGAGCTGCGCAGGATCGTCACGCAGCTGGATATCCCGGTGCGTCAGGTGATGATCGAGGCGCGGATCGTCGAAGCCAACGTCGACTATGACAAAAGCCTCGGGGTGCGCTGGGGTGGGTCGATACAGAACAGGGGCAACTGGAACACCTCCGGCGTCAGCAACGGGGTCAATGGGTCGTCGACCATTGGCACTCCCGGCAGTACCAGTACCAATTCACCGTTCGTCGACATGGGCGCGGTCAACAACACATCGGGAATCGGCATCGCGTTCATCACCGATAACGTCTTGCTGGACCTGGAGCTGACGGCGATGGAAAAAACCGGCAACGGGGAAATCGTCTCGCAACCCAAGGTGGTCACGTCCGACAAGGAGACCGCCAAAATCCTCAAGGGCACCGAGATTCCCTATCAGGAAGCCAGTTCCAGTGGCGCAACTTCGGTGTCGTTCAAGGAGGCTTCACTGTCGCTGGAAGTGACGCCGCAGATCACGCCCGATAATCGGATCATCATGGAGGTCAAGGTGACCAAGGACGAGCCGGACTATCTGAACAAGGTCCAGGATGTGCCGCCCATCAAGAAAAACGAAGTCAACGCCAAGGTCCTGGTCAACGATGGCGAGACCATCGTCATTGGTGGCGTATTCTCAAATACTCAGAGCAAGGTCGTAGATAAGGTGCCATTTCTTGGCGATGTGCCGTATCTTGGCCGCCTTTTCCGGCGTGATGTGATTTCGGAGAAAAAATCCGAGCTGTTGGTATTCCTCACTCCGCGTATCATGAATAACCAGGCGATTGCTGTGAGTCATTGATTCTGTGCGAAATTTGATTCTTGTTGGACCGATGGGGGCTGGAAAAAGCACCATCGGCCGGTTGCTGGCCAAAGAACTGCGCCTGCCATTCAAAGATTCCGATAAGGAAATTGAATTGCGCACGGGCGCCAATATCCCTTGGATCTTCGATAAGGAAGGCGAACCGGGCTTTCGTGATCGCGAGCAGGCAATGATTGCCGAACTGTGCGATTACGACGGTGTGGTGCTGGCGACAGGTGGGGGCGCGGTCATGCGCGAAGCCAATCGTCGGGCACTGCATGCCGGTGGGCGGGTGGTTTATCTGCATGCCTCGGTCGAGCAGCAGGTCGGCCGCACGGCCCGCGACCGCAATCGGCCATTGTTGCGTACTGCCGATCCGGCCAAGACCCTTCGGGATCTGTTGGCGATCCGCGATCCGCTTTATCGGGAAATTGCCGACCTGGTGGTCGAAACCGATGAGCGGCCGCCACGTATGGTCGTACTCGACATTCTGGAGCGCCTGCAGCAGTTGCCACCCCGTTAAAGCGCCACGCGAAATGCGCTATCCTCGGCGTCCCGCCATGACCGCTCAAGGTTGTGGCGGATGGCTACCGAACGGCGTCACACCAGCAGAGGCCGTGGATATTCGTTAACTCAGGGCAGGACGCCTGATTCATCTTCACTGTGGGGACACATGCAGACACTCAAGGTCGATCTAGGCGAGCGCAGCTACCCGATTCATATTGGCGAAGGTTTGTTGGATCAGCCTGAGCTGCTGGCCCCGCACATTCGCGGACGGCAAGTAGCGATCATCTCCAACGAGACTGTTGCGCCGCTCTATCTCGAGCGTCTGACCCGCAGCCTGGCGCAGTTCTCGGTGATTTCCGTGGTGCTGCCCGACGGCGAAGCCTTCAAGACCTGGGAAACCCTTCAACTGATTTTCGACGGCCTGCTGACCGCCCGGCATGATCGCCGCACTACGGTGATCGCCCTCGGTGGCGGTGTGATCGGGGACATGGCCGGCTTTGCCGCCGCCTGCTACCAGCGCGGCGTCGATTTCATCCAGGTTCCGACCACGCTGCTGTCGCAAGTCGACTCTTCGGTGGGCGGCAAGACCGGGATCAACCATCCGCTGGGCAAGAACATGGTCGGTGCCTTCTATCAGCCGAATGTGGTGCTGATCGATACCGCCAGCCTCAATACCCTGCCGGCGCGCGAGCTGTCCGCCGGATTGGCCGAAGTCATCAAGTACGGTCTGATCTGTGATGAGCCGTTCCTGACCTGGCTCGAAGACAACGTCGACCGTCTGCGCAACCTGGATCAGCAAGCCCTGACCTATGCCATCGAGCGTTCCTGCGCGGCCAAGGCGGCGGTGGTCGGTGCCGATGAGAAAGAGACGGGTGTTCGTGCCACGCTGAACCTGGGCCACACTTTTGGCCACGCCATCGAAACCCACATGGGCTATGGTGTGTGGCTTCATGGTGAGGCTGTGGCTGCTGGCACCGTAATGGCGCTGGAAATGTCCACGCGACTGGGCTGGATCAGCGAGCAGGAGCGCGATCGCGGCATTCGTCTGTTCCAGCGTGCGGGGCTGCCGGTCATTCCGCCAGAAGAGATGACAGAAGCCGATTTCCTCGAACACATGTCCATAGATAAAAAAGTGATCGACGGTCGTTTGCGCCTGGTGCTGCTGCGCCACATGGGTGAAGCGGTGGTGACCGACGATTATCCGAAAGAGGTTCTACAGGCCACGCTGGGGGCAGACTACCGCGCCCTGGCCCAGCTTAAAGGTTAATAAGAACGCGATGACTAGTTTGCATGCCGACGAGGCTTTCCTCGGCCATTACCAGTTGAGTCATGACCCTTTTGCTCCACGGGTGCCTGGCTTCAAATTTTTCCCGGCCCAGCGCAAGCCCGTGCTGGGACAATTGCATCACTTGGCCCGTTACAGCCAGTTGCTGCTGGTGGTCACCGGTCCCGAGGGCAGTGGCAAGACCCTGTTGCGTCAGGCCCTGGTCGCCAGCACCAACAAGCAATCGGTACAAAGTGTGGTGGTTTCTGCCCGCGGTGCCGGCGATGCGGCCGGGGTGTTGCGCCAGGTGGCCCAGGCGCTGAACGTCGGCCAGGCTGATGTTGACGCCATTCTGGCGCAAGTGGTGCAGCTTGCTCTGACCGGGCAAGAAGTCTATCTGCTGGTCGATGACGCCGAACAGCTCGACGAGTCCGCCCTCGAGGCTCTGATGATCCTGGCTGCCGGCGCGCCTGAAGGCCGTCCGCATGTGTTCCTGTTCGGTGAATCCTCGATGATTGCTCAGCTTGAGGCTTTGCACCTCGAGGAAGAGCGTTTCCATGTCATCGAACTGCAACCCTACACCGAGGAAGAAACCCGCGAATATCTGGAGCAGCGGCTTGAAGGCGCTGGCCGCGGTATCGAACTTTTCACCGCAGATCAGATCTCTGATATTCACGAAAGCTCCGAAGGCTGGCCTGGCAGCATCAACCAGGCGGCCCGCGATGCAATGATCGAAGCCATGATCGCCAGCCGCACAGCGGTCAAGCGTCCAAAAATGGGGTTCAATATGCCGAAGAAACACGTATTGGCGATTTCCGCTGTTGTCGTGGTCGCGGTAGCTGCCGCCTGGTTGATGCCGGGTCGCAACAAGGCACCGACCACGGGTGCACCGGCCAACGAGCAGGCGCAACTGCCGCTCGGTCAGGGTCAGCCGACAGCGAATGGCGGTGCTCCGGCCGTCGAATTTGCCGGCAACACGCAACCGATGCCGTTGCCGTTGGTCGGCAACTCGCAACCGGTCATGCGTGGCCCGCTCGCTGAAGCCGCGGGCGGCATCACCGAGGGTGACGATGGCGTGCCGGTCGAAGGTTCCAGCGCTACGCCGCCGACCGTTACCACCACAGCACCGCCTGTGGGCGTTCCTGCTGGCCCTGCACCGACGCCAGCGGCCAAGCCGACCCCTGCGCCGACTCAGATCGCCACCGCCAAGCCAGCGCCTGCTCCAGTGGCCAAGCCTGCACCGGCGCCAGCCAAGCCAGCCGTTGCTGCGGCGACCAAGCCTGTCGAGAAACCGGCTCCGGTGGCCAAGGCTGCAGGCGGCACCTGGTACGCAGGTCAAGCGCCGGGCAACTACGTGGTGCAAATCCTCGGCACCAGTTCCGAAACTGCCGCACAAAGCTTCGTCAAGGAGCAGGGCGGCGAGTACCGTTATTTCAAGAAAGTCCTCAATGGCAAGCCGCTTTACGTGATCACCTACGGCAACTTCGCCAATCGTGATGCAGCCGTTTCCGCCATCAAGGCCTTGCCAGCGAAGGTTCAGGCTGGTAAACCTTGGCCTCGCACTGTCGCCAGCGTCCAACAGGAACTGGCAACAACTCGCTGAAGATTCGGCGGCCTTACCCAGGCCGCCTCTCCAAGCACCTCAAAATTTCTACAAGTGCGCGCAGCCCTCCGGGCTGCGTGCCTTGTGGTGTCTGCGTCACAGTAGTCTTTGAGTCGTTGCGGTCAAAATAAAAAAAAGTTTTGACTAGCACAGCAGATCGCTTTAAACCTTTCACAAATGCGACATGGATTTGCGACATTTCGTCGTCAAATTTGTGGGGCCAAGTGTCGGTGTGTACAATGACCTCCCTTTTGCCCCCGCAAAGCTGGCGTACGTTCGGCGCGGATGGCAAGTGGTTGAATTGAAAAGAAATTTGCCTCGATCAGAGGCAGCCTGGTGAGAAAGTGTCTATGAAAGCAGGTCTGTACCAACCAGATGAATTCAAGGATAACTGCGGTTTCGGCCTGATAGCCCATATGCAGGGCGAGCCCAGTCATACCCTTTTGCAAACGGCCATTGAGGCCCTGACCTGCATGACCCACCGCGGTGGGATTAATGCCGACGGCAAGACCGGTGACGGTTGCGGTCTGCTGATTCAAAAACCGGACGTGTTCCTGCGAGCCATCGCCCAGGAAACCTTCGGCGTCGAAATGCCCAAGCAATACGCGGTGGGCATGGTTTTCTTCAACCAGGACCCGGTCAAGGCCGAAGCCGCTCGCGAGAACATGAACCGCGAGATCCTGGCTGCCGGCCTGCAACTGGTCGGCTGGCGCAAAGTGCCGATCGACACCAGCGTCCTCGGCCGCCTGGCCCTTGAGCGCCTGCCGCAAATCGAGCAAGTGTTCATCGGCGGTGAAGGCCTGAGCGATCAGGATATGGCCGTCAAGCTGTTCACCTCCCGTCGTCGTTCGTCCGTGGCCAACGCCGCCGACGTCGATCACTACGTGTGCAGCTTTTCCCACAAGACCATCATTTACAAAGGCCTGATGATGCCGGCGGATTTGACCGCCTTCTATCCGGACCTGAGCGATGAGCGCCTGCAAACTTCGATTTGCGTGTTCCACCAGCGCTTCTCCACCAACACCCTGCCGAAATGGCCGCTGGCCCAACCGTTCCGCTTCCTGGCGCACAACGGCGAGATCAACACCATCACCGGCAACCGCAACTGGGCCGTGGCCCGTCGCACCAAGTTCACCAACGATTTGATGGACCTGGAAGAGCTCGGCCCGCTGGTCAACCGCGTTGGTTCCGACTCTTCGAGCATGGACAACATGCTCGAGCTGATGGTCACCGGCGGCATCGACCTGTTCCGTGGCGTGCGGATGATCATTCCGCCAGCGTGGCAGAACGTCGAGACCATGGACCCGGACCTGCGTGCGTTCTACGAGTACAACTCGATGCACATGGAGCCGTGGGACGGCCCGGCCGGCGTGGTCATGACCGACGGTCGTTACGCGGTGTGCCTGCTCGACCGTAACGGTCTGCGTCCGGCGCGCTGGGTCACCACCAAGAACGGTTTCATCACCCTGGCCTCGGAAATCGGTGTCTGGAACTACCAGCCTGAAGACGTGATCGCCAAGGGCCGTGTGGGACCTGGCCAGATCTTTGCCGTGGACACCGAAACCGGGCAGATCCTCGATACCGACGCCATCGACAACCGCCTCAAGTCCCGTCATCCGTACAAGCAATGGCTGCGCAAGAATGCCCTGCGCATCCAGGCGACCATGGAAGACAACGACCACGGTTCGGCGTTCTACGACGTCGACCAGCTCAAGCAATACATGAAGATGTACCAGGTCACGTTCGAAGAGCGCGACCAGGTGCTGCGTCCGCTCGGCGAGCAAGGCTACGAAGCCGTGGGCTCGATGGGCGACGATACGCCGATGGCCGTGCTGTCCCAGCGCGTGCGTACGCCGTACGACTACTTCCGCCAGCAGTTCGCGCAGGTTACCAACCCGCCGATCGACCCGTTGCGTGAAGCCATCGTCATGTCGCTGGAGATCTGCCTCGGTGCCGAGCGCAACATTTTCCAGGAGTCGCCGGAACACGCCTCGCGCGTGATCCTCAGCTCGCCGATCATTTCCCCGGCCAAGTGGCGTTCGCTGATGAACCTCGATCGCCCGGGCTTCGAGCGCGCGATCATCGACCTCAACTACGACGAAAGCGTCGGTCTGGAAGCGGCGATCCGCAATGTTGCCGATCAGGCTGAAGAAGCCGTGCGTTCCGGTCGTACCCAGGTGGTCTTGAGTGACCGTCACATCGCCCCTGGCAAGTTGCCGATCCATGCTTCCCTGGCTACCGGCGCGGTGCACCATCGCCTGACCGAAAAAGGCCTGCGTTGCGACTCCAACATCCTCGTGGAAACCGCGACTGCGCGCGATCCGCATCACTTTGCCGTGCTGGTCGGTTTCGGTGCCTCCGCCGTTTATCCGTTCCTCGCGTACGAAGTGCTGGGTGACCTGATCCGCACCGGCGAAGTTCTGGGCGACCTCTACGAGGTGTTCAAGAACTACCGTAAAGGCATCACCAAGGGCCTGCTCAAGATCCTGTCGAAGATGGGCATCTCGACTATCACTTCGTACCGCGGTGCGCAGTTGTTCGAGGCCATCGGCCTGTCCGAAGAAGTCTGCAACCTGAGCTTCAAGGGCGTTCCAAGCCGCATCAAGGGCGCGCGTTTCGTCGACATCGAAGCCGAGCAGAAAGCCCTGGCCACCGAAGCCTGGAGCCCGCGCAAGCCGATCCAGCAGGGTGGCCTGCTGAAGTTCGTCCACGGTGGCGAGTACCACGCCTACAACCCGGACGTGGTCAACACCCTGCAAGCCGCCGTGCAACAGGGCGACTACAGCAAGTTCAAGGAATACACGTCGCTGGTGGACAACCGTCCGGTGTCGATGATCCGCGACCTGCTGAAAGTCAAAACCCTCGACACTCCATTGGACATGAGCGAAGTCGAACCGCTGGAATCGGTGCTCAAGCGCTTCGACTCCGCCGGTATTTCGCTGGGCGCCCTGTCGCCGGAAGCTCACGAAGCCCTGGCCGAAGCCATGAACCGCCTCGGCGCGCGTTCCAACTCCGGCGAAGGCGGCGAAGACCCGGCGCGCTACGGCACCATCAAGAGCTCGAAAATCAAGCAAGTGGCGACTGGCCGTTTCGGTGTAACCCCGGAGTACCTGGTCAACGCTGAAGTGCTGCAGATCAAGGTCGCCCAGGGCGCCAAGCCAGGCGAGGGCGGTCAACTGCCCGGCGGCAAGGTCAACGGCCTGATCGCCAAGCTGCGTTATGCAGTGCCGGGCGTGACCCTGATTTCGCCGCCACCGCATCACGACATCTACTCGATCGAAGACTTGTCGCAGCTGATTTTCGACCTGAAGCAAGTCAACCCGCAGGCGCTGGTCTCGGTGAAGCTGGTCGCAGAAGCGGGCGTCGGCACCATCGCCGCCGGCGTGGCCAAGGCCTACGCAGACCTGATCACCATCTCCGGCTACGACGGCGGTACCGGTGCATCGCCGCTGACCTCGATCAAATACGCGGGCGCTCCGTGGGAACTCGGCCTGGCCGAAACCCACCAGACCCTGCGCGGCAACGACCTGCGCGGCAAAGTCCGGGTACAGACCGACGGCGGCCTGAAAACCGGCCTCGACGTGATCAAGGCTGCGATCCTCGGCGCTGAAAGCTTCGGCTTCGGCACCGCGCCAATGATCGCCCTGGGCTGCAAGTACCTGCGCATCTGCCACCTGAACAACTGCGCCACCGGCGTCGCGACTCAGAACGAGAAGCTGCGCAAGGATCACTACATCGGCACCGTCGACATGGTGGTGAACTTCTTCACCTACGTCGCCGAAGAAACCCGTGAGTGGCTGGCCAAGCTGGGTGTGCGTTCCCTCGAAGAGCTGATCGGCCGGACCGATCTGCTGGAAGTCCTCGAAGGCCAGACCGCCAAGCAACATCACCTGGACCTGACCCCGTTGCTGGGCAGCGACCACGTGCCGGCGGACAAACCGCAATTCTGTGGTGTAGACCGCAACCCGCCATTCGACAAAGGCCTGCTGGCCGAGAAAATGGTCGACATGGCCACCTCGGCGATCAACGACCTGAGCGGTGCCGAATTTGCCCTGGATATCTGCAACTGCGACCGTTCCATCGGTGCGCGGATCTCCGGCGAAATCGCGCGCAAGCACGGCAACCAGGGTATGGCGAATGCGCCGATCACCTTCCGCTTCAAGGGCACGGCCGGGCAGAGCTTCGGCGTGTGGAACGCCGGCGGCCTGAACATGTACCTGGAAGGCGACGCCAACGACTACGTCGGCAAGGGCATGACCGGCGGCAAGCTGGTGATCGTTCCGCCGAAGGGCAGCGTCTACCGTACTCAGGACAGTGCCATTATCGGTAACACCTGCCTGTACGGCGCCACTGGCGGCAAGCTGTTCGCCGCTGGCACCGCTGGCGAACGCTTCGCCGTGCGTAACTCCGGTGCCCACACTGTGGTGGAAGGTACTGGCGATCACTGCTGCGAGTACATGACCGGTGGTTTCGTCTGCGTATTGGGCAAGACCGGTTACAACTTCGGCTCTGGCATGACCGGCGGTTTCGCCTACGTGCTCGACCAGGACAACTCCTTCGTTGACCGGGTCAACCACGAACTGGTGGAAATCCAGCGGATCAGCGGCGAGGCGATGGAAGCCTACCGCAGCCATTTGCAACGCGTGCTGAACGAGTACGTCGAGGAAACCGACAGCGAGTGGGGTCGTGAACTCGCCGAGAACCTCGACGATTACGTGCGCCGTTTCTGGTTGGTCAAGCCAAAGGCTGCCTCCCTGAAATCGTTGCTTTCCAGCACCCGTGCCAACCCGCAGTGATATGCGCCTGAAGAGTTTGATGAGGTTTTAAAATGGCTGAACGTCTGAATAATGACTTCCAGTTCATCGAGGTCGGGCGCAAGGATCCGAAGAAGAAACTGTTGCGTCAACGCAAGAAAGAGTTCGTGGAAATCTACGAACCGTTCAAACCCCAGCAGTCGGCCGACCAGGCCCACCGCTGCCTGGGTTGCGGTAACCCGTATTGCGAATGGAAGTGCCCGGTGCACAACTTCATTCCCAACTGGCTGAAGCTGGTGGCCGAGGGCAACATCCTCCAGGCCGCCGAGCTGTCGCACCAGACCAACACCCTGCCGGAAGTCTGCGGCCGGGTGTGCCCGCAGGACCGTCTGTGCGAGGGTGCCTGCACCCTCAATGACGGCTTCGGCGCGGTGACCATCGGTTCGGTGGAGAAGTACATCACCGACACCGCGTTCGCCATGGGCTGGCGCCCGGACATGTCCAAGGTCAAGCCGACCGGCAAGCGTGTCGCGATCATCGGCGCGGGCCCGGCGGGCCTGGGTTGTGCCGACGTGCTGGTGCGCGGCGGCGTGACCCCGGTGGTGTTCGACAAGAACCCGGAAATCGGCGGCCTGCTGACCTTCGGTATCCCCGAGTTCAAGCTGGAAAAGACCGTACTGAGCAATCGTCGCGAAGTCTTCAGCGGCATGGGCATCGAATTCCGCCTCAACACCGAGGTGGGCAAGGACGTGACCATGGAGCAACTGCTCGAAGAATACGATGCCGTATTCATGGGCATGGGCACCTACACCTACATGAAGGGCGGCTTTGCCGGTGAAGACCTGCCGGGCGTGTACGACGCGCTGGACTTCCTGATCGCCAACGTCAACCGCAACCTGGGCTTTGAAAAGTCGCCGGAAGATTTCGTCGACATGAAAGGCAAGAAGGTCGTGGTACTGGGCGGTGGCGACACGGCGATGGACTGCAACCGTACTTCGATCCGCCAGGGTGCCAAATCGGTGACCTGCGCCTATCGTCGTGACGAAGCGAACATGCCGGGCTCGCGCAAAGAGGTGAAGAACGCCAAGGAAGAAGGCGTGAAGTTCCTCTACAACCGCCAGCCGATTGCCATCGTCGGTGAAGACAAGGTCGAAGGCGTGAAAGTGGTCGAGACCCGTCTTGGCGAGCCGGACGCCCGTGGCCGTCGCAGCCCCGAGCCGATCCCGGGTTCCGAAGAGATCATCCCGGCTGACGCCGTGGTCATCGCCTTCGGTTTCCGTCCAAGCCCGGCGCCGTGGTTCGAGCAGTTCGAGATCCAGACCGACAGCCAGGGCCGCGTTGTTGCGCCCGAGCAAGGTCAGTACAAGCACCAGACCAGCAACCCGAAAATCTTCGCCGGTGGCGATATGGTTCGCGGTTCCGACCTGGTGGTGACGGCGATCTTCGAAGGCCGCAATGCGGCTGAAGGGATCCTGGATTACCTGGGCGTCTGATCACTTTCCAACAGATTGAAATGCAATACCTGTGGGAGCTGGCTTGCCAGCGATAGCATCACCTCGGTCTATCTGACAAACCGAGGTGTCTGTATCGCTGGCAAGCCAGCTCCCACAGTGTTTTGTTGTGTGACGAAAACCGTGTTCCATTGCGACAAATTGACCCGATAGACAAAAGGCTGACCTGCATCCGTGCCTTTTGCGCCCGGCTCTGAGAAAATGCCCTCACTTTTTTTCCGGATGCCGACATGACTGCCCTGAAGAACGACCGTTTCCTCCGCGCCCTGCTCAAGCAACCCGTAGACGTCACCCCCGTGTGGATGATGCGTCAGGCCGGCCGCTACCTGCCTGAATATCGCGCCAGCCGTTCCAAGGCCGGCGATTTCATGAGCCTGTGCATGAACCCGGCGTTCGCTTGCGAAGTCACGATGCAGCCGCTCGACCGCTATCCGCAACTGGACGCGGCGATCCTCTTTTCCGACATCCTGACCATCCCCGATGCCATGGGCCAAGGCCTGTACTTCGAAAGCGGCGAAGGTCCGCGCTTCAGGAAAGTCGTCAGCACCCTCGCCGACATCGAAGCCCTGCCGATTCCCGATCCGCAGAAAGACCTCGGTTACGTGATGGACGCGGTCAGCACCATCCACCGCGAACTCAATGGCCGTGTGCCGTTGATCGGCTTCTCTGGCAGCCCGTGGACCCTGGCCACCTACATGGTCGAAGGCGGCTCGTCGAAAGACTTCCGCAAGACCAAGGCCATGCTCTACGACAACCCGCAAGCCATGCACCTGCTGCTGGACAAGCTCGCACAGTCGGTCACCAGCTACCTCAATGGCCAGATCATGGCTGGTGCACAAGCGGTGCAGATCTTCGATACCTGGGGCGGCAACCTGTCCGCCGCGGCGTATCAGGAATTCTCCCTGGCCTACATGCGCAAAATCGTCAGCGGTCTGATCCGCGAACACGAAGGTCGCAAGGTACCGGTGATCCTGTTCACCAAGAACGGCGGCCTGTGGCTGGAAAGCATTGCCGACGCCGGCGCTGATGCCCTCGGCCTGGACTGGACTTGCGACATCGGCAACGCCCGCGCCCGTGTCGGCGACAAGGTTGCCTTGCAAGGCAACATGGACCCGACCGTGCTCTACGCCAAACCGGAAGCCATTCGCGCTGAAGTTGGACGTATTCTGGCCAGCTACGGCAAAGGCAGCGGCCACGTGTTCAACCTCGGCCATGGCATCACGCCGGAAGTCGATCCGGAACATGCTGGTGCGTTCCTGCGTGCCGTGCATGAATTGTCGGCGCAGTATCACGAGTGATCAGCACCCAATAAAAAACGCCCGGCCAATGCCGGGCGTTTTTGTATCTCCACGATCCTTGTAGGAGCGAGCTAGCTCGCGATGGACGTCAGAGCGCCTCGGTTCGTCAGGCAACCCGGCTTATCGTTGACGTTTTTCGCGAGCAATCGAGCGTCGACCGGCTGCTCCTACAAGGTGTGGCCGCCCAGCAGCGGCAGCTTTGCCAATTTCAACGCAATCAGCAACGCCACCACCAGCAACCCGCCAATGAACAGCCCGATGCCGTTCCAGCCACCCAGATGCCAGAACACCCCACCCGCCGTGCCTGCAATACTCGATCCGGCGTAGTAGCTGAACAGGTACAGCGACGACGCCTGCCCCTTGGCCTTGGTGGCGCGGCGGCCGATCCAGCTGCTGGCCACCGAATGGGCACCGAAGAAACCGAAGGTGAACACCAGCATGCCGATGATCACCAGCGGCAGCGGCGTGAACATCGTCAGGGCCAGGCCGGCGATCATCAGGGCAATAGTGCTCCAGAGCATTTTGCGTCGACCGAGCTTGTCGGCCAGGGCGCCGATTTTCGCCGAGCTGTAGATACCCGACAGGTACACCACCGAGAGCATCCCGACGTACGCCTGTTCCATGTGATACGGCTCGGCCAGCAGACGATAGCCTATGTAATTGAACAGTGTGACGAACGCACCCATCAGCACAAAGGCTTCAAGGAACAGCAGCGGCAAGCCGGCATCGCGAAAGTGCATGGTGAAGCCGTCGAGCAGGCTGCGCGGGTGCAACGAGCGGGCGCGGAAGTTGCGCGACTCGGGGAGGATTTTCCAGAACACCGCCGCCGCAATCAGGGCCAGGCCGCCGATCACCAGCATTGCCGTGTGCCAACTGACAAAGTCGATCAACACCCCGGTAATCAGGCGCCCGCACATCCCGCCAATCGCGTTGCCGCCGATGTACAACCCCATCGCCAGACCGATGTGTTGCGGGTGAATCTCTTCGCTCAGGTAGGTCATGGCAACTGCCGCCAGGCCGCTCAAAGACAGCCCCACCAACGCCCGCATCGCCAGCACCGCGTGCCAGCTCGGCAGCATCGCACTGGCAATGGTGCACAGGGCGGCGGCGAACAGCGCGGCGACCATCACCGGCTTGCGCCCGACGCGGTCGGAGATCGGCCCGGTGATCAGCAGGCCGAAAGCTAGCATGCCGGTGGCCACGGAAAGGATCAGGCTGCTTTGCGCCGCGTTGATGGAATATTCGTGGGACAACAGCGGCATCATCGGTTGTACGCAGTAGAGCAGGGCGAAGGTCGCGAAGCCGCCGCAGAACAGCGCCAGCACCGTGCGCATGAACGCCGGCGTGCCTTTTTCGATGTAGATCTCTTTCAGTCCGACGACGACATCGTCCGGTGCGGCGGGAGGAGCTACTTGAGCAAGCGGGGCGGAAGCGGTTTTCACGGTGGACCTCGGAGGAGCGCAGCCGGTCAGGCAATGAAAAAAGCATATAGCTGGCTAATGATTCAATCCAATATATTGTTCGACCTGTTTGATAGCTTCTACGACCTAATGAGGTTTTCATGGAATTGCGTCATCTGCGCTACTTCATCGCCGTCGCCGAAGAACTGCACTTCGGCCGCGCCGCACAGGTGCTGGGCATCTCCCAGCCACCGCTGAGCCAGCAAATTCAGGCGCTGGAACAGGAAGTCGGCGCCCGGCTGTTCGAGCGTACCAATCGTCGGGTCGAACTGAGCGAGGCCGGTCGGTTGTTTCTCGAAGAGGCGCGGTTGGTGCTGGCGCAGGTCGACAAAGCGGCGGATGTCGCGCGACGGGCGCAACTGGGTGAGTTGGGTGAACTGAAAATCGGCTTCACCTCGTCGGCACCCTTCAACTCGACGATTCCGCAGGCGATCTTCTCGTTTCGCCAGCGTTTCCCGGCGGTGCACCTGAACCTGCGGGAAATGAGCAGCACCCAGGTGGCCGATGCGCTGGTGGACGAGTCGATTGAAGTCGGGATCATGCGCCCGCTCGGGCTGCCGGACTGCCTCAGCGTGGTCGAGCTGATGCGCGAACCGCTGGTCGCGGTGCTGAGCTCCAAGCACCCGTTGGTAGAGGGCAGCGAGGAGGGCTTGTATCTTTCAGCCCTGGCCCTTGAGCCCTTTGTGTTTTTTCCACGCAGCTACGGCAGCGGCTTGTACGCCCAATTGCTCAGCCTGGCGCGTGACGCCGGCTTCAGCCCGCATTTCGCCCAGGAGGCCGGTGAGGCGATGACCATCATCGGGTTGGTAGCGGCGGGGCTCGGTGTGTCGGTGCTGCCGGCGTCCTATCAGCGGATGCGCATTGATGGCGTGGTCTATCGACCGCTGCTGGATCCGGCGGCGGTGTCGGCGGTGTGGCTAGTTCAGCGCAAGGATCAGAAGTCGCCGATGGCGAGGGCGTTTGTGGAGTTGTTGACGCGCAAGGTTGAGCCCGTGGCGTAAAAACGCTGATGAATGCTCTATCAACCGGATTACCCCCTTTGGGAATCTTGTTTTAGCGGCGAGACGAGCCTTTTGTACAATTTGAATTGTTGGAACAGATAGGTCGAGAGCGTGATGAAGTACAGCGTGGAAAGGGTGAAGTGATTCGGGCTGAACCAGTAATTTGTGCTTTCGATAAGCAGCATGGATGAAATTGTCGTTGCAAGGAGCGCGAATGAAGTTGCAATCAGGCTTGATGGTTTTCCGGACTTCAGTTGCTTGTACAGGGGGTATTGGCTTAGGGATAGCAGTAAAAGCATCGCCAGTAACCCGGTAGTTGCAACCAGTGGAATCGCTATCGAGTCCCGGTCGGTCGGGTAGATACCATCGATGAAATTTGAATAAACCATGTAATAGGTCATCGCACTGGAGGCTACCAATGTCGTGATGTACAACGCCGGATTGCTTGTATTGATCGTCATCATGGTGGCGTGTGTTCCGAGATATCGCAGAGGGTCATGACTCTAACGCGAACCCAAAATTCTGATTGTGGGGCGTTTCCGAAATGACGTACTCCGGTTTCCGAATGTGTCATTTCTTTGCGGGGCATGGTTTGTGGCGATTCATTGCTCGTAGATGTTTCTTTCGCACTGTAGGAGCGAGCCTGCTCGCGATGGACTGAAGAGCGCCGCGTGCATCCAGGAAGCACGCGTCTTCGTTAACGACCATCGCGAGCGAGCTCGCTCCTACAGAAGATCAGAAGCTTTACCACTGTTTGTGGGACATTTCTGAACTGTTCCGGACAGGCTACAGCGCCTTGCGGCGCTGCCTACAACTACTCCAGAATCCGCCGGCTTGTGCGCTTTGAGGGGCATCGCTAACTTGATTCGCGTCACTGATTGTCAGTGGCCGGGTTTAGTAGCCCGCTTTCCATATCTAGCGCATTGGCGCTCCTGATAGGCAGGTATCTCTATACCTGCCCTTGACGGTAGCTGTGCGCAGGGCGCCTTCGGGTGCGCCGGATTGATGTGGACCGGTCTACTAACCTGCGTACAGCTGCCACCCTTCTTTTTCAGGACGCTGAATCATGCCCCATACACCAAAGCCACCGGATACCGATCCGGACCCGCCACATCGGCCCAGCCCAATTTTTCTCATCGCCCCCGACATCGACAACCACACCCTGCTGGAATACGCCTGCGTGTCGCTGGCATCAGCCAATGTCATGGCCAGTGACTTCGCCAGAGACCTGAAGGGCTCGCAGGGCCACACACTGTTGGGGATTCAGCAGTCGATCATGTTGGGGGAAATGGCGGTGAATCGGGTGCTGGATAACCTTGATCCACCGTAAACCTTTGTAGGAGCGAGCCTGCTCGCGATGGACGTCAACGATAACGCGGGCAGCCTGAATGAACGCGTTGCCCGGACGTTTTTCGCGAGCAGGCTCGCTCCTACAGGGGAAATATTTCAGGTTACGGCCAGCGCTTGAAAATCAGTGACGTATTAACCCCGCCAAACGCAAAGTTATTGTTCATCACGTACCGGTTGCTCATCTGCCGAAACTCGCCGCGCAGGTAGTCGAGTTTGCCGCAGTGCGGGTCGACTTCGTCGAGGTTGAAGGTGTGGGCATAGAGGTCGCGGTTCATCATTTCGATGCTGAACCACGATTCCAGCGCACCGCAGGCGCCGAGGGTGTGGCCGAGGAAGCTTTTTTGCGAGCTGATCGACATGTGTTCACCGAACAGGCTGCTGGTGGCCAGGGTCTCGGCGATGTCGCCCTGTTCGGTGGCGGTGCCGTGGCCGTTGACGTAGCCGATATCCGAAGGTTTCAGCCCGGCGTCTTCCAGGGCCAGTTCCATGGCGCGGCGCATGGTGATTTGTTCGGGACGGGTGGTGTGCTGGCCATCGGCATTGCTGCCGAAACCGACGATCTCGGCATGGATACGTGCGCCACGGGCCAGGGCGTGTTCCAGTTCTTCGAGCACCAGCATGCCGCCGCCTTCTCCGATCACCAGGCCGTCGCGCGCAGTGTCGTAAGGGCGCGGGCTGCGCTGTGGGGTGTCGTTCTTCAGGCTGGTGGCGTAGAGCGCGTCGAAGACCATGGCTTCGGTCGGGCACAGTTCTTCGGCGCCGCCAGCGAGCATCAGTGGCAGACGCCCGAACTTGATGGCCTCGTAGGCATAGCCGATGCCCTGACTGCCGCTGGTGCAGGCGCTGGAGGTGGGAATCAGGCGACCGGTGAGGCCGAAGAAGATGCTGATGTTCGCCGCAGTGGTGTGCGGCATCATCCGCACGTAGGAGTTGGCGTTCAGGCCTTCGGCCACCGAGTTGAGCAGCATGTTGCCGAACGCCTTGATCTCGTCGGTGCTGCCGGTCGAGGAACCGCAGGCGACGCCCATGCGCCCGTCCTTGATTGACTCGTCGCCCAACAGGCCGGCGTCGGCCAGCGCCATCTCCGCCGCACCCACGGCAAGCCGTGAGACCCGGCCCATGCTGCGCAGTTGCTTGCGGGTCCAGTGGCTGGGCACCTTGAAGTCATCGATGGGGCCAGCCAGGCGCGTGTTGAGTTCGGTGAAACGATCCCACTCGTCCATCCGGCGGATGCCACTGCGGTTGGCCGCGAAGTTGCCGGCGATGGTGTCCCAATCGCTGCCCAGTGAGGTGATGCCGGCCATGCCGGTGACGACGACGCGCTTCATCAGCACAGGCCTCCGTTGACGGCCAGAACCTGCCGGGTGATGTACGAGGCTTCCGCCGACATCAGGAAATTCACCGCGCCGGCCACCTCTTCAGGGGTGCCCATGCGTTGTGCGGGGATCATTTTCATCAGTTCTTCCAGCGGCACGTTTTCGTCGAGCATGGCGGTGTCGATCAGACCGGGTGCGACACAGTTGACGGTGATTTTGCGCTTGCCCAATTCAATCGCCAATGCCTTGGCCGCGCCGATCAACCCGGCCTTCGAGGCGCTGTAGTTGACCTGGCCACGGTTGCCGATCAGCCCCGACACCGAGGTGATGCAGACAATCCGCCCGGCGGCGCGACGACGAATCATCGGCATCATCACCGGGTGCAGCACGTTGTAGAAGCCGTCGAGGTTGGTGCGCATCACCACATCCCAGTCTTCCTCGCTCAGGGCCGGAAAAGCACCGTCGCGGGTCAGGCCGGCATTGAGCACCACGCCGTAATAGGCGCCGTGGGTTTCCACGTCTGCTTCGAGAGCTTCCTTGCAACGGGCGCGGTCGGCCACGTCGAACTGCAGGATGCGCGCACAACGGCCCAAGGCCTCGACTTCGGCCTTGACGGCTTCGGCGTCGGCCAGGCCGCTGCGGCAATGCAGCACGATGTCGTGCCCGGCTTGGGCCAGACGCAAGGCGATGGCGCGGCCGATGCCACGGCTGGAACCGGTGACCAGTACGGATTCAGTCATGACTGGACTCCTTCGGGTTCATGGAGATATTGAGCGGCATGGGGTGGGCGATATACGTTCAGACGGGCGGTGGCGTGGATCCCGTGGGCGTTGATGTGGCACTCGAACACGCCCATGCCATTATCGTCCTCCAGGGAGCGGATCCCGTGGATGGTCAACTCGGTACCGGCCGGGAAGCTTTCAACGTTGCATTCGAATTTGCGGCTGCCGAGCAGGAAGCCCAATTCCACCGCATCACCGCGCTGACGCGCTTGGCAGCCGGCAAAGGCGGCCACGCTCTGGGCCATCAGCTCAATGCCGACCCAGGCCGGCAGGCTGCCGTCGGGGAGGTTGAACAGGCCATCGGGCTTGACGGTCAGGCGGGTGTGAATCTGCTCTTCATCGAACGCCAGGATCCGATCGATGAGGATCATGTCGCCAGCGTGGGGCAGCAGTTCGGCGAGCGGCCAGTCAATCATGGGGCGTCTCCGATAATCAGGCTGACGTTGTTGCCACCGAAGGCAAAGGAATTGCTCATCAGGTAGCGGGGTGCAATGGACGTCAGGCGAGTGGCCGGGGTCACCCATTGCAGTGGCGGCAGTTCGGGGTCGGGCTGCCCGTCCCAGACGTGCGGTGGCAGGGCATGCTCGCGGTTGTCTGCGCTCAGGCTCAACCAACAGAACGCCGCTTCCAGCGCCCCGGCTGCACCGAGGGTGTGGCCGGTCATGGGTTTGCTCGACGAACAGGGCACGCCGGCCGGGAACAGCGTTGCCACGGCCAGGCTTTCCATGGCGTCGTTGTGTGGGGTGGCAGTGCCGTGCAGGTTCAAATAAGCGATCTGCTCCGGTTGCAGGTTGGCCCGGACCAAGGCTTTGCGCATGGCCTGCAGGGCGCCACGCCCCGTCGGCTCCGGGGCGGAAATGTGATGCGCATCGGAGCTGGCGCCGCTGCCGAGCAAAGCAATCGGCTGGCTGTCGCCTGCACGTTTGGTCATCAAAAACAGCACCGCCGCTTCGCCAATGTTGATGCCATTGCGGTTCACCGAAAACGGATTGCAACGCTGTGCCGAGACCGCTTCCAGCGCCGAAAAACCGTTGAGGGTCAGCTTGCACAAGGTGTCGACACCGCCACACAGCACCGCGTCGCAAATGCCCAGGTCCAACAGGCGCTGGGCGCTCATCAGGGCTCGGGCACTGGAGGTGCAGGCCGTGGAAATGACATAGGCCGGGCCGCTCAATTGCAGCCACTCGGCGAGGAAGTTTGCCGGCGCCCCGAGTTCCTGTTGCTGATAGTCGTACTCGGCAGGGAACTGCTTTTCACGCAGGTAATGCGCCAGGCCTTGGCTGGCTTCGTCGATACCCGAAGTGCTGGTGCCCAGCACAACACCGATGCGATCGCGGCCGTAAGTCTGGATCGCGCTGTCGATGTCCGGGCGGATCTGCAGCGTGGCTTCCAGCAACAACTGATTGTTGCGACTGTGATGGTGCGACATGTCGGCTGGAAGGGTTGCCAGTTCGCCCATGACCGCTGCGACCGGCAGCGTGCGTTGCGGCACCCATCCGGCTTGTTCGCGCATGCCGCCACAGTCGCCGGCAAACAGGTTGCGGGCAACCTCCTGCCTGTCGCGCCCCAGCGCGCAGACCAAGCCGAGGGCATTGAGGTAAGCCGTCATGGCGCTTCACCGCTCAGGGGCGTGACTTGATAGGTCGGACCTTTCGCAAGCTTCAATTCAAAGTTCTGCGGTTGTGCGTAGCGTATGTCCCAGCGCTCGGGCAGGGATCGTTGTCTGCCGTGTTGCCAGGCGGCTGGGTAGTTGGTCGCCAGTTCATCCTTTGGCGTCAGCGCAAACAGCAGCGCCGCAAACAGCTCCCTCGCTTCCGGGTTGGGCGGCAAAAAGCCATCGGACTCCCAGGTTTTGTCGATCAGTTTCTGGCGAGCCTGGGGAATGCCCAGCAGGTCCATCATCGACCAGCGAATACCCGGCTCCTCGCGCTGGATCACCAGCACCCAGTCCTGGCGCTTGTCGTCCTGCAAGCGCTGGATGTGCAGTTGCAGCGGCAACGGCAGATCCGGATTGTGTTTGGGCAGCGGCGCCCGGCCGGCGCAGGCGCTCAAAAGCAGGGCTACGGCAAGTAACAGAAATCGCATAACACCGGTTACCCCTGTGGGAGCGAGCTCGCTCCCACAGGTTTGGTGTTTCAAGCGGTTGGCAATGAACATCACACAGTTCCTTCAAAAGGCTTGCGCGCCACCACATTCACCAGGGTTTCTTCCCGTTGGCCAAAGGGTTTTGGCTTGCACACACCCAAGTGTTCCAGCAGACCGAAATCCTTGGCGCGACTCCACCACAGATACGGATAAGACACGTTTTGCGCGGTAAATTCGAAACCCTGCCGACGAATCATTTGCAGATACTGCGCAGCGCTTTTCTGCACGTGCATGGGGTGGCGGAACAACCAGCGGATCACCCAGGTATCAATGTAAGCCTCGGTGGATTCGGCGAACAGCAGATAACCGCCGGGCTTGAGCACGCGGTAGAACTCGGCCAGCGCCAGTTCCTGCTCCACCAGATGATGGAAGGTCTGGTGACAGAACAGCAGGTCGATACTGGCGTCCGGCAACTTGAGGCTGGCGCAGTCGCTGCCGATCAACTCCACGTCCATGCCCTGGCGGGCCGCTTCCTCGGCGCTCTGGGTCAGGCTCTGCGGGTCGGCGTCGATGCCGATCAGGCGCGAGGGCGCAAAGGCCTGGCGCAGCAGCGGGAATGACTTGCCCTGGCCACAACCGGCATCCAGCAGCACCGGGTTGACAGGTAGCGCTTCGCTGAACAGGTTGCACAAGTCGTTGATGGCCGCCCGCAGCACATAGTGTTGCCAGATCCGGCTGCGCAGGAACCACAAGCCGAAACGGGTTTCTTCGACGTAAGTGTCGCTCAAGTCGTTCATGCCCCATCCCTTGCGCAGAATTCCGATATCACCTTCAACCGGCGCCGGGCCTCGCTGACGAACGGGTTGCGTGGGTCCCAGGCATATCCGGCAAGAATGGAGCTGATCATTCCGCGGATTTCCGGCGAACTGCTCTCATGGAAAATTACATCCTGAAAGGTCCCGGCGTACCAGCCTTCGACATAGCAACGGAAGGTGTCGACGCCGCGTTTGAGCGGTTCGGCGAACTCGGTCTGCCAGTCGACGGCTTCGCCTTGCAGCTGGCGGTGCAATACTCCGGCGGCCATGCTCGCCGAACGCATGGCGATTGTCACACCGGAGGAAAACACCGGGTCGAGGAATTCCGCGGCATTGCCCAGCAGCGCGAAGCCCGGGCCGTGCAGGGTTTTGACGTTGGCCGAGTAACCGCCGATGGTTCGGGCCGCGGTGTCCCACTGTGCGTTTTGCAACACGCCGGCCAGGCTTGGCGTTTCGGCGATAAAGCCCCGCAGGCACTCGTCCAGATTGTCGCTGCGGCCGGCGAAACGTTGCTCGGCGGCGACCACGCCGACCGAGCAGCGCCCGTTGCTGAACGGGATGGTCCAGAACCACACGTCGCGTTGGGTCGGATGAGTGGTCACGAGGATCTTGCTGCGGTCGAAGGCCGGGTGGTCGATACGGTCTTCAACGTGCGTGAACACGGCCTGACGCACCGGGAAGTTCGACGGCGCCTCAAGGTCGAGCAAGCGCGGCAGCACGCGGCCGTAACCACTCGCATCGAGCAGAAAGTCAGCCTCGATGCGGTACTCGCTGCCGTCTTCACGGCGCACGCCGAGCTGCGGTTTTTCCGGATCAATGTCGACACTGACGATGCTTTCGCCATAGCGGATCTCCACGCCTTGCAGCGTGGCCTGATCAGCCAGCAGCTTGTCGAAATCGGCGCGCTGGACCTGAAATGTCGTCGATTTGCCGTGGCTGAACGTCTCGCTGAAATCGAATGCGCTGTAACGTTCGCCCCAGGCAAACGCGGCACCGGTTTTCAGCTGGAAGCCGGCTGCGTTGACGGCGTCGAGCATGCCCGCTTCTTCGACGAAGTCCAGGCAATGGGCCAACAGGCTTTCACCGATGGAAAACCGTGGAAAATGCTGACGCTCGATCACCAGTACATCGTGTCCCTTGCGCTTGAGCAACGCGGCGGCGATGGCACCGGAAGGACCGGCGCCAATGACCACGACCTGGCGAATTTCCATTTCAACGGTTGGCATGGGGGCTCCTTGCCGGAACTGCGGTTTTCAGGGGGATTCGGTGCATGCCGGTCAGGGCCGGCAGCAGCGTGGCGATCAGGCCCATCAGCATCAGTGCAAAGTACAGCGGCGGGCTGATGAGTTGCTGTTGCAGCAGCAGGTTGAGAAAAACGATCTCGCTCAAGCCGCGGATGTTCAGCAGCACACTTTCCCGCCAGCGGCTGGCGCCCTTGAACGAGGCCCCGGCCCAGCCGAGGCCAAGCCAGTTGCCCAGCAGTTTGCTCAGCATCGGCAACAGCAGCAGGGCCGCCAATTGCATCCAGCCGAGGCTGTCCATCGCGCTGTGCACGTTGATCTGCACGATGCCGAACGTGAGGATCAACGGGATGGCGATGTACGTCTGCAAACGGCTCATCCAGATGGCAGGCAACGGCAGCACCAGCGGCGCCCTCAGTGCGGCCATGATCAACACATAACCGATGCCGAAAATCAGCGCATTGAGCTTGTAGTGTTCAGCAACCACCAGCAGGGCGAAAAAGCCCAGGCTGTAAAGCCACGTCTGGCGCAGGCCCAGCAGCCGCAGCAGTACCGGCAGGCACGCGCCGGCCAGTGGCAGCAGCAGGCTGCTCAGGTGCAGGCTGCCCTGGGCGATGCCGAACAGGGTCCAGCAGGCGAGGTCGATGAGGATCGCGGTTTGCACCAGGCGCCGGGTGGCAGCGGGTGGGTAATCGATGTGCCGCAGGTACAGGTACAACACCGGAATCGCGGTGATGGCGAACAGCAGGCCGACGGCCAGCGAGCTGATCCACGGTTGCGGCGGCAACAACCAGACAGCCGTGGCCAGGCCGCAGGCAAACGGAATGCAAAAGCTGGGCAGGGCGATTTTCAGGCTTTGGCGATCCAGTTGCAGGTCGATCACATCGCTGAGGATGTAGCCCAGCAACAGGGCAAAGCTCAGGCTGTAGACGTTCTTCAGCCAGCCCGGCGACACCAGCTGCGCACCGCTCAATTGCCAGTGGGGCTCGATCCAGAAATACATCAGCAGCGGCAAGCCGAGGGTCGCCAGCAGCAACTGGCTGACGATGGGAATCAATCCGAAATGCCGGCCGACACGGGTCGCCACCGCGAACAACGCCAGCGCCATTGCCCAGAACAGAGCGACCATCACGTTGCACGCTCCACGGCCGCGGGCTCATGCACCTGTCGACCGGCCCATGGCGCGAGCAGGAAGCTGAAGATCAGGCCCAGGCTCACCGACAGTCCGAAGTTGCTCACCGCCGGGGTGCTCGACACTGCCAGCAGGCCGAACGACAGCCAGGTGGTCAACGCCGCGAGCAGGGCGCCCAGCAGGCTCACGGCCGCGCCGCCGACCTGCTCGCGCATCAGGATCGCGTAATCGACGCTGATCGCCGTCACCAGCAGCAGGCCGAACAGACTGAACAGGGTCAACGGCTGCCCCAGCCAGCCGAGGCTGGCCAAGCTGCACAACGCCGCCAGCAGCGGCAGGGACACGATACGCAGCGCACCGCCGAGGCCGAAGGGCAGGATCAGCACCAACACGATCAACACGCAGGAGGCGAGTTTCAGTTCTGCGGCACTGATTTGGGTGGCCGCGAAGACGTCGTTCAATTCACCCAGTCGATCCACCAGGGTCACGCCGGGCAGATCCTCACCCTGGAGCCGCAACAGGGCCGGATTGTTGATACCTTGCAGACTGACCATCGCCGCCACGCCGTCATCGGTCGGCCCCAGCCACAGGGGCCGGTAGGGCTCTGCCAACGGGCCGCTGAGCGCAGCGTCGATGTCCACGGTCGGCAATGCCTGTAACTTCGTCAGCTCGGCTTGCAGCGCCTCACCCGGTATGCCGATGTCGAGCAACGGTTGCCAGAACGACGGCAGTTTGTTCAACGCTTCGCGCACCTGTTGCTGTTCGTTCGGCGGGCTGACCAGTTGATTGAGCGACAGATAACCCTGGAGCTTTTCCAGGCCAATCAATTGATCCAGTCGTTCGCGTAGCGCGTTCTGGCGTTCGAGCAGTTGCTGCTGATTGGCGGCGCGTATCAGGAAGAACTGGCTGGTGGGTTGATAGCCGGTGATCCGTGCAATGGTCCGGGCTTCGTCGGTCAATTGTTGAGGTGCGCCGATCCACTGGCGGATGTCGTTCTTGCTGCTCAGCTGTAACAGGCCGCCCACGCAAAAGGCGATCAGCAGCGCCAGCAGGACCGGTGTTTTCGCCTGTCTGAGCAGCGCTTCACGACAGCCCAGCAAAAGCTCGCAAACGCGTAATGGCCACTGTGCCGGGCGCAGCTCTACGCCTTTGAGCAAGGCCGGCAGCAGGCACACGGCGGACAAATAGGCGCCGAGCAAACCGGCGGCAGAGAACACGGCGATCTGGGTCAGCGCCGGGAAGGGTGTCCAGGCCAGGGCCAGGTAACCGATACCGCTGGTGATCAGGCTCAGGGTCAACCCGGGCAGGGTCAGGCGCAGGGCAGGCCAGCTGTGCCAGGGTTTCAGGCTCCAGCTCTTGGACAGATAGTGCAGCGGGTAATCGACCGCCACACCGATCAGGCTCGAACCCAGCACCAGCGTCATCACGTGCATATGGCCGAACGACGCCACGCAGGCCACCGCACCGAAGAGCATGCCCACCAGCACCGGCACGAATGCCAGCAAGACACGCCAACGCCGGAAGGCCAGCAGCAGCAACAACAGAATCCCGAGGGTGGCACCGCCACCGACCCAGGTCATCTCCCGGCTGGCCTGGTGTTGCCCGTTGGCTGCGTACAGCAAGCCGCTGGCGGCGAGTAGTTGCACGTCGTGCCGTGCGGCTTCTTCGCGGCTGTGCTCGAGCAAGTCGGCCACTTGCAGCGGCAGGTTCATGTCGAAGGCGTTGCCGGTGGTGCGCGCGCGCAGCAGCACCCAGCTCTTGCCATCGGCATCGGCAATCAAGGCGCCGCTGCCGATGTCCAGTTGCACCGAACCGCGTTGCGGCTGGCTGTTCTGGATGCGCCCGGTCAGGCCCAGCCAGTCATCCTGGCTCGGCACCAGGCTGTAACCGTTGAACGGGTCGAACAATGCCTGCACCCGTTGCTGGACAAAGAGCTCGGGGTGATCGACCAGCAGTTGTCGGTCCGCCGCCGAGAGCATCGCCAGGCGACCTTGCAGCAATTGCGTGCGCAATGCCGGCAAGTCGGCTTGCAGGGTCCACTGGACCTTTTCGAACAATCCGCTGGCCTGCCATTGCTCGCCGAGGGTTTGCGCCATGGCGATGGCCTGCTGGCGATCGGTATGACCGACCAGCACCAGCATTTCGCGATTCAGTGGTTCTTGCATGCGTTGTTCGGCACGCAGTTCCAGGGCATCGGGCGCCGTGCCGGGTACCAGTTCCATCAGATTGGCCGACAGCGGCGCGCCGTCACGCCATTGCCAACCGGCGAGCGCGAGCACTGCCAGCAGCAGGATCAGAAACAGCCGTGGCAGGAACCGTTCACTGGGCAAAGTCATGTTGCTCCGCGTCGCTCAACGGTTGGGTGGCGGTGCTGTCCTGCATGCGCAATAACGTGCTATCGCCCTGGGTTTCGAGCAGTTCGATGCTGTGTACCAGTTCTGCGCCAGCAATGTTGATCCGGTTGAACACCTGCTTGAGCAGCATCGAGCGTGGCACCAGCGTGAGCTTCCAGTTCTGTGCGTCGCCGCTCAGGGACAGCTCGAAATCCCGTTGCAGGCCGCTGCTGTCGCCTTGCAGCACGGCCAGGAACAAGCGGTTCTGCTCGGCACCGGCGCTTTTGCCCGGCAGCATTTGCCAAACAATACCGTCACGCCGGGCAATGCCTTTGGCGTTGATGCGATAGTCCTGTTGCAGTGGCGTTTTCAGCAGCCACAACAAGCCGTGGTTTTTTGCCAGGACGAACGTGCCCTTGCTGACCAGCGGCTGGGGCAGGGCGCGCAGGTGTTTTTCCTGGGTGAAATTTCCGTGGATGACTTCGGGCCTGGCCAGTTGATCGCTGAGTTGTTGCAGATCGAAGGCGTTGGCCAGCCCTGGAATGCCCAGTAACACGCAGAACACTGTAGGAGCGAGCTTGCTCGCGAAAAACCTGAGAGCAGCGCGGGGTGCCAGATGCCCAGCGTCATCGTTAACGACCATCGCGAGCAAGCTCGCTCCTACAGGGAAGCGGGAGGGGCGGAAAATCATGGCAGGGCCCTTTCGACAGCGTCGGTGAAGACCTTCGGCGAGGCCAGTTGCATCTCGCGGCTGGCGAGGTCGACGGCGACCTGTATCGACATGGCCCGGGTCAAACGTTCGCCGCTTTGCAGATCGCTGATCAGGTAGTTGATCTTCAAACGGTTCTCCCACTCCACCAGGTTGGCGCGCACGTTGAGTTTCTGGCCGAACACCGCGCCGCGCACGTAGCGCAATTGCAGGTCGATCACCGGCCACGCATAACCTGACTCGTTCATCGCGGTGTAGTTGTGGCCGATCCTGTCCAGCAGCGCACAGCGGGCGACTTCCAGGTATTTGACGTAATGGCCGTGCCAGACCACGTGCATGCTGTCGACGTCAAAGAACGGTACGACGATTTCCGTGTCGGTGTGCAGGAATCCCTTGCTACGCATGCAGCCTCCAGTGTTGTTCGGCGATGCGCTGCAGGCACAGGCGCAATTCGCCTTCCAGCGCGCGGTCCTCGATGACCGGCGGGAAATCCCTGGCCAGCGCTTCGTGCATGGCGGCCAAGGCGGGTGGCAGTGGTCGTGCATCTTCGGCCTGGCCGCGCAGCCAGACGCCCTGATTGGCCGCCAGCAACGTGGCGGCTGCCACCTGTTCGGTGAGCTCCAGCACGCGGATCGCATCCCGGGCGGCGATGGTGCCCATACTCACTTTGTCCTGGTTGTGGCATTCGGTGGAGCGCGAAAAGACGCTGGCCGGCATGGTGTTCTTCAGTGCTTCGGCAGTCCAGGCGCTGGTACCGATCTGCACTGCCTTGAAGCCATGGTTGAGCATGGCGCGGTCGGCCGTGGCGCCGGACAGGTTGCTCGGCAAGCCATGGTTATAGCGCTCATCCACCAGCAGCGCGAGTTGCCGATCCAGCAGGTCGGCGACGTTGGCCACGAGGTTTTTCAGGCTGTCCATGGCGAAGGCGATGTGCCCGCCGTAGAAGTGCCCGCCGTGCAGCACGCGCTCGGCTTCGGCGTCGATGATCGGATTGTCGTTGGCACTGTTGAGCTCGATCTCGATGAACGAGCGCAGCCAGTTCAGGCTGTCGGCCAGCACGCCCAGCACATGGGGCGCGCAGCGCAGGGAATAACGGTCTTGCAGGCGATGCAAGGGTGCGGTCGGCGCATCGATGGCCAGATCCTTGCGCAACCACGCGGCGACCTGCATCTGCCCCGGATGTGGCTTGGCGGCGAACAGGCGCTCGTCGAAGTGCTCCGGGTTACCTTGCAGGGCAACGACATTGAGCGCGGTGATGCGCGTGGCCAGCTGCAGCAGGTAATCGGCGCGGGCGTAAGCCAGGCACGCCAGACCGGTCATCACGGCGGTGCCGTTCATCAATGCCAGGGCTTCTTTCGGACGCAGCACCAGTGGCTGCCAGCCGAGCTCACGGTGCACATCGGCAGCTTGCCGGCGTTCGCCGCGGAACATCACTTCGCGTTCGCCGGACAGCGTGGCGGCAACGTACGAAAGCGGCGTCAGATCACCGCTGGCGCCCACCGAACCTTCCTCCGGGATCAGCGGCAGGATGTCGTGTTCAAGGAACGCCTGCAGGCGCTCCAGCAGCTCCACGCGCACCCCGGAAACACCGTGGCACAACGACTGCAAACGCGCGGCCAATACCGCACGGGTGGCCTGGGCGTCTAGCAGTTTGCCCAGCCCGCAGCCGTGGAAGGTAAACAGATGACGGGGCAGCGCCTCGACGTGATGCAGCGGTACCGCGACCACGCAGGAGTCGCCATAACCGGTGGTCACGCCGTAGATCACGCCTTCCTTGTCCAGCAGAGAGTCCAGAAAGCGCGCGCCCTTGGCGATGCGTTCGCGGTATGCAGGATCGCTTTGCAACTGTGTCGGCACCTTGCGGTTGGCCAGTGCCAGCACATCTTCAATGCGCAAGGGGCGTTCGCCGAAGGTTACCGGCTCAAGCGTTGGCGTCGTCATCGGTCTTCCAGAAAGGGTAAAAGTTGAACCATTGTCGGGGCGCTTCGAGGCAATAGTGACTCAGGCGCTCGGCATAGCGGGAGGCCCACTGATGAATGACCTGCTCGCGGTCGCTGCGCTTCCAGGCGATTGCGTCAGCGAACGGTTCAATGGTCAGTCGATAGTCGCCGTCGGGCTTTTTCAGGCACAGCAGCAGGTTGATCGGGCATTTCAGCAGGCCGGCCAGCAACCACGGGCCCTGGGGGAACCTGGCCGGATGACCGAGGAAGTCCACGGTCACGCTGCGCCCGCCATGCAGCGGCACGCGGTCACCGGCAATCGCCAGCCACTCGCCACGTTCCAGGCGTTCACTCAGTTGCAGCATGATCCCCGGGTCCAGTTCGCTGACCTGAATCAGGCGCAAATTGGTTGCCCCGGCTTCACCCAGCAAACGGTTGAACTGTTCGGCGTGCTTGGTGTGTACCAGCACGTTCATCGTGACTTTCTCGCCGAGCTCCGCCAGTGCGCGGCAGACTTCCAGATTGCCCAGGTGCGCGCCCACCAGCATCTGCCCGCGGGCACCGCGCAACTGGTCGCGCAGCAGTGCCGGGTCGACGATTTCGATGTGTTCGATGCTCAGCCTGCCGTTCCAGACGTCGAGTTTGTCGAGCATGGAGTCGGCGAAAGCCATGAACTGGCCGAACACGCGCCAGTGGTTCGGTCGCAACTCGCTGCGACCGCTCCAGTCGGCCAGGCGTTGCTGGTATTGCCAGGCACTTTGGCGTGCGCTGCGGCCGAACAGGAAAAAGTACAGAACGATGCCGTACAGCAGCGGGCTCAACAGGCGCCGGCCCAGCACCTTGGCGCCGAATGCGGTGAGCTTCATCAGCCAGAAACTGCCGCGCTCCTCGCGATCGGCCCAGTGCTGCTTGTCTGCACTCATGCCCGCCACCGTCGCCAGAGGATCACCGGCGCACGCAGCAACATGCCGAAGAACAGCCGCGTATGCATGCTGGAAATCAGCACGTTGTCGTGGAACATACGAAAATGTGAAACGCCGTCCAGCGGGTAATGGACTTTGGTTTGCAGCCATTGCATCGGCTGATTGCGCCAGGCCAGGCGCACCAGGATGTCCGAGTCGAAGTCCATGCGCTTGCCGATTTTCGCTGACTCGATCAACGCCAGAACCGGTGGCAACGGGTAAACCCGGAATCCACACATGGAGTCGCGAATCTGCAACGACAGGGTGTTGATCCAGACCATGACGTGAGTCAGGTAGCGCGCATACAAACGGCCTTTCGGCACGCTGGCGTCATATTGCGGATAACCGCAAATCACCGCCTGCGGGTGGCGGCGTGATTGTTCGATGAAGCGTTTGACGTCTTGCAAATCGTGCTGGCCATCGGCATCCACCTGCAGGGCATGGCTGAAACCCAGGCGCGACGCTTCGCGCAAGCCGGTCATGACCGCGCCGCCCTTGCCCTGGTTTTCGGCGAGTCGGATCAGGTAAACCATTTCACGTTGGGCCAGGCGATCCAGCACCCGGGCGCAGCGCGGGCTGCTGGCATCGTCCACCAGAATGCACGGCAGGTTGCTGGCGATCAGGGCATCGACCACCGTGGTGATGGCGCTTTCGTGGTTGTACACGGGGACGACGGCGCAGGGGCTATGCATGTGCCGCCTCCAGCAAGATCCGCCCGCTGGAACACGTAGCGGTTTCGTTGCGGTAGGCGAAATACAATTTGCCGCGCGCCGGGTCGAAGCGCAGGTGCAGCTGGATTTCATCTCCAGGGCGCACCAGTTGCTGGAACTTCAGGACCTCCATGCCGGCGAATTTTTTCGGCAGGTTCATCAATTGCTGGCCCAGGCTCATCGCCCACTCCACCTGCACCACGCCAGGCAATACCGGCGCCGTGGGGAAATGACCGCTGAAATAGGCCAGGTCCGGTGGCACGGCCAGTTGCAGGCTCCACTCGCCATTGCTTTCGACTTGCTCCAGCACCTCCGGGGCTTTGGGGCGCGGCGCCAACAGCAGGGCGTCGACGTCGGCCTGGGGCAGTTTGCCCTGGGCGTTCAGCGGCAGTTGTCGCAGCAGGCGCCAGCGTCTTGGCAGGGCCAGGGCTTCGCAGTGTTGGCTCAGGTGTTGGCGCAATGGCTCGGTGAGGCTGCGTCGGCCCTGATTGCGCAGCACATGCAATCCGGCCTCGCTCAGCACCAGCAACGTCCCCAGGGAAGCACGGTTTTCCTGAACGACGCCGAGCCGCGCTTCGACGACCCATTCATGGGCCATCAGCGCCTGTTCCAGCATCGGCAGCGAGATGCGTTTTTCTTCCAGTTTGACGATCCGGTCCAGTCGCCCGAGCAACTCGAAGCGACCATCGGCGGCGATGCGCGCTGAATCGGCAGTCTGTTCGACATGGCCGTCAGGCAAGTAGGGTGAAGCGATCAACAGCGCACCATCGCTGTCTTGAGTCAGCGAGACATCGGCAAAGGGCTGCCAGAGTTCAGCGCCCTGACGCCAGGCGATGCCACCGGTTTCCGAACTGCCGAAAATTTCCGTTGGCCATTGCCCCAGGCGCTCATGCAGGCTCTTTGCAGCCTCGACCGGTAATGCGCCGCCGGAGGAAAACACCCGGCGCACGGCGCTCAAGGCTGGCCAGTCGAGGTTGTCGCCCATGCGCTTGAGCAGCGCCGGGCTGGCCACCCAGGCGAAGGCCGGGTACTCGCGGCTGGCGCGTTGCAGGTCTTCCGGAAAGGCCAATTGCCGACGTACGAACGGGCGCCCGGCGCACAGCGGCCACAGCACCCGGAACAACAAACCGTAGATGTGCTGGGTGGCGACGCTGCCAATGATGCACGCCGCGCCCAGGCCAGAGCCCCACAGCTGTTCCAGGGCTTCGACTTCATTGGCCAGTTGGCGCAGGTGTTTTTCGATGCGCTTGGGTTCGCCACTGGAGCCTGATGTGCACAGGCTGAGTTGGCAGTGATCGAGGTCCAGCACCGCCGCACTCAGCGGCGGATGACGAAAGTCGCTCAGGTGTGCATCGTCGGGCTGATCGCTCAGCCACAGGTCAACTTCACCTGACCAGCGTTGGCGGGTCTGCGGTTGCAGGTCAGACGGCAGCAGCACGCTGACCCCGGCACGCCAGGCGCCAAGCAATGCGATCGCCAGGTCGGCCGCATCCTCAAGGTGTACGGCCATCTGCCGTACGCCCCGGTCTTGCAGGCCGGCAGCCAGGCGCAGTGCCTGTTCGCACAGTCGGGCGTGATCCAGCGCCGGAGCGGTCGTTACGGCGCGCTCCGGCTGGGCCTTGAGCAGCAGGTGCTCAAGTTTTATCCAATTCATGGGTGGCCTCGTACCCTTATTCGTATCAGCCATTCAATGGCAAACATCAGGCCTATCAATCCGTAGGAAATCAGGCCGGTGTACAACGTCCACCAGCTCAGCGGCGCCCAGAGGGTCAGGGCGGCGGCACACAAACCGTTGCAAAGAAAAAAAACGCTCCAGGCGATGGTCACCTGACGGGTATAGCGAATGCCCTCGGCCGGCAATTGTGGCTCGCGTACCCGGGCCAGGCGTTCAACGATCGGTGGGCCGAATGTCAGGCTCGAGCCGAACAGCCCCAGCATGAAAGCGCTGATCAGCACCGGATACCAGCGCAACAGCACCGGGCTGTCGAACAGTGCCAGCAACAGGCAGAACACAATGGCCACCGTCGCCATCCACAGGCTGCCAGGCCGTCGTTTGCCGGTCAGCGCCCGGGCCAGCCACAATCCACCCAGCAGCAGGCCGAACTGCCAGGGGGCGAAATGCTCCATGCCGAAATACACCGCAAAGGGATACAAGAGGCCTGCCAGCAGCAGGCCGAGGCCAATCAGTCGACTCATGCGGCCGGTTGAACCAGACGGTAGACCGCCTCGACCACATCACTGACGGTACGCACCGATTTGAATTCTTCGGCGGCGATTTTCTTGCCGGTCTGACGTTTGATGTGATCAATCAGGTCGACCGCGTCGATGCTGTCGATTTCCAGGTCCTGATACAGGTTGGAATCCAGGCTCACACGCTGGGGGTCCAGCTCGAACAGCTCGACCAAGGCATCGCGCAGGGTGTTGAAAATGTCGTCACGAGTTTGCATGGTCCGGTCTCAAGCTGCCTGTTTTGCGGTGACGAACGCCGCAAGGCTCGCCACGTTACTAAAGTGATTACGTGTGTCTTTGGCATCGGCGTCGATCTTGATGCCGTACTTTTTCTGGATGGCCAGGCCCAGTTCCAGGGCGTCCACCGAGTCTAGCCCCAGGCCTTCGCCGAACAGCGTCTGTTCGTTGCCGATGTCTTCGGCGCTGATGTCTTCGAGCCCCAGGGCTTCGATGATCAGCTCTTTGATTTCCAGCAGCAGGCTATGGGTGTTCAGATCGCTCATCTTCGGCGAGCTCCTTGATGAAGTAAGAATGCAAATAATCGTTGAGCTTGCGCGAGGCTTGTGGAGGCGGCCCCTGCTTGGCGAAAGTCTGTGGGTCTATATCGGCCCCGACCCGGAAACTGAAGTGCACGCGCCGTTTTGGGATGCGATACCAGGGCTCGGCCTTGGTCAATGTGGTCGGGTTGACCTTGATAATGACCGGGGTGAGGATTTTCGCACCACGCACGGCAATTGCCGCGCCGCCCCGATGAAAGGCCGGTGCCTGGCCGGGGCGGGTGCGCGTTCCTTCGGGGAAAATGATCAGGGTCTGGCCGTCTTTCAGCGCGTCGGCAGCCGCGTCGAGCATGTCCATGCTGCCGTCGTTGCTGATGTATTCGGTGCAGCGCAGCGGTCCGCGGGTGAAAGGGTTTTCCCAGAGGCTTTGCTTGACCACGCAGTTGGCGTGACGCACCAGGCCGATCAGAAACACCACGTCGATCAGCGATGGGTGATTGGCAACGATCATTTGCCCGGGACGACCCAGTTTTTCCGCGCCTTCAATGTTGTAGGTCAGCACCCCGGCACGGGCCATGAAACGCACAAAAATCCAGAAACAGCGGCTGACGGTTTGCCGGGCCCGCAGCCGATGGGTCCGGGCGTCGCCCGGCAGGCAGTTCAGCAACGGGAAAATCACCAGGCGCAGGCACAGCCCGCCCAACCCGAACAGGGCAAAGCTCGCGGCGGTGGCCAGCAAGCGCCAGTAATAGGCGTCGCGGTTTTTCTCGGTCACGGGTTGCGTTGCCAGGTCCATACACGATTTTTCCAGGCATGTTGGCAGGTGGTTTGCTGGCCGAGCAGCATACGCAACAGATTCAGTGCGTGTGGCCAGCGGGGGTTGGACAACGCATCCGGGGGGCTGTTCAAGGACAACTGCCAGTCGGTACCCGGTGTGATCAGCAGGCCGACGGCATAAGGGAACGGCACGTCGTCGATCCAGGTTGAGTAAGCCTCGGGCGGCTGCTCTTCGGTGACCACCAGCAGTACCGCGCGAGCGCCTTCTGCCAGCATCGCGGCAGCTTCCAGCATGCCGTGTTCCAGACCATCGCCTGCGGCAGCCAAGGCCGTCATTTCGCTGGTTTCACCACGCATGATCGACCACAAGCCAATAATCGCGTTATGCACAGACAAGCTGAACTGGGTCGGCGACAGCGGCTGGTCGGCGGCCAGATCACTGAGTATGTCGACGGTGCGGGGCGTTTCGCCGTGACGGGAAACAAAGACCAATGGCAGGTCCTGGCGGCCTTCGGCCAATGGCCAGCCGACACTGAAGGCCATCCGCGCCAGGCGGCTGAGCCGACGACGCTGCATGGCCGGCAGAAAGGAAACGTCAGGAACGGCATCGCTGTGCGGCAGCACGACCGGTTGTCGGCTCCAGGCCTGCCAGTCGTTCACGCTATCAAGCCCCGGGGCCCAGGCGCGCCATTGGGCGATGTTGAAGTTGATCACAGACATTCATCCCACCCTCACGGGCTTACTTGACGCGGGGGAGTGGCCAAGAGCCGAGACTCACCCTGCGTGGCGTTTGGCGCCGAGTGGCGCGCATTATCCCGGTGCCGGGAACCTGTAGCAAATGCTGGTTACATTTTGCTCAGCAAGATGGAGCGGCGGGCTCGCAAAAATTGAACGATTGGTAATTATTCACAAAATCATTGCTCCGTCTGTCGGTTCCTGCGTCGAGCTATCGGACCGTTCAGGGCTTTTCAAGCAGGAGAAGGCAACTGACTGTGTAGTCCCTTTACCGAGAAGGTAGCGAAGCAACGTGGCGGACCACTACACTCGGTCATTCTTTGATACACGGAGGTTTTGACATGCGGCGCGTGGTGTTCAATCAGAAAGGTGGCGTTGGCAAATCCAGCATTGCCTGCAATCTGGCGGCGGTCAGTGCCAGCGAGGGTTTTCGCACCCTGCTGGTGGACCTCGATGCCCAGGCCAACTCCACTCAGTACCTGACGGGGCTTACCGGTAACGACATCCCGATGGGCATCGCCGATTTCTTCAAGCAAACGCTGTCTTCCGGGCCCTTCTCGAAGAAGAATCAGGTCGACATCTACGAAACCCCGTTCGATAACCTCCACGTCATTACCGCTACCGCCGAACTGGCGGACCTGCAGCCAAAGCTTGAAGCCAAGCACAAGATCAACAAACTGCGTAAGTTGCTTGAAGAACTGAGCGAAGACTACGACCGGATTTACCTCGATACCCCGCCGGCGCTGAATTTCTATGCGGTTTCTGCATTGATTGCCGCCGATCGTGTGTTGATTCCCTTCGATTGCGATAGTTTCTCGCGCCAGGCACTGTACGGCCTGATGGCGGAAATCGAAGAGTTGAAGGATGACCACAACGAAGGCCTGGAAGTCGAAGGCATCGTCGTCAACCAGTTCCAGGCCCGCGCCAGCCTGCCCCAGCAAATTCTCGACGAACTGATCGCCGAAGGCCTGCCGGTGTTGCCGGTGTACCTGGCCAGCTCGGTGCGCATGCGCGAATCCCACCAGGCCAATACACCGCTGATCCATCTCGACCCGCGGCACAAGCTGACTCAGCAGTTTGTCGAGTTGCACAACCTGCTGGAAAACGCCTGATTCTGGCTGACTGCATAGAACTCTGTAGGAGCGAGCTTGCTCGCGATGAGGGAGTCACATTCAACATCTCTGTTGACTGATACACCGCAATCGCGAGCAAGCTCGCTCCTACAGGGTATGTGGTGTTTCAGATCCCCTGGCTACGCAACCAGCTCATCAGTTGCTGTAACGGGAAGGCCCCGCTCTGCCGGGCGATTTCCCGGCCGTTTTTGAACAGGATCAGGCTCGGAATCGAGCGAATCCCCAACTGCGCCGATAACTGCTGGTTCGCCTCGCTGTCCAGTTTGGCCAGTCGACACTTGCCCTCCAGTTGCCCGGCCGCCTGCTCGAACACCGGTGCAAACGACTTGCACGGTCCGCACCAGTCCGCCCATACGTCCACCAGCAGCGGCAGATCACCCTTGATCTGGCTGGCGTAGTCGCCTTGCTTCAATTCAAACGGTTTGTTCAGCAGGACTTCGGCCTTGCAGCGTCCGCATCTGGGGTGATCGTTGAGACGCTCGGCGGGAATGCGGTTGAGGCCGTTGCAGTGGGGGCAGGGGATGAGGAGTGGGTCGGTCATGACAAGTCGTCCAGTCGAAAGCGAATGATCCCTATCTGGAGTCGTATCTCCAGGTTTTCAATTGTGCGCCGCCTCACGACGAACAACTGATCTCCAGATGCTTGCCCCACTCCGGCGGCCTTTCTGCGTAGCTTTCCATCCCCGGTTGTTCCTCGAACGGATTGCTCAGCACCGCGTGCAGTCGGCGGACTTCCGAGTAGTCGCCGCTTTCTGCCGCAGTGATGGCCTTTTGTGCCAGGTAGTTGCGCAGGATGTACAGCGGGTTGACGGCGTGCATTCGTTGGCGACGTTGCTCTTGATCATGTGCACCTTCACGGGCTACCCGGGCGATATAGCGCTCGCCCCAGGCATCAAAGCCCTTGAGGTCGACGAAGTCATCACGCAGGCGGGTGATGGCCTGTTCCGGTGCGTCATCACCCAGGCGACGGAAAAACAGGCTGTAGTCGACGCCGCTGTTTTGCATGAGTTGCAGCAGGCTCTCGAGCAATGTCTGGTCATCTTCCTGCGCAGTGGTCAGGCCGAGGCGGCGGCGCATCAGGTCCAGGTAATGGGCCTGGAACAGCGGCAGGTACAGGCCGAGGGTTTCGCGCAGGGCTTCGACGCTGATGAACGGCGTCAGGGCCTGGGCCAATGCGCTGAGGTTCCACTGGCCAATCGGCACCTGGTTGCTGAAGGAGTAACGGCCCTGGTCGTCGGAGTGATTGCAGATGAAGTTGGCGTCGAAGTCGTCGAGGAAGGCGAACGGGCCGAAATCGAAGGTGATGCCGAGGATCGACATGTTGTCGGTGTTCATCACCCCGTGGCAGAAGCCATAGGCCTGCCACTTGGCGATCAGTTCGGCATTGCGCTCGACCACTTCGCGGAACATCGCCAGGTACGGTTCCGGTTGCTCCAGGCATTGCGGGAAGTGCATGGCCAGTACGTGATCACCCAGTACTTTCTGCTGCTCGGGGCGCTTGGTGTAGTAGAAATATTCGAAGTGGCCGAAGCGCACATGGCTCGGCGCCAGACGCAGGATCATGGCTGCGCGTTCCTGTTTTTCGCGCCACACCGGGGTGTCTGAGCCGATCACGCACAGGGCGCGGGTGGTCGGGATGTTCAGGGCGTTCAGGGCTTCGGACGCGAGGAATTCGCGGATCGACGAACGCAGTACCGCCCGGCCATCGCCCATGCGAGAAAACGGCGTCTGGCCGGCGCCCTTGAGGTGCAGGTCCCAGTGCTCGCCGGCCTCGTTGTACACCTCGCCCAGCAGCAGGCCACGACCGTCGCCCAGTTGCGGGTTGTAGGAACCGAACTGATGCCCGGAATAGACCATCGCCCTCGGGATCGCGTCGGCCCAGAGCTTGTGGCCGCTGAACAGTTCGGCGAACTCCGGGGTTTCGGCCACGGCCGGGTCGAGGTCGAGCAGCGCCATGGCGGCTGGGCTGGCCACGACCAGGCGCGGATTGTCGATGGGCTCGGGCAGCACATGGGCGGAAAACGCGTCGCCCAGGCGGTCGTAGCGATTATCGAAGGTCAGTTCGTCGAGGGCTTTCAAGGGCCGGCTCCAGCAGAATGTCCGAGCATTCTGCTGGGGAAAGGCCGGTTAGTCGAGTTTGGCGGCGGGCGGTTCTTGCGACGGTTTGCCGTCGACCAGTGGCACGATGGTTTTCGCTTCCGGCTCGATTGGCACCATCTTGTATTCCTGGCCGTGCAGGTTCTTGAGGTAAACCTCCATCTGCCGGAACGAGATATTGATGTGCTGCTTCTTGAACTCGCGGTTGATGAAGCGGTTGACCTCGTCGAGCACCGGGTTGCGGTCGCCGAGGTCGCGCACGTGCATGCGCAACTCGTGGTCCAGGGTGCTTTCGCCGAAATTCAGGAAGTACACATGCGGCTCCGGGTCCTTCAGGACGCGCGGGTTATCGCGGGCCGCCTTGAGCAGCAGTTCTTTCACCAGGTCCAGGTCCGAGCCGTAGTCGACGCCGAGCTTGAGGGTCACCCGGGTGATGGTGTCGGTCAGCGACCAGTTGATCAGTTGCCCGGTAATGAACGTCTTGTTCGGGACGATGATGTCCTTGCGGTCGAAGTCGGTGATGGTCGTGGCGCGGATGCGAATCTTGCTCACGGTGCCCGACAGGTTGCCGATGGTGATGGTGTCGCCGATCCGCACCGGACGTTCGAACAGGATCATGATGCCGGAGATGAAATTCGCGAAAATCTCCTGCATGCCGAAACCGAGGCCGACCGACAGTGCCGCCACCAGCCATTGCAACTTGTCCCAGCTGACACCGAGGGTCGACAGCGTCGAGACGAAACCGACGCCGGCAATCACATACGAGAGCAACGTGGTGGTCGCGTAGGCGCTGCCCTGGGCCAGGTTGAGTTTCGACAGCACGAACACTTCCAGCAGGCCCGGCAAGTTGCGCGCCAGGGCGAAGGTGATGCCGATGATGATCAGCGCGCCGAGCATGTCGCCGATGCTGATCGGCACCATGCTCATGTTGGCGCCGGTACCGCTGGTGTATTCGTAGAGGGTGATGTTGTCCAGGTACGAGAACACCGAGATCAGGTCGGCCCAGACCCAATACAGAGCTGCCATGAAGCCGCCGAGCAGCGCCAGGCGGATCAGTCGCAGGGACTGTTCGTTGACCTTTTCGATGTCCATGCTCGGCTCTTCGATCACCGCTTCGCCGTCGCCGGCCTCCTTGGTGGCCAGCCGCTTGGTCAGGGCGCGCTGGTAAGCCAGGCGGCGGGCCGCCACGCTGAGGCCGCGCACGAACGTGGCTTCGATTACCAGCCAGAACATCAGCAGGTACAGCGTGTTGATCAAGCGGTCACTGAGTTTCAGCGCGGTGTAGTAGTAGCCGAAACACACTGCCACGAACAGCGCGACGGGCAGGGCGGTGAACAGGATCCCCACCACCTTGCGGAACAGCGAGGCGTTTTTGTGGGTCGGGCTGCTGATGAGCAAACGGCTGAGCAGCAAGGTCATCAAGGCGTAGCAGGTGAGCACCACCGGCATGCCGATCACGTCATCGGCCAGCGCCGCCGGCTGCAGTTCGGCAACCGCCACCACGGTCACCAGCGCCATGACCACCATGCCCAGGCGACGGACCCACCTGCGCAGGAATTCCACTTGGGGCTTTTCCCAACGGAAATGCAGTTCCGCCACACCACCCGGCGCGAGGATCCGGTAGGCGGTGTAGAACACCAGCCAGGCCCCGGCCATCTGCAGTAACGCCGCACCCATATTGGCGTTCTGTCCACGGGCGTCGATTTGCAGGGCCAGCCCGCACAATGCCAGGCCCAGGGAAACCGGCATCGCCAGGAGAATATTGACCAGGATCGCCTGCGGCGTATGCCACTGGCTATCGCGTTTGAAGTGACCGATGTCCTGGTGAACCTTGTTCAGTCGCGCGTACAGATTCTTGCGGCGCCACAGCAGCGCGCCGATCAGCAGTGCCAGCGGCAGGAACAGCAGCGGGCGCTGGGTCAGGCCATCAGCCAGTTCGCTCAGGCTTGAAAGTACCGGTAGTGAATCGAGTTGATGCTGGAGGCGATCCGGCACACTGCGAAACCACTCCGGGTCCAGTGGCTTGTTGCTCGGAATCCAGAACATCTGTTCATCGAGGGTCGCCCGCAGGCTTTGCGCTGTGCTGAGCAGTTGCTTCTGGTTCAGTTGCAGGGTGATGGATTCATTGAGCACCGCGCTCAGTTCGCGATTGAGGCGCTCCAGCAGGTCGGCGCGGGTGGTGGCCAGTTCCATCAGGCTTTTGCGCAGCTGCGGTGTGACTTGCTCGGGCGGCTGGGTCGACAGCAGGTTCTCGACGTAGGTGGTCGGGTTGCTCAGCAACTCCCGTTGCTGGCTGACTTCGAACTGATACAGGCGAATGTCGGCAATCTGGTCGGCCAGGTTGCGGTCGAGCCGCAGGCGCGGCAACGCTTGCTTCTGTTTGTAGAGAATCTTCGAGAGCAGCAGGCTGCCTTTGAGCACGTTGATTTGCTCGTCCAGGGCCGAGTCGCTCTGAGTCAGACTGTCGAGCTGTTGCTTGGTCTGCAGGTTTTGCTGGGTGACTTCGTTGAGGCGGTCGGTGCTTTTGAGCAGGTAGTCCGAGAGCTTCAGGTTGGCCGCACTTTCGGTGGCCAGCAGGCTGCTGCCGCCAGCTTTCTGCGCTTCGATGGATTGCTGGGTGACCGTTTCCTGGGACAACGCCAGACGCTTCTGGTTGATCAGGGTTTGCAGTTCCTGGATTTCCCGATCCAGGCGATCGGATCGCTCCGACAACAGGTCATGCTGGCTGCTGCCGAGGTCTTGCAATTGGGTATTGCCGGCCAGTTCCTGGCGGCGCAGCGGGATCAGGGCGTTCAGCGCTGCCAGCTCGGCATTGAGCTGGTCGCGCTGCTCGGCGCTCAAGGCCTTGCCACCATCCTTGCCGTTCTTGAGGATGTTGTTGATCTGCTGAATGCGCGTCTGGCTGCTGGATATCTCCGCCTGGGCGCGCTCGGGGCGGGTCTGGGCGGTGATGATCAGGCTGTTGGCGTCGCCCAGGGCTTTTTGCAGATCGCTTTGCTGGGTGGAGCGCTCGGTGAGCATTTGCTCCAGCTGCTGGATCGGTTCCTTGGCGAAACGCTGCGCCACCGGTACCAAGGTGCTGGCCTTGAGGCGGGTCAGTTCACGCTGGTTCTCGAGCGTCTGCTTGGGTGCAGAACTCAACGTTTGCTTGAGATCGGCCAGCTTCTGCTCGTAGTCACGCTTGTTGTTGAGCTGGGTCAGCGTGCTTTGCAGGACGGTTTGCAGGGCCTTCTGATCGGCTTCCGGCAATTTGCGGTCGGCGATCTTGTCCAGGCTCGCCTGCACGGCTTCGCTGGAGGGCGGTTCGGCCGCTTGCGCCGCTTGCGATAACCCAAGGGGGCCGACAGAGAGACTCAAGCCCAGCAGGGCAATGGCGAAAATGGAGCGCAGGTTAGGCATAAAGACCGGTCAAGCAAATGATAGTGGAAGCAGTTTAGAGGAAGAGGCCGGGGCTCGGGCGACTTCCTTCGGGGAATCTGACGCCCACTTTGCCGATCTTGTTCCCGTCCATGACCGCCACGGTCCAGATGGTGTTGTTCCATTCCACCTGGTCACCCACCACCGGTGCACCGCCGACTTTCTGGGCAATGAAGCGGCCCAGGGACATGTCCGGATCGATGCCTTCGACTTTCAGCCCATACAGGGCCGCAACCGCGGCCAGCTGGGCGTCTCCTTCCAGTACGAAGTCACCGAAGAAGCGTAGATCCAGGCCTCGTTGTGGCGCCTGGCTGAAGAGTTTTCCGAGGGCCGGCAAGTTGTGTTCATGGCCGATGACACACAGTAAATCACCGACTTCGAGCACCGTACTACCCGACGGATGGAGCAATTGTTGACCACGAAACAGGGCGGCGATGCGGGTGCCTTCGGGCATTTTCAGCTCGCGCAGGGGTGAACCGATGCACCATTTTTCCGCGCCGAGGCGATAAACGAACAGTTCCCACTCGCTGGTGACATGCACTTCCAGGGCCGAGCGGGAGATGGGAGCAGGCTCCGGTGGCACCGTCACTTTCAACAGCTTGGCGACCCACGGCAGACTCGTGCCCTGAACCAGCAGCGACACCAGCACGATAAAGAACGCGAGGTTGAAGTACAGCTGGGCGTTGGGCAGGCCGGCCATCAGCGGGAACACCGCCAGAATGATCGGGACCGCGCCGCGCAAGCCGACCCAGGAGATGAACGCTTTCTCGCGACCATGGAATGCTTTGAACGGCAGCAGGCCAACCAACACCGACAGTGGCCGGGCGAACAGAATCATCCACAGCGCCAGTGCCAGCGCCGGCAAGGCAATAGGCAGCAGATCGTGAGGCGTCACCAGCAGCCCCAGCACCAGGAACATGCCGATCTGCGCCAGCCAGGCCATGCCGTCGAGCATGTGCAAAATGCCGTGGCGGCTGCGCACCGGACGGTTGCCGATCATCAATCCACACAGGTAAACCGCAAGGAAGCCGCTGCCGTGCAGGGCATTTGTCAGGGCAAACACCACCAGGCCACCGGCAATGACCAGAATCGGATACAGGCCGGTGGCCAGGTTGATGCGGTTGACCAGTTGCAGCATCAGCCAGCCACCGCCCAGGCCGATGACGCTACCGATGCCGAATTCGCGGATCAGGTGGGTCAGCAGGCTCCAGTGCAGGCCGGTCTGGCCGCTGGCGAGCATGTCGATCAGGGTGACGGTGAGGAACACCGCCATCGGGTCATTGCTGCCGGACTCGATTTCAAGGCTGGCGGTAACCCGTTCGTTCAGGCCTTTGCCGCCCAATAGCGAGAACACCGCCGCGGCGTCGGTGGAGCCGACGATGGCGCCGATCAGCAGGCCCTGGATCAGGTTCAGATTGAACAGCCATGCGGCCGCCATGCCGGTCAGCCCGGTGGTTATCAGGACCCCGACGGTAGCGAGAGACAATGCCGGCCATAACGCCACGCGGAAACTCGACACCCGGGTACGCAAGCCACCGTCGAGCAGGATGACTGCCAGTGCGAGGTTGCCGACCAGATAAGCCGTGGGGTAGTTGTCGAAAATAATGCCGCCGCCATCGACGCCGGCCGCCATGCCGACGGCCAGGATAATCACCAGAATCGGGATACCGAGGCGAGACGAAAGTGAGCTCACCAGAATGCTCGCACCTACCAGCAACGCGCCGATCAAGAACAGGCTGTTGATGGTCGTCGCATTCAAAGGCGGTACTCCAGAAAGCTGAAAGGCGGGCACAAACTGACCATGCAGTCCGCGTGCCAGCGATTCTAACCTGTTGAAATGTGATGCTGTCAAAAAGCTTTTGCAGATCAAAATACCGCGGTTGAATCACTCCCTGCTCGATCGCCTGTAGGAGCTGGCTTGCCAGCGAAGGCTGCCTCAAGACTATTGCAGTTATTGAGGGCCTCTTCGCTGGCAAGCCAGCTCCTACAGGGAATGGGCGTTTACCGGGAAAGAGCGCATCCGTGCGGGGCTGAAGCTGCTGTATGAATGACTTATCGGTCGCCGGACTCAAGCCTTGAGCCGGACGTGTTTCAGCCGGTTGCACCTTGTGGCGACGAAGTGCAGGAACCAGATTGGCCAATCGCAGTCTTTAAAACTCGCGAGGAAGGTCGCCCGTCAGCAGAATCAAGGCTTTGCGCCTGTATAACCCTGGCATCCACGGTGACTTTTCTTTATCGTACGCGCCCTTTGAAAAAGCCCGGAAAATCAAAATGTTGGAAGCATCTCTAAGCCAATTGGAACAACTGGTCAGCGACCTGGTACAGCAGAACCAGACCCTGCTTGGCACCAACCAGACCCTGACCGCAGAACTGGCCCAGGCCAAGGATGAAAACGAAAGCCTGCAACTGAGCCTGATGGAACAGGAAGAGAAGCAAGGCGCCACGGCTGCCCGCATTCAGGCCCTGGTTGAGCGCGTCAGCGCAGGCCCTGTCAGCGCATGAGTTACAACGCCGCAGGGGTAAAAGTCGTCTCGATCCTGGGGGAGGACTATTCGATCAAGGCACCGGCCGGGGAAGAACAGACCCTGTTGGACGCCGCGATGATGTTGAAGGCAGCCCTGGCCGAAACCAAGAGGAAGTACCCGACGCTGATCGGTGACCGACTGCTGGTGCTGGCGGCGATGAATCTGTGCTCCCAGCAGATTGAAATGCAGAAACAGCACAAGCTCGAACTCGACCGTTACCAAGAGCAAGTCAGCGCCACGGTCGAGACTATCGCGAAGGCCATCAATCAGGGTTAGGCGCTTGGTGATTGTCTTATTACGGAATCGCTCTTTTCAAAAAAGAGCGATTTATTGGAGCCAAATTCCAACGGTATAATCTCCATTCGCGTTCTTTGTGAAGCGCTTGTCATATATGATAAACACATACCCGGGCCCCTCATCCTGATATTCTAGGATCTGACAAACTTCAGCTCGCCTATACATATCGGTTGACTCGGTTGCGGTGATCTGACGACGGCTAGTTTCAATTCTGATTTGATAACCTGGCTCGTCCCCGGTTATATATTTCTTTTCACCGACAGTCTCCTGATTGAATTGGTCGCCGATTTGCTCACCGACATGGATACACCTTAGCATTTCCTCTTGGTCTGGGACCAAAGCCTTTGTACTGACGGTTTCCTCATGTGTTTTTCCGGAGATGGTTGTCAAAAAAATCGTAATGTCAAATCCGGCAGGCGTTTCGGTGTATCTTTTTCCCAGCACTGTCCATTGACCATTAGGAGTGTCTACTTTATCTCCCTTTATAGCCCATACAGCATATCTACTAACGTCGATGGGTTGGGTTGAATGGTAAGTTTCATCCTCGGCCTCGACTTTGATCAAGTAACTTTGGTCTTTCTCGGATCTTATGAAGGTTCTAAGCTTTACTAATTTCAGGGTAGACGAAGTAATGCCTATTTTTTGGCCCGCACTTACGAATTGCAGCATTGCGTCTAACGGAAATGGATATTCGAGAATTTCAATTGTTTTTTCGCGTTTGTCCCCGTTCATGGCGGCCTCCTTTGGCATGCCCCTTCGGAGTTTCAGACGCTACGCATTTTTCGCCTTGCTGTAACCTGTCAAAGTTGACAGGTGCCGACCGGCGGTTTCATTTGTATTTGAGGCGATTCATTAGGATTTGAGGCAGCACAAGCTCGAACTCGACCGTTACCAAGAGCAAGTCAGCGCCACGGTTGAAGTGATCTCCAAGACGATCAATCAGGCCTGATCGGCTTTGCGCACAACCAAAGAATAGATTGTCGCCTGGTTTGTATACAATCGGCACGGCTGTTGCAGTGTTTCAGCCTCTTATTCTTTGGGGGTGCTCCATGCAGTTCTGGCGACGCAGTATTCAATGGCAATTGATCCTGAGTATGGGCAGCGCCTTGCTGGTCAGTATTCTGATCGTAGTTGGCATCTATACCCTGGTGGTCAATCGGCTGGCGCAGAACTATCTGGTCGAGCAAGCCTTACCGTCGAGCATCGAAGCGATGCGCAACGACATCGAGCGCATCCTTGTTCAGCCCCTCACGGCCGCCAAGGACATCGCCAGCAACAGCATGGTGCGCGACTGGCTGGCCGGGGGTGAAGACCGCGCCCAGGCCGGCACTTTCACTACCTACCTCGAAGGCATCCGCGCCGAGCACAAGGCCTTTACCGCGCTGATTGTCGGCACCGCGTCCAACCATTACTTCACCGAAAAAGGCCTGGACCGTACGCTCAGTCGTACCAACCCGAAGGATGCCTGGTTCTATGCGTTCCTCGACAGCAATCAGCCGCGCACCCTCAATATCGACAACGACACGGCCACCGGAGAATTGGCGCTGTTCATCGACCTCAAAGTCGAGCAGGCCGGTAAAGTCGTGGGCGTTGCCGGGCTGGGCCTGAGCATGAAAGAGCTGTCGGAACTGATCCACAATTTCAGTTTCGGTGAGCGCGGCAAGGTCTATCTCGTGCGTTCCGACGGTTTGATCCAGGTCCATCCAGAAGCGCAATTCAGTGGCAAGCGCACCCTGGCCGAGCAGATTGGTGCTACGGCAGCACAAGCGGTGATCAGTCAAAAAGTTGCCACCAGTAGCGGCTTCCAGCGTGACGGCGAAGACTTTCTCGCGTTGAGCCTGCCATTGCGCGATCTCGATTGGACCTTGGTGGCCGAAGTGCCGCAGTCGCAGATCTACGCCGAAGCCCGCCGCGCCATGTGGATGAGCAGCGGTATCGGCCTGGCAGTGGCGATGGTGTGCCTGTTGCTGGTGGTGCTGCTGGCCCGTGGACTGGTGCGGCCGATTCGTCAGGTAACAGCGGCACTGGTTGCCATTGGTAGCGGTGGTGGAGATTTGACCCACCGGTTAGATTCCAGTCGCGCCGATGAGCTGGGCGACCTGGCGCGTGGCTTCAATCGGTTCCTCGACAGTCAGCGCGACATGATCGGTGAAGTGCTGACCACCAGCGAACACCTGCGCACTGCTGTCGGGCAGGTGGCGCGGGTGGTGGACAACACCGCCGAACGTTCCGGACGCCAGCAGGAAATGACCGACATGGTCGCCACCGCGGTACATGAAATGGGCCTGACTGTGCAGGACATCGCGCAGAACGCCGGTAACGCGGCATTCGCTTCACAAACCGCCCGTGACGAAGCGCTGCAAGCGCGGGAGGTGGTGGGTGGTTCGATCCGCCACATTGAAAGCATGTCCCGGGAAATCGGTGTTGCGGCCACGGCGGTGGGGGATCTGGCCCATCAAGTGGCGTCCATCGATCAGGTGCTGGCGGTGATTCGCGGGATTTCCGAGCAGACCAACCTGCTGGCGCTCAACGCCGCTATCGAAGCGGCGCGAGCCGGCGACATGGGGCGCGGGTTTGCCGTGGTGGCCGATGAAGTGCGCACCCTGGCGCGGCGTACGCAATCGTCCACCGATGAAATCCAGCAGATGATCGGCAGCCTCAAGCAGGGTGCCGAGAACGCAGTGTCGTCGATGCATACCGGGCAAGCGGCCACGGGTACCGGTGTGGAGTCGAGCCAGAGGACTGGTGCGTCGTTGACGGCGATTACCGGTCAGGTGGAACGCATCAGCGACATGAACCATCAGGTCGCGACTGCAACCGAAGAGCAGTCGGCGGTGACTGAGGAGATCAACCGTAACGTGCAGGGCATTTCCGATCTCGCGCGGGCGACGGCGGGGGAGGTCAGGGCCTGTCGGGATGATTGCCAGACGTTGCAGCGGTTGGCGGATGATCTGGCGCGGCAGATGGGTGGGTTTCGTCTGAGCTGATAAATGCGTTGTCTGTGCTGACGCCATCGCGGGCAAGCCCGCTCCCACAGGATCAGCGTAGAACCACAATCCTGTGTTCACCGCAAAACTTGTGGGAGCGGGCTTGCCCGCGATTGGATTTCAGCAGCACCGAAAAAAATTGATCAAAACCACTCATCCTGCATCCCCAGGCACACATCATCCCGAGCTTCAAGAATCGCCAGCTCATGGTGGCAACCCGGCACTTCCCACGTCAGGAAGTAGCGCGCCGCCTGCAACTTGCCTTTATAGAAGCTCACATCCGCCGCATTGCCCTTGGCCAAGCCTTCCTCGGCCCGAATCGCCTGTTCCAGCCAGCGCCAGCCAATGACGGTGTGCCCGAACACCTTCAGGTACAGCGCCGAGTTCGCCAGGCTGCTGTTGACCTTGCCCTGGGCCAGGTCGGTCAACAGGCCGATGGTCACGGTTTGCAGGCGCGCCACCAGTTTCTCCAGCGGTTCGCGCAGTGGCGTCAGCGACTCGAATGTCTGGGCGCGTTCAGTGGTGTCGGCGATCAGGCGGATCAGTTGCTTGAGCCCCGCGCCACCGTTCTGCGCCAGTTTGCGGCCCAGCAGGTCCAGCGACTGAATGCCGTGGGTGCCTTCGTGGATCGGGTTCAGGCGGTTGTCGCGGTAGTACTGCTCCACCGGGTATTCGCGGGTGTAGCCGTGGCCGCCGAGGATCTGGATCGCCAGTTCGTTGGCCTTCAGGCAGAACTCCGACGGCCAGGATTTGACGATCGGCGTCAGCAGGTCCAACAGTTCATGGGCCTGTTTGCGTTCGGCTTCCGTTTCCAGCGTCGTGGTGTCATCGAACAACCGCGCCGCGTACAGACCGAGGTCGAATGAGCCTTCGACGTAGGCTTTTTGCGTCAGCAGCATGCGTTTGACGTCGGCGTGCTGAATGATTGCCACCGGCGCAGTATTCGGGTCCTTGCTGTCGGGCACGCGCCCCTGCGGACGCTCACGGGCATACTCCAGCGAGTACAGATAGCCGGCGTAACCGAGCATCACAGCACCCATGCCGACGCCGATTCGCGCCTCGTTCATCATCTGGAACATGTAGCTCAAGCCGTGGTGCGGCTTGCCTACCAGATAGCCGACGCACTCGCCGTTGTCGCCGAAATTCAGCGCGGTGGACGTGGTGCCACGCCAGCCCATCTTGTGGAACAGCCCAGCCAGCAGCACGTCATTGCGCTGGCCCAGGCTGCCGTCATCGTTGACCAGGAACTTGGGCACGATGAACAGTGAAATCCCCTTCACGCCGGCTGGTGCGTCTGGCAGCTTGGCCAGGACCATGTGCACGATGTTTTCCGACAGTGGATGATCGCCGCCGGAGATGAAGATCTTGTTGCCCTTGAGGCGATAAGTGCCGTCAGGCGCCGGCTCTGCTCGGGTACGAATATCCGACAGCGACGAACCCGCGTGCGGTTCGGTCAGGGCCATGGTGCCAAAGAAGCGGCCGTCGATCATCGGTTGCAGGAAGCGACGCTTTTGCTCATCGGTGCCGAAGCTTTCGATCAGATTCGCCGCACCCATGGTCAGGAACGGATAGGACGTCGATGCGGCGTTGGCCGATTGAAAGTGGGCAAAGCAGGCCTGGGAGAGCAGTGTAGGAAGCTGCATACCGCCGGCGTCGAAACTGCGTGCGGCATTGAGGAAACCGGCTTCGAGGAAGGCATCCACCGCCGGTTTCACTTCCGGAATCAGAATCGCCTGAGCGTTTTCATAGCGCGGCTCGTTCTCGTCGCCCTTGCGGTTGTGCGGGGCGAAGAACTTCTCGGCGATGCTGCGGGCGGTGCTGATGGCTGCATCGAAGGTTTCGCGGTTGTGCTCGGCGAAACGCTCACGCTGGGTCAGGCCCTCGGCATCGAGGACTTCATACAGCTCGAAAGCCAGATTACGGGAACTGAGCAACGTCTCGGACATGGCGGCCTACCTTTTATTGGAATGGGCCGAGTCTAGGCGGGGGGGAGGTTTGGGCGAAAGGAAGATTGATAACGGTGATAGACAGGCCAAACACGCAACCTGTAGGAGCCGGCTTGCTGGCGATGGCGGTGCATCAGATACACCGCGGTGAATTGATCGCCAGCAAGCCGGCTCCTACAGGGTCTTGTGCGGTATTCCACTCGAGTGTTTCAGGTAAAAAAAGGGCGCCGGTGAGGGCGCCCATTTTTCGCAGCTGACACTCGGCGGTTTAACCGATGGTCATCAAGCTCGCATTACCACCCGCCGCAGCCGTGTTCACGCTCAACGCGCGCTCGATCACCAGGCGTTCCAGCGCAATGTTGGTTTCGCCTTGCGATAGGCCCTGCACGCCAACGATAGCACCGACACGTTTGGCAACTTGCTGGCAAACCGCACGCAACTGGTCGGAATGGCCATGATGCAGAACCGCATCAAATACCACTTCGTCCTTGTTCCAGTCAGAAACCAGCTTGATGCGCGTCTGAATGTCCTTCGGCAGGCGTGCGAACAGCGCCTTGTTGGTGTCGGATTCCGGCCATACTGCCGAACCGCCGACAGCCAGTACTGCCGCCAGTTGCGTCAGCAGATCGCCTTCGACTTCCGCCAGGCTCAGCACGTGTTCCCGTGGCAGGATCGCGTAGCTGTTGCGCTCGCCGGTCGGGCCAGCCAGAACGCGGGTGATGCCGCTTTGCGATTGTGCGGCGAACTGCACGCACAGGGTGCTCAGGTCGGCAAACTTGTTGCTGTCGGCCCAGGCTTTCAGGGCCGTCAACGGCTTGCTCATGGTGTCGCGCATACGAACGTCCGGTGCTGCGGCAGCATCGCCGCGAGCGAAGGATTGTTCGATCGCATCCGCAGGACGCGTCGACAGCAGGCGGTACAGGTACAGCGGACCACCGGCCTTCGGACCCGTACCCGACAGGCCTTCGCCGCCGAATGGCTGCACGCCGACCACGGCACCGACGATGTTGCGGTTGACGTAGACGTTACCGGCGTTGACGTTGTCGATCACCTTGGCGATGGTCTCGTCGATGCGGGTGTGCACGCCCAGGGTCAGGCCGTAGCCGGATGCGTTGATCTGGCCGATCAGCTGATCGATGTCTTTGCGCTTGTAGCGAACCACGTGCAGCACCGGGCCGAAGATCTCCCGCTGCAACTCGTCGAAGCTTTCCAGTTCGATCAGCGTCGGCATCACGAAGGTGCCGCGTTTGACTTCTTCGGCATCGGCGATGGCCACCTGGTACACGCTGCGACCTTTGTCGCGCATGGCCTGGATGTGTTTTTCGATGCCGGCTTTCGCTTCAGCGTCGATCACCGGGCCGATGTCCACGGACAGGCGCTCGGGGTTGCCGAGACGGCTTTCAGCCATGGCGCCCTTGAGCATTTCGATGACGCGGTCGGCGGAATCTTCCTGCAGGCACAAGACGCGCAGGGCCGAGCAACGCTGGCCGGCGCTGTCGAACGCCGAGGACACCACGTCGATCACCACCTGTTCGGTCAGTGCCGAAGAGTCGACGATCATCGCGTTCTGGCCACCGGTTTCGGCGATCAGCGGGATCGGACGCCCCTGGCTGTCCAGGCGGCCGGCGATGTTGCGTTGCAGCAAGCGCGCGACTTCGGTGGAACCGGTGAACATCACGCCTTTGACGCGTTCGTCGCCGACCAGGCCGGCACCGACGGTTTCGCCACGGCCCGGCAGCAGTTGCAGCACGCCTTCGGGAATCCCGGCTTCGAGCAGCAGGCGCACGGCTTGAGCGGCCACCAGCGGCGTTTGCTCCGCAGGCTTGGCCAATACCGGGTTACCGGCAGCCAGTGCAGCAGCCACCTGGCCACTGAAGATCGCCAGCGGGAAGTTCCATGGGCTGATGCACACCACCGGGCCCAGCGGACGGTGGGCGTCATTGGTGAAATCGTTGCGTGCCTGCACCGCGTAGTAACGCAGGAAGTCCACGGCCTCGCGCACTTCAGCGATGGCGTTGGCGAAGGTCTTGCCGGCTTCGCGAGCCAGCAGGCCCATCAGCGGCTGGATCTCGGCTTCCATCAGGTCGGCGGCGCGTTCCAGGATCGCGGCGCGTTCGGCCGGCGGCGTGGCCTGCCAGATCGGTGCAGCGTTCAGGGCGCACTGGATTGCGTTGTCGACATCTTCGACGGTCGCTTCCTGTACGTGGCCGACCACGTCACGCAGGTCCGACGGGTTCAAAACCGGGGCCGGGGCTTCGTTGCTGGATGCGCAGCCGAGGATCGGCGCGGCTTTCCAGTGGTTGTGTGCGGTAGCGAGAAGCGCGCAGGACAGCGAAGCCAGGCGATGTTCGTTGGCCATGTCGATGCCGCTGGAGTTGGCGCGCTCGGAGCCATACAGGTCACGCGGCAACGGGATGCGCGGGTGCGGCAGGCCGAAACCACCTTCCACGGTCGCCATCTGTTCGATGCTCGCCACCGGGTCGGCCACCAGTTCCTGAATCGAAATCGACTGGTCGGCGATACGGTTGACGAACGAAGTGTTCGCGCCGTTTTCCAGCAGACGACGCACCAGGTAGGCCAGCAGGGTTTCGTGGGTGCCGACTGGCGCGTACACACGGCACGGACGGTTCAGCTTGCCTTCGGATACCTTGCCTACAACTTGTTCGTACAGCGGTTCACCCATGCCGTGCAGGCACTGGAATTCGTACTGGCCCGGGTAATAGTTCTGGCCGGCGATGTGATAAATGGCCGACAGGGTGTGGGCGTTGTGCGTGGCGAACTGCGGGTAGATGACTTCCGGTACCGACAGCAGCTTGCGGGCGCAGGCGATGTAGGACACGTCGGTGTACACCTTGCGGGTGTAGACCGGGTAGCCTTCCAGGCCTTCGACCTGGGCGCGCTTGATTTCGCTGTCCCAGTACGCGCCTTTCACCAGGCGGATCATCAGGCGATGACGGCTGCGGCGAGCCAGGTCGATCACGTAGTCGATCACGTACGGGCAACGCTTCTGGTAAGCCTGGATCACGAAACCGATGCCGTTCCAGCCGGTCAGTTGCGGCTCGAAGCACAGGCGCTCCAGCAGATCCAGCGACAGCTCGAGGCGGTCGGCTTCTTCGGCGTCGATGTTCAGGCCGATGTCGTATTGCTTGGCCAGCAGGGTCAGCGACAGCAGGCGCGGGTACAGCTCATCCATCACGCGCTCGTACTGGGCACGGTTGTAGCGTGGGTGCAGGGCGGACAGCTTGATCGAAATGCCCGGGCCTTCATAAATCCCGCGACCGTGGGAGGCTTTGCCGATCGAGTGGATGGCTTGTTCGTACGAGGCCAGGTACTTCTGCGCGTCGTGCTCGGTGAGTGCGGCTTCACCCAGCATGTCGTAGGAATAGCGGAAGCCCTTGGTTTCGAATTTGCTGGCGTTGGCCAGGGCTTCGGCGATGGTTTCACCGGTGACGAACTGCTCGCCCATCAGGCGCATGGCCATGTCGACGCCCTTGCGGATCATCGGCTCGCCGCTCTTGCCGATGATGCGGCTCAGGGATGAGGTCAGGCCGGCCTCATTGTGCGTAGACACAAGCTTGCCGGTCAGCAGCAGACCCCAAGTGGCAGCGTTTACGAACAACGATGGGCTATTGCCAAGGTGCGGCTGCCAGTTGCCGGTGCTGATCTTGTCGCGGATCAGCGCGTCGCGGGTGCCTTTGTCCGGAATGCGCAGCAGCGCTTCGGCCAGGCACATCAGTGCCACGCCTTCCTGGGACGACAGGGAGAATTCCTGCAGCAGCCCCTGAACGATGCCGGCGCGGCCGCCAGCGCTCTTCTGATTGCGCAGTTTTTCCGCGATGGATGCGGCGAGTTTGTTGGTGGCTTCAGCCATCGGTGCCGGCAGGCGTGCCTGCTCGATCAGCATCGGTACCACTTCCGGCTCAGGACGACGGTAGGCGGCAGTGATCGAGGCGCGCAGCACCGATTGCGGCAGGATGCTTTCGGCGAATTCGAGGAAGCACTGGTGGGCGTGATCCAGAGGCGCGTCGACGCTGTCGTCGGAATCCTTGGTCAAACCGCTCAGCTCGGTCAGGGTTGCACCACCCTCGAGTTTTTCCAGGTAATTGAAGATTGCCTGCTTGATCAGCCAGTGCGGCGTGCGATCAATCGAAGTTGCGGCGGCCTTGAGGCGTTCGCGGGTCGGGTCGTCAAGTTTGACCCCAAGGGTGGTGGTAGCCATGTTTTTATCCTCATGTTTGCCACGACGGCGTGGCATCAGCTGGCGGCAAGATTAGCCGTGCAACTGTTGAGGTGCAACCGGGTGCAACCCTTTTTTTATCGGAATATTACGCAGCTCGTCAGGAAATAAATTCTGGTACGGCAGTGCTGCGTCTGCTTGGTGCTTTTTAAGCTGGTTGGCTTCCGTTCTTGCTCCGAAAGGGAGCAAAAAACCGGGTTTGAAATTTATTTACAGTTGGGTGCAACTTATTCTCAAGAAACTGGTTGCACCTTATTTGCTTTGTTGAATAGCATTCGCGCCCCAAGGTGCAACCCGGACAAAATCCGGGTGCTCCGGCTGATGGCTTTCCTGGGGAAACATCAGTCATAAATGCGCGGGATCCCGGACCGTCTGTCAAACGTATGCGTTTGCGAGCGGTTCACCAGCCGCCGCTACATAAAAACAAAGCCAGGGCGTAACTTAATGAGCGTAAGCAATCCAACCCTGATCACGTTCGTGATCTACATCGCAGCAATGGTGCTGATCGGCTTGATGGCCTATCGCTCCACCAACAACCTTTCCGACTACATTCTGGGCGGCCGTAGCCTGGGCAGCGTCGTGACCGCACTGTCCGCCGGTGCCTCCGACATGAGTGGCTGGTTGTTGATGGGTTTGCCCGGCGCGATCTACATGTCCGGTCTTTCCGAAAGCTGGATCGCCATCGGCCTGATCGCCGGTGCCTACCTGAACTGGCTGTTTGTCGCCGGCCGTCTGCGCGTGCAGACCGAGCACAACGGTGATGCCCTGACCCTGCCGGACTACTTCGCCAGCCGTTTCGAAGACAAAAGCGGCCTGCTGCGGATCATCTCCGCCGTGGTGATCCTGGTGTTCTTCACCATCTACTGCGCCTCCGGCATCGTGGCCGGTGCCCGTCTGTTCGAAAGCACCTTCGGCATGTCCTACGAGACGGCGCTATGGGCCGGTGCGGCGGCGACGATTGCCTACACCTTCGTCGGTGGTTTCCTGGCCGTGAGCTGGACTGACACCGTACAAGCCACCCTGATGATCTTCGCCCTGATCCTGACGCCGATCATCGTGCTGCTGGCCACCGGTGGCGTCGATACCACTTTCCTGGCGATCGAAGCGCAAGATCCAGGCAACTTCGACATGCTCAAGGGCACAACCTTCATCGGCATCATCTCGCTGATGGGCTGGGGCCTGGGCTACTTCGGTCAACCGCACATCCTGGCGCGCTTCATGGCGGCGGATTCGGTCAAATCGATTGCCAATGCCCGTCGCATCTCCATGACCTGGATGATCCTGTGCCTGGGCGGCACCGTCGCTGTAGGTTTCTTCGGCATCGCTTACTTCTCGGCCAACCCGGCCGTGGCCATGCCGGTTTCCGAGAACCACGAGCGTGTGTTCATCGAACTGGCGAAAATCCTGTTCAACCCATGGATTGCCGGTGTGCTGCTGTCGGCCATCCTGGCTGCGGTAATGAGCACCCTGAGCTGCCAGCTGCTGGTGTGCTCGAGCGCGCTGACCGAAGACTTCTACAAGACCTTCCTGCGTAAATCGGCTTCCCAACTCGAACTGGTCTGGGTCGGTCGCGCCATGGTGCTGCTGGTTGCCCTGGTTGCTATCGCGTTGGCCGCCAACCCGGAAAACCGTGTACTGGGTCTGGTGAGCTATGCCTGGGCCGGTTTCGGTGCCGCATTCGGTCCGGTGGTGCTGATCTCCGTGATCTGGAAAGACATGACCCGCAACGGCGCACTGGCCGGCATCCTGGTCGGCGCGATCACCGTGATCGTGTGGAAACACTTCGAGCTGCTGGGTCTGTACGAAATCATCCCTGGTTTCATCTTCGCCAGCCTGGCTATCTACCTGGTCAGCAAAATGGGCACGCCGACTGCCGGTATGTTCCAGCGTTTTGCTGCTGCCGAGAGCGATTATCGTCTGAACAAGTAACCGGCAGCAGCGCATGCGCTGACCCGTTGGCTTGAGTGAAAATGGCCCGCGTCCTTCTGGATGCGGGCCATTTTTTTGCATTTTCACTGCAGTGTTCTCCTCGGCCCACCCACTCAGCCGCCAACCCCTGACTTGCCGGCCGGTAAAAGGTAAACTTCCCGGCCTTCGCAGGAGCAGCCATGAATTATCGTCACGCCTTCCACGCCGGCAATCACGCCGATGTGTTCAAACACCTGACCTTGACCCGCCTCATCGCCCTGATGTCGCGCAAGGAGCAGCCGTTTGCCTATCTCGACACCCACGCCGGTATTGGTCTGTATGACCTGCAGGGCGATCAGGCGAGCCGCACCGGCGAGTACCTGGAAGGCATCGCGCGTTTGTGGGATCAGCCGGACCTGCCGCTCCTGACCGCCGATTACATGCAGGTGCTACACGAGATGAACCCGGACGGCCAGTTACGCTATTACCCGGGGTCGCCGGAACTGGCGCGGCGCCTGACTCGTCCGCAAGACCGTGTGTTGCTCAATGAGAAGCACCCGGAAGACGGGCTGTTGCTCAAAGACAACATGGCTGGTGATCGCCGGGTCAAGGTTCACCTGGGCGAGGGCTGGCATGTGTCGCGGGCCTTGCTGCCGGTGCCGGAGAAGCGTGCAGTGATGTTGATCGATCCGCCGTTCGAGAAGCTGGACGAGATGCAGCGTTGTGCCGCGTCGTTGAAGGAAGCGATTGGCCGGATGCGCCAGACCGTGGCAGCGATCTGGTACCCGGTGAAGGATCAGCGCGCTCTGCGGCGTTTCTATCAGGACCTGGCTGGCACCGGTGCGCCGAAGTTGTTGCGGGTGGAGTTGCTGGTGCATCCGCTGGATACGCCGAACAGCCTGAACGGTTCCGGGTTGGCGATTGCCAATCCGCCGTGGGGGCTGGAGGAAGAGTTGCGTGAACTGCTGCCGTGGTTGTCCGAGAAGCTTGGACAGACCCAGGGTGGGTGGCGGATGGATTGGTTGATTGCCGAGTAATGCTCGGCCTGTAGGAGCCGGCTTGCCGGCGATGGCGGCCCAGAGGTCACAGCTGGACCCACCGCCGCCATCGCCAGCAAGCCGGCTCCTACGAGTGATCTGTGTCAGATCGGGCAGGTCACGCCTGTGCCGCCGATCCCGCAATAGCCTTCCGGATTTTTGGCCAGATATTGCTGGTGATAAGCCTCGGCAAAATAGACGGTCGGGGCCTGTTCGATTTCGGTGCTGATTTCACCGAGGCCGGCCTTGGACAGTTCAGCCTGGTACGCTGCTTTGCTCTTGAGCGCGGCGTCCAGTTGTTCAGGCGAAGTGGCGTAGATCACCGAACGGTACTGAGTGCCGATGTCGTTGCCCTGGCGCATGCCCTGAGTCGGATTGTGCAGTTCCCAGAACATCGCCAGCAGCTCCTGGTAGCTGACTTTCGCCTTGTCGTACACCACCAGCACCACTTCGGCATGGCCGGTCAGTCCGGAGCAGACTTCTTCGTAGGTCGGGTTCGGCGTGAAGCCGCCAGCGTAACCGACCACCGTGCTGACCACGCCTTCGCGTTGCCAGAAGCGGCGTTCCGCACCCCAGAAACAGCCCAGGCCGAAAATCGCAAACTCGACGTCCTCGAAGAACGGGCCCAGCAGTGGGGTGTCTTTGAAGACAAAGTGCTTCTCGGGCAGGTTCATCGGAGTTTCGCGGCCAGGCAGAGCTTGTTCTTTAGTCGGGAGCACGTTTTTGTTCACCAGAATTTCCGAGCGCAGAACCATGATCAGTCCTCTCAGTCAGGATAATTAGACAGACAAGCAGTTTGCCCGAGAGTTGGATCGCTGTCAGGCGATTGGGCCACGCGGATAGCGCTTGAGCTTTTCGATCAGCTCGTTGCCCGGGATCGGACGGTCGAACAGGTAGCCCTGGCCGACGTCGCAGCGGTGACGGCGCAGGAACGACAACTGCTCGGCAGTTTCGATGCCTTCAGCCACGACCTTGAGTTTCAGGTTGTGGGCCATGGCAATCACCGCGGAGGTGATTTCCATGTCGTCCTGGTTGTCCGGGATTTCGTGGATAAAGCTTCGATCGATCTTAATGATGTCGATGGGGAATTTTTTCAAGTAACTGAGCGACGAGTAACCGGTGCCGAAGTCGTCCATGGCCAGGGTCAGGCCCAGGCGTTTGAGCTGGTCGAGCTGCAAATGGGTGTCTTCGGTGGCTTCCAGCAGCAGGCCTTCGGTCAGCTCCAGCTCCAGCAAATTGGCGGGCAGGGCTTCTTCCTTGAGAATATTGGCGATGGAGGCCACCAGGTCCGGATCGGAGAATTGCTTGGGCGACAGGTTGATCGCCACCTGCAGGTTGCCCAGGCCGGCGGCGGTCAGCGCTTTGCTCATGCGGCAGGCCTGGCGGGCGATCCATTTGCCGATCGGAATGATCAGCCCGGTTTCTTCGGCGACGCTGATGAACTGATCCGGGCGGATCATGCCCTTTTCCGGGTGATCCCAGCGCAGCAGTGCTTCCATTCCCAGCAGGCGCCCGCTGCGCAGGCACAGCTTGGGCTGGTAGAACACGTCGAGTTCGTTCTGGGTCAGGGCGCGGCGCAGGTTGTTTTCGACGAACAGCTTGTAGCTGGCCTCGGCGTTCAGCGCTTCAGTGAACACTTGCACCTGGTGTTTGCCATTGGCCTTGGCCTTGTGCAGCGCCAGCCCGGCGTTGCGCATCAGGGTTTGCGGGTCGCGCCCGTGCAGCGGCGCGCAGGCCAGGCCCACGGAGCCGGTGACGCTGATCAACTGGTTGTCGACGAACATCGGTTTGTCGAGGGTCGCCAGCAACTGGTTGGCCACTTGCTGGCCTACCGTGAGGTCGCTGTTGTCCAGCAACACGGCGAATTCGTTACTGGCGAAGCGTGCCAGGCTACCGCTCGGGATCAAGCTGTTGCGCAGGCGCCGGGCCAGGCTGATCAGCAGTTTGTCGCCGGTCTGGTGGCCGAGGCTGTCGTTGATCCGCTTGAAGTTGTCGATGTCCACCAGCAACAGGCTGATCGGTGCGTCGCTGTCCCGGGCGAAGCGTTCGTCGAGGTTGCGGATGAACGCCGGGCGGTTGCCGAGATTGGTCAGGTTGTCGGTGTAGGCCAGGCGCTCGATGCGTTGCTGAGCAAGCTTGGTCTGGGTGATGTCCTCGTAAATGCCGATGTAATGGGTCAGCTCGCGGTTGTCGCCATAAACCTTGGAGATCGACAACTGGCCCCAGTAGGGTTCGAGGTTTTTCCGCCGGCTCTTGAATTCGCCCTGCCAACTGTTGCTCTTGGCCAGCGCCGAAGGCGCGTCGAACAGCAGTTCGCTGAGGTTCTCCAGGGCCGGCAGTTCCGACAGGCGCTGACCGTGCACTTCTTCGGTGGAGTACTGGGTGATTGCGGTAAAGCTCGGGTTGACGTATTCCACCACGCCATCGCAATTCACCAGCAAAAAGGCGTTGGCACTTTGTTCGACCGCACGCTGAAACAGGTGCAGGGCGCTGGTGGCGGTTCGTCGGTTGTGGTTACTGATGACCTGGGCAAACTGGTCCGCCAGTTCGCCGGCGAAGGCTATTTCGTCCGACTGCCAGGCACGGGTTGCACCGGTTTGCTCCAGGCACAAAACGCCAACCACCTGGCCATCGACACGGATACTGGCGTCGAGCATCGCGTTGACGTCGCGCGGGCGCAAGCTTTCGGCCATCTCCCGGGTACGCGGGTCGCGCATGGCGTTATGGGCGTCAATGGCGCGACCGGTGTGCAAGGCGTCGAGGTAATCGGGGAAAACGCTGACGTCGATCGGCTGCGGCAGCAGGTATTCCTGACTCGTGCGGTGATAGGCCGAGATCGGCACCAGCATCGAGCCTTCGAGGTGCCACAGGCTGGCGCAGTCGATTTGGTAAATGTCGCAGGCGCTGCGGGTGATCAGCTCGGCAGCTTCGCGCAAGGAGTTGTTGCTGCTGTAGCGTTGGCGGGTGAGCAGCAGGATCAGGTCCTGCTGGGCACGCACCCGGTCCAGATGCAGCAGTTGCTCCTGCTGGGCGCGCTGATTGAGTTCCAGGGCGGTTTGCAGGCGCGAGTTCTGGGTTTCCAGATCCAGGGCCGGTTGCAGCGGGTCATCCTCGAACAGGCCGTCAATGACCAGCAGGTAGCCGCGCAACAGGTGGCGATTGTGTTGTTTGTAGGCTTCACCCAGTTCCAGCAGATTAAGGGAACCCGAGGCGGTGTGCAGGGTGTAGCGGATCAGGTAATGCGTGCTTTCAGTCAGCTGTTGCTGGACCGCGTCGTGCAGTTGATAGCGCGCTTCCGGCTCCATCAGGCTGGCGTAGGGCGAGCCCACCAGCGCGCACAGTTCCACGGCGGGCAGGCCGAACTGGCGTTCGCAATTGGGATCGAGAAACAGCAGCGCCCAGCTGGGTTCATTAAGCCGTTCGAAACGCAGCATGCCGAGCCGCGAGGGCACAGGCAACTGCGTCACTACCTCGGCCACCATACGGCTGGCGGCATCGGGTTGGCTTTTCATATGGAGGGAAACTCGCTTCGAATATGCTGAACGCGCTGGGCTCTCGCCCTCTTTACTGTTGCCTGCGGCAAGGTTGCATCATTGCGACACCGACTGACAAGAGAGATGAAGGCCAAGTGCTATAAGAATATGTCGGCAACGAAGTGAAATTCTGGAGTGGCGGGGGTGAAACCGGTCGCCATGGGGGCTGGAAAGTGTTGAATACGTCCCACATGGCGAGTCATGCCGCCATCAGACCAGTGGGATGGTGACCGGCTGAAGATTTTGTCCGGTGTTATTGAAGAAACCTACGGTGATCAGGTTGCCCTCAACGGTGATGCGCGCGAAGTTGTCTGTGCCGATGACCTTGTTGCTGGTCAGAGCAAGATTGTAACTGCCAGTGCCGACGGTGGTCAGCGGCTTGTCCAGGATGAAGTCGGCCGTTTTGGCATAAGGCAGCAGGGTGGTGTTGCACAGTGGCGAAGACACGATGGTATGCACAACAAAGTCTTTGTCCTCGGAGTGGGTCAATCGACTGGTCATCGAGCCGTGCACGTCGCCGGAAACGAAAACAACGTTTTTGATCTTGTTCAAGCGAATGAACTCCAGGAGCCTGTTCCGCTGCTCGGGAAAGGACTTCCAGGCATCGCCGCCGTCGTTTTTCAGGTCGGGGTAAAACATGACCGACGTAACGATGAATTTGACTTTAGCGTTGCTGGTCAACAGCCAGTCGGTCAGGGCTTTCTCTTGGGTGTGATCCATCAGTCGTCGATCATTAGGTGACAGATTGCGTTGGGTGCGAGTGTCAGTCACGAACCACTCAAGGTTGCCGTTAGTAAACTGATACCAATAGTGCTCAAGTTTGCGATTGACAGTGTTATCAGGTGTCAGTGTATAAGCCGGACTGTGGCTGCATTGATAAAGCTGATAAGCCTTCATGGCGTTTTTGTACAGTTCATCATCGTTTGGGGCGCGCTTGGCGGGCCAGTTATCTTCGATTTCATGATCATCAAGAATCATGTAAGTGGGGGTGTTGCTCATTATGTTCTTGATATGAGGTTGTGAAAAAGCTGCGCGGTATTTCCGCAGAAAATCTGAAAGTTTGCGGTCTGGAAAGGCAAAGTTAAGATCGTCGGCATAAATCTGATCGCCGACCATCACCAGGCCGTCGGTACGAAGATTTTGATCAGCCATTACCTTGAAGACCCGATCCCCTCGTTGCGGATCCACAGCCCCATTCGCGGTCAGGTTGAGGTAGCGGCATGAGCCAATTATGTAGCTGCGCTTGATGTCGGATTTCGCCGAGACGGTCCAGAAAGTGTGTTCTTGCTCGGGCCATGTAAAAGCGATGTCTTGCGGTTTGGTTGAACTGGCGGGGATGCACCAGCCGGCCTGATAAGTATATTTCATACTCGACTGCAGATTGGTCAATACAACAACACCGGTCGTATCGTCGTTTGCCGGAAGTTCTGAGAAGTGTGGGGCGGACCATTTAAGTTCTCCGGTTCGCCGGTAACGAATAACCGCCAATGCTGTGGTGTTGCTAGTCGCACCGGCCAGCATGATGCGAGCTTCGTTATGTGTGGTGTGGCCAAGAATAGGGCCGACAATCGGGGTGTTAAGTTTCATGTTCGATTCCGTTCGATAAGTTATTAGTTGTGTTGCGCAACTAATTTAACTTTAAGTAGCTGTGCAGCTAGTTGCCTGTCAGGTGATGGCGCTTTCTTATGTAGTCTTTGTGGGCGCTGGTTGTCGTACTTCTACGCGGCGAAAGTTATGACGTGCTTTTATTTGCTGTAAGAAACTGTTGCATTGATAAATACAGGGCAAAAAAAGCCCCGCCAAATTGGCGGGGTTGAGGTACGAGCGTGGCGCTCGGAAACGTGGAACGCGATCGGCCCTCCGGTGAAGGAGGGCCGGTCGGTGTTACAGGAGCATGGTGCGGATGTCGCCCAGCAGATCGCTCAGACGCTTGGTGAAGCGTGCAGCAGCGGCGCCGTTGATCACACGGTGATCGTAGGACAGCGACAGTGGCAGCATCAGTTTCGGCTGGAAGGCTTTGCCGTCCCAGACTGGCTGGATGGTTGCCTTGGAGACACCGAGGATCGCCACTTCCGGCGCGTTGACGATCGGCGTGAAGCCGGTGCCGCCAATGTGGCCGAGGCTGGAAATGGTGAAGCAGGCGCCTTGCATCTCGTCCGACGAAAGCTTCTTGGTCCGGGCTTTTTCAGCCAGGGAAGCCGCTTCGGCCGCCAGTTGCAGCAGGCTCTTCTGGTCGACGTTCTTGATGACCGGTACCAGCAGGCCTTCCGGGGTGTCGACGGCGAAGCCGATGTTCACGTATTTCTTGCGGATGATCGCTTTGCCGCTTGGTGCCAGCGAGCTGTTGAAGTCCGGCAGTTCCTTGAGCAGGTGCGCGCAGGACTTGAGCAGCAACGGCAGGACGGTCAGCTTGACGCCGGCCTTCTCTGCAACGGCTTTCTGGGCAACACGGAACGCTTCGAGTTCGGTGATATCCGCCGAGTCGAATTGCGTCACGTGCGGTACGTTCAGCCAGCTGCGGTGCAGGTTGGCAGCGCCGACCTGCATCAGGCGGGTCATCGGCACTTCTTCGATTTCACCGAAGCGGCTGAAGTCCACGACCGGAATCGGCGGGATGCCCGCGCCACCGGTTGCGCCAGCCGCAGCGGCCGGTGCTTCCTTGGCCTTCTGCATCATGGCTTTGACGTAGACCTGCACGTCTTCTTTCAGGATGCGACCGTGCGGACCGCTGGCGCCTACAGCGCTCAGCTCGACGCCGAACTCGCGGGCCAGTTGGCGCACGGCAGGACCGGCGTGAACCTTGGCGCCCGGCTTGGCGGGAGCAGCAACCGGGGCAGCAGCAGGAGCAGCGGCAACCGGAGCAGCAGCGGCTGGAGCCGGAGCGCTCGGAGCGGCAGCGGCAGGTGCCGGAGCAGCAGGAGCGGCGCCTTTGACTTTCAGCTTGAGGATCAGGTCGCCGGTACCGACTTCGTCATCCAGCTTGATGGAAACGCTTTCCACCACGCCAGCGGCAGGCGATGGGATTTCCATGCTCGCCTTGTCGGATTCCAGGGTGATCAGCGACTGGTCGGCTTCAACGCTGTCGCCGGCCTTGACCAGGACTTCGATGATCTTGGCCTTGCCCGCCGAACCGATGTCCGGAACGTGGATGTCCTGAACGCTGTCGGCCACTGGAGCAGCCGGGGCTGCCGCAGGTGCAGGTGCAGCGGCGGCTGCCGGAGCGGCAGCCTGTGCTGGAGCAGCAGCCGGCGCAGCAACGCCTGCCACTTCCAGGTCCAGGATCAGGTCGCCGGTGCCGACTTCGTCGTTGAGCTTGACGCTGATGGCCTTGACCACGCCAGCGGCAGGCGACGGGATTTCCATGCTGGCCTTGTCGGATTCCAGGGTGATCAGCGACTGATCGGCCGCGACGGTGTCGCCAACCTTGACCTGGATCTCGATGATCTGGGCCTTGCCCGACGAACCGATGTCCGGCACGTGCACTTGCTGAACGCTGGCAGCAGCCGGCGCAGCAGCAGGAGCGGCGGCAGGGGCAGCAGCCGGTTTGGCTTCAGCCTTGGCCGCCGGTGCAGCGGCAGCCGCAGGGGCTGGCGCAGCGGCACCTTCGACTTCCAGCTCCAGCAGTTCGTCGCCTTCTTTCAGGCGATCGCCCAGCTTCACTTTCAGGCTCTTGATGATACCGGCCTTCGGCGCGGGCACTTCCATGCTCGCCTTGTCCGATTCCAGCGTCAGGATGCTCTGGTCGGCTTCGATGCGGTCGCCGACCTTCACAAACAGTTCAATTACTTCACCTTCACCGCTGCCGATGTCAGGTACGCGAATGAGTTCGCTCACAGAATCTCTCCTCAGCAGTCCAGTGGGTTGCGTTTTTCCGGGTTGATACCGAACTTGACGATGGCCTCGGCCACCACCTTGGGTTCGATGTCACCACGGTCAGCCAGTGCTTCCAGGGCTGCCAACACCACGAAATGACGGTCAACTTCGAAGAAATGACGCAGTTTCTTGCGGCTGTCGCTGCGGCCGAAACCGTCGGTGCCCAGGACTTTGAATTCCTTGGACGGTACCCACTGACGGATCTGCTCGGCGAACAGTTTCATGTAGTCGGTAGACGCGATGACCGGACCCTTACGGCCGTTCAGGCACTCTTCGACGTAGCTCAGCTTGGGCTTCTGGCCCGGGTGCAGACGGTTGGTGCGCTCAACGGCCAGGCCGTCGCGACGCAGTTCGTTGAAGCTGGTAACGCTCCACACGTCGGCGCCGACGTTGAACTCTTCACGCAGGATCTTCGCAGCTTCACGGACTTCACGCAGGATGGTGCCGGAGCCCATCAGCTGAACGTGGTGCGCCGCTTCGCGGGTGTCTTCTTCGAGCAGGTACATGCCTTTCTTGATGCCTTCTTCGGCACCGGCCGGCATGGCTGGCTGCTGGTACGACTCGTTCATCACGGTGATGTAGTAGAAGACGTCCTGTTGCTCTTCGGTCATCTTCTTCATGCCGTCCTGAATGATCACCGCCAGCTCGTAGCCGTAGGTTGGATCGTAGGTGCGGCAGTTCGGGATGGTCGCAGCCAGCAGGTGGCTGTGACCGTCTTCGTGTTGCAGGCCTTCACCGTTCAGGGTGGTACGGCCGGCGGTGCCGCCGATCAGGAAGCCACGGGTGCGGCTGTCGCCAGCGGCCCAGGCCAGGTCGCCGATACGCTGGAAGCCGAACATCGAGTAGAAGATGTAGAACGGCAGCATCGGCTGGTTGTGGCTGGAGTACGAAGTACCGGCAGCGATGAAGGAGCTCATGGCGCCCGCTTCGTTGATGCCTTCTTCGAGGATCTGGCCCTTCTGGTCTTCCTTGTAGAACATCACCTGGTCTTTATCGACTGGCTCGTAGAGCTGGCCGACGGAGGAGTAGATGCCCAACTGACGGAACATGCCTTCCATACCGAAGGTACGGGCTTCATCCGGGATGATCGGTACGATGCGCGGGCCGATTTCCTTGTCCTTGACCAGTTGCGCGAGGATCCGCACGAAGGCCATGGTGGTGGAAATTTCACGGTCGCCCGAGCCGTCCAGGATCGCCTTTAGGGTGTCCAGTGGAGGGGTCGGGATGTTGAAGCTTTGAGCGCGACGCTGTGGTACGAAACCGCCCAGCGCATTGCGACGCTCGGCCAGGTAACGGGCTTCGGCGCTGCCTTCTTCCGGTTTGAAGAACGGCAGGTTCTCCAGCTCTTCGTCCTTGACCGGGATGTCGAAACGATCGCGGAACAACTTCAGGCTGTCGACGTCGACTTTCTTGGTGTTGTGCGCAGTGTTTTTCGCTTCGCCGGCACCGGTGCCATAACCCTTGATGGTCTTGGCCAGGATGACGGTCGGTTGTTCTTTGTGGTTGACCGCTTCGTGGTACGCCGCGTAGACCTTGTACGGGTCGTGGCCGCCACGGTTGAGCTTCCAGATCTCGTCGTCGGACAGGTCTTCAACCATCGCCTTGAGTTCCGGCGTGTTGAAGAAGTGTTCACGGACGAACGCGCCGTCTTTGGCTTTGTAGTTCTGGTACTCGCCGTCGATGACTTCGTCCATGCGGCGTTGCAGGATACCGTCGACGTCCTTGGCCAGCAGTGGGTCCCAGAAGCGGCCCCAGATGACTTTGGTCACGTTCCATTGAGCACCGCGGAACACGCCTTCGAGTTCCTGGATGATCTTGCCGTTGCCGCGAACCGGGCCGTCGAGGCGCTGCAGGTTGCAGTTGATGACGAAGATCAGGTTGTCGAGCTTCTCGCGGCCGGCCAGGGAAATGGCGCCCAGGGATTCCGGCTCGTCGCACTCGCCGTCGCCCAGGAAGCACCAGACTTTCTGTTTGCCTGGCTGGATGAAGCCACGGTGTTCCAGGTACTTCATGAAGCGTGCCTGGTAGATCGCCTGGATCGGGCCCAGACCCATGGATACGGTCGGGAACTGCCAGAAGTCAGGCATCAGCCATGGGTGAGGGTAGGACGACAGGCCCTGACCGTCGACTTCCTGGCGGAAGTTGTTCATCTGGTCTTCGGTGATGCGGCCTTCCATGAATGCGCGGGCGTAAACGCCTGGCGAGGTGTGGCCCTGGAAGTAGATCAGGTCGCCGCCGTGTTCGTCGGTCGGGGCCTGGAAGAAGTAGTTGAAGCCGATGTCATACAGGGTCGCACTGGAAGCGAAGCTGGAGATGTGACCGCCGAGGTCAGAATCTTTCAGGTTCGTACGCATTACCATGGCCATCGCGTTCCAGCGTACCAGCGAGCGAATGCGGCGTTCCATGAACAGGTCGCCAGGCATGCGTGCTTCGTGGGTAACGGGGATCGTGTTGCGATAAGGCGTGGTGATGGCGTAAGGCAACTGCGAACCGCTGCGGGTCGCGAGTTCACCCATACGGGTCATCAGATAGTGAGCACGGTCTTCGCCTTCTTTGTCGAGAACCGATTCCAGGGCGTCCAGCCATTCCTGGGTTTCGACGGGATCGAGGTCTTGCATGGCTTGCTCCAGGGCGGAAAGGCTACCAGAATCGGTTGCCTGAGTTAGCGACTGGCCTTGTGGGCAGACGTTATGAATTCTTGGATTGCCGACAGGTTGTTCCGGCGGCGTGTAGTTTTACTACAAATCTTCCGGCATTTCAGCCCGGCTAATGTATATACGAGTAGTAAAACTACAGATGAGCGGCTTGTGGCCCCCGGCTGCGTTGTGAGAATAATCGTTAAGGTTGGTCTTTTTCCAACTACAAAAGGTAAAAGCTTGATGCTGGCTGCCAAAATAAAAGAAATTTCAGCTATTTCTAACTTTTGTTCGACACTCCCTCAGGTAGTGGGTTTTCGCAAACCACTACATGCAGTCCGTTGTACGCCGATCAAGGATAGACCATGAGCCTCCCTTCGTTTGCCGAACTGCCCGCCATTCTTCTGCCGTTTGTCACCCGTGCCGAGCAGTCGTTCCGGGCTGCTGTCGCCGCTTTGGATGATGACCACGGCCTGTCAGCCTGGACGCCAGAGCGCTGGGCGCAATTTGCCCGCGTCACCGCCGCCAGCGATTTCGTGATTGAACAGTGTGTTCGTGACCCTTTGATGTTGCTGCAGCTGGTGCAGTCCGGCGAACTGGACCGCAGCTTCGCTCCCGGTGAGTTGTGCGCGCAGATTGCCGCCGCCGTGAGTGTGGCCGAGACCGACGATCAGCTTGGCCGCGCCTTGCGCCGTCAGCGTGCACGCCATCAGGTGCGGATCATCTGGCGCGACCTGACCCGCCAGGCCGATTTGATTCAGACCTGCCGTGACCTCTCGGACATGGCCGATGCCAGCATCGATCAGGCCTATCAATGGTTGTACGTGCGGCATTGCCAGCAGTTCGGCGTGCCGACCGGCCGGCGTAGCGGCGAGCCGCAGCAGATGGTCATTCTCGGCATGGGCAAGCTTGGTGCGGTGGAGCTGAACCTGTCGTCGGACATCGATCTGATTTTCGCCTACCCCGAAGGCGGCGAAACCGTCGGCGTGAAACGTCCGCTGGATAACCAGGAGTTCTTCATTCGTCTGGGCCAGCGGCTGATCAAGGCGCTGGACCCGATGACCGTCGACGGCTTTGTGTTCCGCGTCGACATGCGCTTGCGTCCCTACGGTTCGGCAGGCGCGCTGGTGCTGAGCTTCAACGCGCTGGAGCAGTATTACCAGGACCAGGGACGCGACTGGGAACGCTACGCCATGATCAAGTCGCGGGTGGTGGCCGGCGATCAAGTAGCCGGTGCGCAACTGCAAGAGATGCTGCGGCCATTCGTCTACCGGCGTTACCTGGACTTTTCGGCCATCGAAGCGCTGCGCACCATGAAGCAGCTGATCCAGCAGGAAGTGCGGCGCAAGGGCATGGCCGACAATATCAAGCTGGGTTCCGGTGGTATTCGTGAAGTCGAGTTCATTGCTCAGGCGTTCCAGCTGATTCACGGCGGCCGCGATTTGAGCCTGCAGCAGCGCCCGCTATTAAAGGTGCTCAGCACACTGGAAGGCCAGGGTTACCTGCCGCCGGCCGTGATCAGCGAGCTGCGTGAAGGGTATGAATTCCTGCGTTACACCGAGCACGCGATTCAGGCGATTGCCGATCGCCAGACGCAAATGTTGCCCGATGGCGAGCAGGATCAGGCGCGTATTGCCTTTATGCTGGGTTTCGCCAACTGGACGGCTTTCCACGAGCAACTGATGTATTGGCGCGGCCGCGTGGCCTGGCACTTCGGGCAGGTGATCGCCGATCCCGACGAAGAGCAGGGCGCCGAAAGCGAAGTGGTGGTCGGCGGTGAGTGGTTGCCGCTGTGGGAGGAGGCTCAGGATGATGAGGCTGCTTGCCGCCAACTGGAACAAGGTGGTTTCAAGGATGCCCCCAAAGCCTTGAAAGCCCTGGCCGGCTTGCGCAGCAGCCCGCAATTGAGGGCAATGCAGCGTCTGGGGCGCGAACGTCTCGATGCTTTTATTCCGCGTTTGCTGGCTCAGGCCGTGGAGCATGACAATCCGGACCTGGTACTGGAGCGGGTGCTGCCGCTGGTTGAAGCCGTGGCCCGTCGTTCCGCATACCTGGTGCTGCTGACCGAGAACCCCGGCGCGCTGCGGCGGTTGCTGACGCTGTGCGCGGCGAGCCCGTGGATCGCCGAGCAAATCACCCGTTTCCCGTTGCTGCTCGACGAATTGCTCAACGAAGGCCGGCTGTTCAAACCGCCACTGGCGCCAGAGCTGGCGGCCGAGTTGCGCGAGCGCCTGACACGGATTCCCGAGGACGACCTCGAACAGCAGATGGAAGCACTGCGCCACTTCAAGCTGGCGCACCGCTTGCGGGTGGCCGCTTCGGAAATCGCCGGCAGCCTGCCGCTGATGAAGGTCAGCGATTACCTGACCTGGCTCGCCGAAGCGATCCTGGAGCAAGTGCTGGCACTGGCCTGGCGCCAGACCGTGGCCAAGTACGGCACGCCGCTGCGCACCGATGGCACCTTGTGCGATCCCGGCTTCATCATTGTCGGTTATGGGAAAGTCGGCGGCCTGGAACTCGGGCACGGTTCGGACCTGGACCTGGTGTTCATCCACGACGGCGATCCGCAGGCCGAAACCGATGGGCCGAAACCCATCGATGGCGCGCAATTTTTCACCCGTCTGGGGCAGCGGATCATTCACTTGCTGACGGCGCAGACCAACTCCGGGCAGTTGTATGAAGTGGACATGCGTCTGCGGCCATCCGGTGCGTCGGGGTTGCTGGTGAGTTCCCTGGGAGCGTTTGCCCGTTATCAGGAAAACGAAGCCTGGACCTGGGAACACCAGGCGCTGGTGCGGGCGCGAGTGCTGGTGGGCAGTCAGGATGTCGGTCAGGCATTCGAGAAAGTCCGTGCCGCAATTTTGGGCAAGCCACGTGATCTGCCGACCCTGCGCCAGGAGGTCAGCGAGATGCGCGCCAAGATGCGCGACAACCTCGGCAGCAAGAGCACGGCGGCCGGCACCGGGGCAAATGCCTTCGAAGCCACGGCGCCGTTCGATATCAAGCAGGACGCCGGAGGTATCGTCGATATTGAATTTATGGTGCAATACGCGGCCCTGGCGTGGTCCGAAACACACCCGCCATTGCTGCGCTGGACGGATAATATCCGCATTCTGGAAGAGCTGGAGCATGAAGGGCTGATGCCCGTCGAAGATGCCGGCCTGTTGCGTGAAGTGTATAAAGCGTACCGTTCCGCCGCCCACCGGCAGGCTCTGCAGAAGAACCCGGGGGTGATACCGGCTGACCAGTTCTCGGACGAACGGCGGCAGGTCATGCGGGTCTGGCGCGAGCTGGGTCTACGCTGAAACGGGATATTTGATACGCCAATATTCCCTGTAGGAGCGAGCTTGCTCGCGATGGTCGTTAACGATAACGCGGCGAGCCTGACACCCCGCGGAGTTTTCAGGTTCATCGCGAGCAAGCTCGCTCCTACAGTAGTAGATTTGCGTTGTTCTGTAGAATTCTCGAGGCGGGGAGGCGTAGGCCTCCCCGGTTCGTTTATGGAAACCACATGAAAATTCTGATCGTTGGGCCCAGTTGGGTCGGTGACATGGTGATGGCGCAGACACTTTTCCAGTGTCTGAAACAACGCCACCCGCAATGCGAAATCGACGTGCTGGCCCCCGAGTGGAGCCGGCCGATTCTTGAGCGCATGCCCGAGGTTCGCCAGGCCTTGAGCTTCCCGCTCGGTCACGGTGTGCTGGAGCTGGCGACGCGCCGGCGCATCGGCAAATCCCTGGCCGGCCAGTACGATCAGGCGATCCTGTTGCCCAATTCCCTGAAGTCGGCGCTGGTGCCGTTCTTTGCTGGCATCCCGAAACGCACCGGCTGGCGTGGCGAATTGCGCTATGGCTTGCTCAATGACGTGCGCACACTGGATAAAGATCGTTATCCGCTGATGATCGAGCGCTTCATGGCCCTGGCTTACGAGCCGGGCGTCGAGTTGCCAAAACCCTATCCGCGCCCTGCGTTGCAGATCGACCCGGTCACCCGCGAGGCGGCTCTGGCCAAATTCGGCCTGACCCTCGACCGTCCGGTGCTGGCCCTGTGCCCCGGCGCCGAGTTTGGCGAGTCCAAGCGCTGGCCATCCGAGCATTACGCCAAGGTCGCCGAAGCGAAGATCCGCGAAGGCTGGCAAGTCTGGCTGTTCGGTTCGAAAAACGATCACGCCGTGGGCGAAGACATCCGTGCGCGGCTGATTCCCGGCCTGCGAGAAGAATCGGTCAACCTCAGTGGCGGCACCTCGCTGGCCGAAGCCATCGACCTGATGTCCTGTGCCGATGCGGTGGTGTCCAACGACTCCGGCCTGATGCACGTCGCCGCGGCGCTGAATCGCCCTCTGGTGGCGGTCTACGGCTCGACGTCGCCGGGCTTCACGCCGCCGCTGGCCGAGCATGTCGAGATCGTGCGCCTGGGCATTGAATGCAGCCCATGCTTCGACCGCACCTGCCGGTTCGGCCATTACAACTGCTTGCGCCAGCTCATGCCGCAAGCGGTGAACGAAGCCTTGCAGCGTTTGCAGGGCACTGTGGTCGAGGTCAAATAGCTTGCGGGTTCTGTTGATCAAGACTTCTTCGCTGGGCGACGTCATTCATGCGTTGCCAGCGTTGACTGATGCGGCGCGGGCGATTCCCGGCATCAAATTCGACTGGGTGGTGGAAGAAGGCTTTGCCGAGATCCCGACCTGGCACCCGGCGGTGGGCAAGGTGATTCCGGTGGCGATCCGTCGCTGGCGCAAAAACATCTGGCAGACCATCAAGAGCGGCGAGTGGAAGCGCTTCAAGCAAAGCGTTCGCGCCACCCGATATGACCTGGTGATCGACGCCCAGGGCTTGCTGAAAAGCGCCTGGCTGACCCGTTACGTCAAGGCGCCGGTGGCCGGCCTCGATAAAAGCTCTGCGCGCGAGCCTATTGCTGCGCGCTTTTACGATCGACGCCTGGCCGTTGCCCGCGGGCAGCACGCGGTGGAGCGAGTGCGCCAGTTGTTCGCCATTGCGTTGGGCTATGACTTGCCCAAAGGCCTGGGCGACTACGGACTGAATATCGAGCGCCTGGTGGAATTGCCGCGCAAGAATCCTTACGTGGTGTTTCTGCATGGCACCACCTGGGACACCAAACACTGGCCTGAAGCCTATTGGCGCGAGCTGACCGAACGGGTCGGCTACCTTGGCGTCGGGGTGAAGTTGCCTTGGGGCAATGCGCAGGAGAAAGCCCGGGCCGAGCGTATCGCTGCGGGTTTCAAGCACGCCGAGGTGCTGCCAAAACTGAATCTGGCTGGGGTCGGCAAGGTGCTGGCCGGCGCGCAAGCCTGCGTGGCGGTGGACACCGGCCTCGGCCATCTGGCCGCCGCGCTGGATGTGCCGACGCTGTCGCTGTTCGGTCCGACCAATCCGGGCCTGACCGGCGCCTACGGCAAGGTGCAGATTCACATGGCCAGCGACTTCCCGTGTGCGCCGTGCCTGCAAAAGAAATGCACCTATCAACCGACGGCCGACGATGCCCGTCAATTTGACCTGAAACGCGAGTGGCCGTTGTGCTTCACGCGTCTGAACCCCGAGCGTGTCGCCAGCCGACTGAGCACGTTGTTAATGGCTGAGGAGCTGCGCTGATGCAATTGGCATTTGTCTTGTACAAATATTTTCCGTTTGGCGGCTTGCAGCGCGATTTCATGCGCATCGCCCTGGAGTGCCAGAAGCGCGGTCACCAGATTCGCGTCTACACGCTGATCTGGGAAGGCGACGTGCCGCCGGGTTTCGAAGTGCTGGTGGCGCCGGTCAAGGCGTTCTTCAACCATCGGCGCAACGAAAAACTCAGCGAATGGATGGAGGCGGACCTGGCCAGGCGCCCGGTTGACCGCCTGATCGGCTTCAACAAGATGCCGGGCCTGGACGTCTACTACGCCGCCGACGGCTGCTTCGAAGACAAGGCGCAGAACCTGCGCAATTCGCTGTATCGCCGCTGGGGCCGCTATCGCCACTTCGCCGAATACGAGCGGGCGGTGTTCGCCAGGGACGCCAAGACCGAAGTGTTGATGATTTCCGAGGTCCAGCAGCCGCTGTTCATCAAGCATTACGACACGCCGCTGGAGCGTTTCCACCTGCTACCCCCGGGTATCGCCCAGGACCGTCGTCGGCCGGCCGATGCCGATGACATTCGTGCAGGGTTCCGCGCTGAGTTCAATCTCAAGGACGACGAACTGCTGCTGGTGCAGATCGGCTCCGGGTTCAAGACCAAAGGTGTGGACCGCAGCCTCAAGGCGCTGGCGGCATTGCCTGCCGAGTTGAGGAGGCGCACCCGGCTGTTTGTAATTGGCCAGGATGACCCCAAATTATTCCAGATGCAGAGTGCAACATTGGGGCTGGGGGACAACGTCACGTTCCTCAAGGGGCGCAGCGATATCCCGCGTTTCCTGTTGGGAGCCGACCTGTTGATCCACCCGGCGTACAACGAAAATACCGGCACCGTGCTGCTCGAAGCACTGGTGGCCGGCTTGCCGGTGCTGGTGAGCGCGGTGTGCGGTTACGCCCATTACATCGCCGAGGCCGATGCCGGCCTGGTGCTGGACGAACCGTTCGATCAGGCACAGCTGACGCAGTACCTGACCGGCATGTTGAACGACGCTCAAGCAAGGGCGGCCTGGAGCCGCAATGGTCTGGCCTACGCCGAGACGGCCGATCTCTACAGCATGCCGCAGCACGCGGCCGATGTAATTCTGGCGGAGCACGCTTAAATGAAGTTGATGCTGGCTGAACCGTTCAAGAGCCTCTGGGCCGGACGCGACCCGTTCGCCGAAGTCGAGGGGCTCAAGGGCGAGGTGTACCGCGAACTGGAAGCACGCCGGACATTACGCACGGAAGTCGACGGCAACGGGTTTTTCGTGAAAATCCATCGTGGCATCGGCTGGGGCGAAATCTTCAAGAACCTGCTCACGGCCAAGCTTCCCGTACTGGGTGCCGGTCAGGAGTGGCAGGCCATTCAGCGCCTGCAGGAAGCCGGCGTGCCGACCATGACCGCTGTCGCGTATGGCGAGAAGGGCCGCAACCCGGCCGACCAGCACTCGTTCATCGTCACCGAAGAGCTGGCGCCCACGGTCAGCCTCGAAGATTTCAGCATTAACTGGATCAAACAGCCGCCCGAGCCAAAGCTCAAGCGCGCGCTGATCGCCGAAGTTGCACGCATGACCGGCATGATGCACCGCGCCGGGGTCAACCACCGCGACTGCTACATCTGCCATTTCCTGCTGCACACCGACAAACCGGTGACCGCAGACGACTTCAAGCTCTCGGTGATCGACCTGCACCGCGCCCAGACCCGCCCGGCGATCACCTCGCGCTGGCGCAACAAGGATCTGGCGGCCCTGTACTTTTCCGCGCTGGACATCGGCCTGACCCGCCGCGACAAGCTGCGGTTCCTCAAAGGCTATTTCCAGCAGCCGCTGCGTCAGATCCTGAGTGAAGAGGCCGCTTTGCTGGCATGGCTCGATGGCAAGGCCAAAAAGCTCTACGAGCGTAAACAGCGATACGGGGATGCGCTCTAATGTCGGGTTGGAGACTGGAACCGGCCTACAGCGACCTGGCCGATGACTTTGGCAGTCTCGAGGCTGTGTTTGCACTGCAAGGCGAGCAGATCACCTGTGACCTGCTCTCCGAGGTCATCCGTGTCGAGCGCAATGGCGTCAACTATTACGTCAAGCGCTACGTGGGTGCTGGCAGAGGCTTGCGGCGTTACCTGGGCAAACCTCGGGTGAAGATGGAATGGCAGAACCTCAAGCGCTTCGCCAAGTGGGGTATCCCCACTGCCGACGTGGTGGCCTGGGGGCTGGAGCGGCGCGGTGTGGCCTACGCTCGCGGCGCGATGATTACCCGGGAACTGCCGCGTACCGAAGACTTGTCGGCACTGGCCGAGCGACGCGATCCGAAACTATCGGATCGCGCGTGGGTCGATACTGTCAGTCGTCAGTTGGCGCAGCACACCCGGACCATGCACGACCACCGTTTCACCCATAACGACTTGAAGTGGCGCAACCTGCTGATCGACGATGAGGCTCGACTGTTTTTGATCGATTGCCCCAACGGCGATTTCTGGCGCGGTTTCTGGCTCAAGTACCGCATCACCAAGGATCTGGCGTGCCTGGACAAGGTCGCCAAGTATCAACTGTCGGCGACCCAGCGCCTGCGCTTTTACCTGCAATACCGCAACCGGACCCGGCTCAACGCAGCGGACAAAAAACGCATCCGGCACGTGTTGAGATTTTTCGAGGGGCGCGAATGACTGATTTTCTGGCCGCTGAAGACCGTGCGCTGCTTGAGCGCCATGGCCTCGGTACATTCGATGCACTCTGGACCAGGCAACTCGATGCGGTGGACGAACCCAACACCGGTCGCGGCGGCTGGAGCAGCGTGTTTCGGCTGGATCTGGAAGGTCATGGTTTCTACCTCAAGCGTCAAAGCAACTACCTGACCCGCACATTGCGCGCACCCTTCGGAGAGCCGAGTTTCGCTCGCGAGTTTCGCAACATCTCCCGTTACCGGGAGTTGGGGGTTCCAGCGCTGGAAGCGGTGTTCTACGGGGAGCGCAAGGTCAATGGCGAAGTGCGCGCGATCCTGCTGACCCGCGCCCTGGATGGTTGGGACGACCTTGAATCGCTGCTGCAGCGCTGGGATGAATTGAGCCCTGAGCAGCACTCGGAAATCCTCAGGGCCAGTGGCGAATTGGCCCGGCGACTGCACGCTGCGCGCCAGGTGCATGGGTGCTTCTATCCCAAGCATATTTTCATGCGCGCCACCGGCAACGGCTATCAGGCTCAATTGATCGATCTGGAAAAGACCCGACCGCTGCTGTACGGGCTGCGTGACCGAATCAAGGACCTGGAACCGCTGGCGCGCCGCGCGCCCGAGTGGGGCGAGTCGCAACTGCGGCAATTACTGGCCGCCTATCTGGATCAACCGCAGGACAGCTCGCTGGTCGACAGCTGGCTGCAGCGTTTGACCGTGCGGCGCAGTCAAAAGAGGCCACGCTGATGCGTTTGTCAGAACTGAAGGCCGCTGGCCGCAATCCCGTATTGCCGCTGAGCGTATCGCTGGCCGACGCCGCCGGCCCCGCCGAGCTGCAACTGCTGAGTCTGTTGCGGGTCTTGCCGGGGCAGCGTTATGTCGGTGCCGGCGTCTGGCGTGGCCGACCAGTGTTGGCCAAATTGCTGGTCGGCAGCAAGGCTGCACGGCATTTTCAGCGTGAACTGGACGGCGTGCGCCTGCTCTCCGCCCAGGGGCTGACCACGCCGCAGCTGTTGGCCGATGGCCTGAAGGACGGCGAGGGTGGCTGGCTGCTGTTTGATTTCCTTGAGCATGCCGAAAGTCTGGGCGATACCTGGAAGCAGGTTGAGCAGCAGCCCGTACTGTCCGATGGGCAAGGGGCGGTGCTGGCCGAGGCGTTGGGTGCGATCGGCCAGATGCATCGCAAGGGCCTGTGGCAGGAAGACCTGCACCTGGACAATTTGCTGCGTCAGGGCGGTCGCCTGTACCTGATCGATGGCGCGGGTATCTGCTGCGAGACCCCCGGTCAGCCGCTGTCACGGCAGAAGGTCCTGGAAAACCTCGGGGTGTTCTTCGCCCAGCTGCCGAAGTCGATCGAGCCTTTCATTGAAGAGTTGCTGGTGTATTACCTGCTCAGCAACGGCGAACACGCGTTGCCCATGGAAGCGTTGCAGAAGCAGATCGACAAGGTCCGAAGCTGGCGCCTCAAGGACTTCCTGATCAAGGTCGGCCGCGAGTGCACGCTGTTCAGCGTCCAGCGCGGGGCTTTCGGATTGCGGGCGATTCGCCGCGAGGAAGAGTCGTCGATGGTGACGGTGCTGGAGCAGGCCGATGCCTTGCTCGACCAGGGGCATCTGTACAAGACCGGCGGGGCGGCGAGCGTCGGCAAGGTCGAGGTGGATGGCCGCACGCTGGTGATCAAACGCTACAACATCAAGGGTTTCGCCCACTGGCTCAAGCGCTTCTGGCGCCCGAGCCGGGCCTGGCATTCATGGCGCGAAGGCAACCGCCTGGCGTTCCTCGGGATTGCCACGCCCAAGCCGCTGGCGTTGCTGGAAAAACGTTTTCTATGGCTGCGCAGCCGGGCTTACCTGATCACCGAGTATTTGCCGGGGCCGGACATCATCGAGCGTTTTGCGCCGTACGTTGAAAACGGCGATGCGCCCGAAGCTGAATTGCTGGCGCTGGACCACCTGTTTGCCGAGCTGATTCGCGAGCGGATCAGTCACGGGGACTTCAAGGGTCACAACCTGTTCTGGCAACAGGATCGCTGGGCGCTGATCGATCTGGATGCGATGCGTCAGCATGGTTCGGTGGGCAGTTTCGCTTCGGCTTATGCCCGGGATCGGGCGCGGTTCATGCGTAATTGGCCTGAAACTAGTGCGCTGTATCAGGTGATCGATCAGCGTCTACCCAAGGACGTCTCCAGCGCTGACTGAATCAGGACCTTCGGTCCTATCGCGGGCAAGCCCGCTCCCACAGGGAATTCTGAACGGTCGGAACTACTGTGGGAGCGGGCTTGCTCCGGGCGGCGATCCGACGATTAGGCCCGAACAGTCAGCGAAGATTAGGGACAGGTTCTTGTGAACCGTCCTACGCGATTTTGGGAAGTCATGAACTGTGGCTGAAATCGCCCTGATGCTAGCTTGCCTGATGTTCTCGGAGGGCAGGCTTCAGATGATCAAAAAGGCAGTCGCATCAGGTGTTATCTCATTGGTTTTGACAGGGTGTGGGACCGTTTCGACGGTCTTGCAGGACGAAGCGGACGCGGCCAAGGGGCTTCGCAAGCAGAAAACCTATTGCCAGTCCATTCCCCGGGTCTACAGCGGCCTGGCCTACGATTTCTGTGTATTGAACGCACCGGCCGATCATATGGGGTTCCTCGTACCCGTTGCACTTCTGGATATGACACTGTCGGGCATTCTGGACACCGTAGTCTTGCCATACACGGTTTACCGGCAAGTCGCGGATGGCGACATCATCATTTACTGGCGGCCTGCCGGGGGATAATAAGCCCCTTGAACACCGCCACGCGCGCTTGCCGCTTGCCGCTAGAGGCTTGCCGCTGCTTTTACGCTATAATCCCGCCCTTTAGCTGTCTCTCGCTCATTGCGAAGGCACATCATTTTTGAGGCGTTTACAGCGCCTGCATGCAGACTAAAGAGGCTAGACCCCTGTGGCATTGACGATTCTTGGCCTGTCCGGCGCCCTTAGCCATGATCCTTCCGCAGCCCTGTATATCGACGGCAAGCTGGTCGCGGCGGCTGAAGAGGAACGCTTCGTACGCGATAAACATGCAAAGAACCGCATGCCCTACGAATCGGCGAAATTCTGCCTGGAACAGGCCGGCATCAAGCCGTCCGATGTCGACGTGGTGGCGATCCCGTTCGCCCCGATCAGCCTGTTCGGCAAGGCTCGCTGGCAGTACGCCAAGCGTTACTGGTACGCCCCGGACCGTGCACTCGACGCGATCCTGATGGGCAACCGTCGCTACAAGCGCTATCGCAACAAGATCGTCTGGTGCCTGGAGCAACTGGGTTTTGATCCGAAGAAGATCAAGATCGAGCCGGTCGAACACCACCTGGCCCACGCCTCCAGTGCTTATCACTGCTCCGGTTTCAAAGAGAAAACAGCGATCCTTGGCATCGACGGCAAGGGCGAGTACGCCACGACCTTCTTCGGTTATGGCGTAAACGGCAAGATCCACAAGATCAAGGAATTCTTCGATCCGGACTCCCTCGGCGGCCTGTACGGCGCGATCACCGAATTCCTCGGTTTCGATATGCTCGACGGCGAATTCAAGGTCATGGGCATGGCGCCGTATGGCGATGCCAGCAAGTACGATTTTTCGCGCCTGGCTTCGTTCGAGAACGGTGAGCTGGTGATCAACACCGACTACGCCAACGTCATCGGCCTGCGTCGCTACAAAGAAAAGGGCAAGGGTTACTACTTCTCGCCGAAGCTGATTGAGTGGCTGGGTCCAAAGCGCGAAGGCGACATCGCCGACGAGCCGTACATTCACTACGCCGCCAGCATTCAAGCGCTGTTCGAAAAAATCGCGTTGCAGATGATCGACCACTACTTGGGCGACGTGCTCAAGGAAACCGGCAAGCTGGCCTATGCCGGTGGCTGTGCGTTGAACGTCAAGCTGAACCAGAAAATCATCGCTCGCGACGACGTCAAGGAGCTGTTCGTACAGCCGGCGTCCGGCGACGCCGGCACCGCGGTAGGCGCGGCAGCCTATGTGTCCCATGCCCGTGGCGTGCCGGTCGAGAAGATGGAACACGTCTACCTCGGCCCGTCCTACAGCAACGAAGACGTGATCGCCGCCTGTGCTCGTCACGAGAACAAGCCAACCTGGCGCAAGCTCGACAACATGCCGGAGCAGATTGCCAAGATCATGGTCGACGGCAACCCGGTGGCCTGGTTCCAGGGCCGCATGGAGTTCGGTCCGCGTGCACTGGGTGGTCGCTCGATCATCGGTTGCCCGAGCGTGGCCGGCGTGGCTGACCGCATCAACCACCAGATCAAGTTCCGCGAGCGCTGGAGGCCTTTCTGCCCGTCGATGCTCGACACTGTGGCGCCGCAGATGATCAAGATCGATCACCCGGCTCCGTTCATGACCTTCACCTTCGAAGTGGCTGAAGAGTGGAAAACCCGCGTGCCGGAAGTCGTCCACGAAGACGGCACCTCCCGCGCCCAGGTGCTCAAGCGCGAATACAACCCGCGCTACTACGACATGATGAAAGCGCTGGAAGTGCTCACCGGCAACGGCGTGTCGCTCAACACCTCGCTCAATCGTCGTGGCGAGCCGATGATCTGCTCGCCGACCGATGCGCTGAATATGTTCTTCGGTTCGGATCTACAGTATCTGATCATGGAAGACATCCTGGTGGTCAAAGAGGGCGCGAACGCCTATGACACGTTCGGCTGAACGCCATGTGCTGCAGTTCTGCCACGGCTATGACGGGCCGTTTCTGGACTGCGCACGGCAGTACGCCAGCCTGTTCGCGGGGACCGGGTATCGTGTGACCACGGTGTTTCTCACCGGGGCTGCCGATGCCGAAGTCGCCGCGGGCTGCGCTTGCGATGAAGTACTGTTCATGGAGTACAGCTCCAAGGCCATTCGTGGCCTGAAGCTGGGCGCCATCGGCGATCTGCGCAAGATCGCCGCGTCGCGCAACTTCAGTTTCTGCATCGCTCACCGCTTCAAACCCATCTATATCGCCTTGCTCGGTACGTCGTTGCCGGTCATTGGCGTGCACCACGGGTTTGAAGACTACAAGCGCGGCAGTCGTAAACTGTTCGCGCATATATTCCGCAAGCGTTTGAGTCTGCTCGGCGTGTCCGACGCGGTGCGCGACGACATGCGCAATTGCCTGCCAAAGTGGCCGGCTTCGCGAATTCAGACGTTGTACAACCGTATCGACGTGGATGCCTTGCAAGCCACACAGGTGTCGGCTCGCGAGGCCCGGGAAACCCTCGGGCTGGCGGCGGATGCCTGGATCGTCGGCAACGTCGGACGGCTGCATCCGGACAAGGACCAGGCCACGCTGCTGCAGGGTTTCGCCGAAGCGTTGCCGAGGCTGCCGGCCAACAGCCAACTGGTCATTCTCGGTAAAGGACGTCTGGAGGAAAAGCTCAAGGCTCAGGCGCGGGAACTGGGTATTGGTGACCGGGTGTTGTTCCTCGGTCAGGTGCCGGATGCGCGCAACTACTTCCGGGCCTTCGATGTGTTTGCCCTGAGTTCCGATCACGAACCGTTCGGCATGGTGCTGCTGGAGGCCATGGCCGCCGGCGTACCCTTGCTGGCCACGGCCTGCGGCGGAGCGAAGGAAGTGGTCGAAGGCGTGGGCATCCTGTTCCCGTTGGGCGATGCCGGACATCTGGCCCAGGGGCTGCAACATCTGGCCGGCATGGATGATCAGCAACGCCGACAGTGTGCCGAGTTGATGCTCGAACGCTTGCGCGAGCGCTTTTCCGACCGTGCGGTGCGCGATGCTTTCTGGCACTTGCCGCACGTTACCGAACTGGCACAGAGGGGCTGATGCTCAACCGATTTCAAGGCTGGCGCGAGCGTGGCTGGGCGGTAGTCGACGCCTCGACTTACGCCGAAACCTGGCAGCGATATGGCGGCAGCGTCGCGACTCATCCCATGGTGGTCGAGCGGCTGGCGCAACTGGCTGACATTCCGGTGCGCTACCTGGCCTGGATGCAGGGCGATGAGGTCAAGGCGGCGATCCCGACCTGGGGCCGCGACCTGGCCTTGTCCAAGGACGTGCTCAAGCGTCGCGGTAAAAAAGGTCTGTTCGATCTGGGCAATGCCGAAATCATCCTGCCGGCCGCTGCCGATGCCACGGCGCCTTTGCGTCATCGCGCGCGGTATCTGTCGGCACTGAACGAAGGCCGTTTCACTGGTATCAGGTTGCAAGCCGAACAACTGGCCATGGCCCGCACGCCCGAAGAGCTGTCGAAAAAGTTTCGCTATAACCAGCGCCGCGAATTGCGTTTGCTGGAAGAAGCCGGTGGTGTGGTGCGGCCGGTATCGGAGTTTTCCAGCTTCGATCTGGCGGCTATTTATTGCGATCTGTTCCAGCGCCGCTGGGGCTTCCCGGCGACGGGGGCAGAACGCATGGCCGACGTCATCGAATTGTTGCGCGAGTTGTTGATCGGCTCGGTGATTTTCCTCAACGATGCGCCGATTGCGATTCAATTGGTGTACCGCGTCGAAACCCCGCAATGGATCAGCGTCGAGTACATCAACGGTGGGGTCGATCCCGAGACTCGCGAGTTCAGCCCTGGCAGTGTGTTGAGTTTCCTCAATACCCAAAGCGCCTGGGAGCATGCCCGGGCGCAGGACAAACCATTGCGCTTTTCCTTCGGTCGCGCCGACCGTGAATACAAGGATCGCTGGTGCAACCCTGTGCCGGTCTTCACCGTATGAGCCAAGCCATGAGCCGCAAACAGCAACTGCTCAAGCGTCATCGGCGCAATAAACGTATCGGCCTGTTGATTGCGCTGGTGCTGTTGATCGTCATCGGTGTGCTGGTGGCCTGGTGGTTGCCGCTGGTGCTGGCGGTTCTGGGCTGGATTGCCCACGAAGCCTGGTTTGCCGACCATCTGTTCTACTCACCGAAAGACGATTACCTGTACAGCTTTCCCCCGTACACGCCGCAGCCCAAGGTGCATCTGAGCGGTGAACATTTGCGGCTGGACGAGGGCGTGATGCTGGTCGACGACGCGACGCTGGTGCTGGCCCTGCGGGTAAAAAGCACCTGGCTGGGACGTTTTATCGATCCGGTGGTCGAGTTGCTCGGGGGGGAGAGCCATGACCGACAAACCTTCGAGCGGGGCGTAAACGGCCTTCGTTACCTCAATCTCAGTGGCCAGGCTCAGGCGCTGTCGCGTGGTGACCTGCGCTTGCGCGGGCGTCACTGTCGTGTGTTCGGCGAGCCTGTGCTGTGGGCGTTCGAGCATCCGGATTATCGGCGTCAGCGGGTGATGGTCATCGCGCCTCATGCCGATGACGCCGAGCTGGCGGCCTTCGGTTTGTACAGTCAGGCCGACGAAACCTGGATCGTTACGCTGACAGCGGGTGAAATCGAAGCCGAACACTATCAGCAGATGGGCCTGAACAAGGTCGATGCGGCTCGCTTGAAAGGCCGTCTGCGCACCTGGGACAGCATTGCCGTGCCACGTTGGGCCGGTGTGCCCGAGACTCATTGCGTACAGCTCGGTTATTTCTGTCTGCAACTGGCGAGCATGCAGGCCGCGCCTGCCGTGGCAGCGGGATCGCGGGAAGCGGACCTGTGCGACACCCGGCTGTTCCGTCAATTGAATCCTTTCGCACTGCCCGGCGATGCCGATGGCGCGCCGACCTGGAACAATCTGCTGGCGGATCTGCGAGAGTTGCTGCTGCGCGCCCGGCCCGAGGTCATCGTCCTGCCGCATCCGACCCTGGATCCGCATCCCGATCATATCTGCGCCCAGGCGGCAGTCCTTGAAGCCTTGCAAGGCCTGGACTGGCAGCCGACCACACTATTGGGCTACGCCAACCACCTGCACGACAACGACCGCTGGCCGATGGGCGATAGCGGTGATGGCATCGCCCTGCCGCCGGCCTTCGATTCGACCCAACCGATGCAGCCTTATTGCCTGCCGATGCCACTTGAGCAACAACGAGACAAAGCCATGGCGTTGGGCATGATGCACGACCTGCAACCGGCGATGCCATTCAAGCGTCGCTTGCGTCGGTTGATTCAACGGTTGTTGGCCGGCCGGTTGCCGCCAATCTATGGCGAGAACGAATTCTTTCGCAAGGCAGTCCGGCGCCACGAGCTTTTGTGGTCCCTCAAGCACACACCAGGCAATGTCACTCAGCGGGGAGAGTTATGAGTCAGCGGTCAAAGGTCCTGCAACTGCAGCCTGACTACAACGTCAAAGCCCATGATTTCGCCGACCTCGCGGAGCAGATCGTCAAGGCCCTGCCCAGTGATCGCTATGAAGTGACCGCCGCGTTTCTGCGCGGCAAGCCCGGGCCGGGCGAAGCGGTGAGCCGAGCCGACCGTTCCGTATACTTCGAGTTTTCCGACAAGTCCCTCAAGGGCATGCGCCTGCGGGCGATGTGGCAGCTGTACAAGTTCTGCCGTCGGGAAAAATTCGATGTGGTGATCTGCAACCGCTTCAAGCCGGTGAACATGATGCTGGCGCTCAACCGCTGGTTGAAAGTGCCGCTGTGCATCGGCATTTCCCACGGATTTGGCGAGTACGACCGTTTTTACCGGCGCCGCCAGACCCAGCGCCTGATCGATCGTCACTGGCGCTTCGTTGGCGTGTCGCCAGCGGTGAAACAGTATCTGCTGGACTGTGACTGTGGCTTCACCGACCAGAATACCTACGCCATCACCAATGCCATCGACATCGAGCAAGCCGAAGGTCTGCAACACAGTCGTGAAAAGGCCCGCGAAATGCTGGGCATCGATCCGTCGGTGCGGCTGATCGGTGCGTTGGGGCGACTGGTGCCGGTCAAGGGCCATATCTATTTGCTGCAGGCCTTTGCCGCACTCAAGGACAAATACCCGAATACCCAACTGGCGATCATCGGTGCCGGCCGCGAAGAGTCACGCCTGGCTGCTGAAATCGACCGCCTCGGCCTCAGTGGTCGTGCCCATTTGCTGGGGTTCAAGGAAATTGCCCTGCAGTACATTCGCGCTTTCGACATCTGGACCATGCCTTCCCTGGCGGAAGGCCTCGGACTGGCGCTGCTTGAAGGCATGAGCGGGCATTTGCCGGTGATTGCCTCGAACGTGCCGGCCATGTTGCCGCTCATCGAGGGGGCCGGTGGCCTGGCGATTACGCCGAAGGATGTGCCGACGCTGCAGGCTGCGCTGGACACTTATCTCGGGCTGTCGGATGACGAGCTCAAGGCCAAGGGCGAGCAGGCCTTCCGTTATCTGCAACAGCACCATGACATCGAGGAATTCCGTCGCGAATACCTCAATCTGATCGACTCCGGCCTGGAGCAGGCCCGCAAGGAACAGCCATGAACGACGCGCAACCCATCGTCACGGTCATTATCGCGTCGTACAACCACGCCCCTTACATCGAGGAAAGCATTCTCAGCGTCCTCAACCAGACCTATCAGAACATCGAGTTGCTGGTGGTCGATGATGGCTCGAAGGATGACAGTGTCGAGCGGATCAAGGCGCTGCAGGCCATCCATGGTTTCGACTTTCGGGTTCAGGAAAACCAGGGGCTGACCAACACCCTCAATGGTGCGATTGCCCGGGCAAAGGGCAGCCTGATCGTGCCGTTCGGTTCGGACGACATCATGTTGCCGGAGCGCATCGCCACCCAGGTCGCTCATATGGACGACAAGCCCGAGGTCGGCATTTGCGCCGGCAACATCGAGCTGATCGATGCCGACGGCAACCTCTACCCGGAGAAGCGCCAGCGTCGGGATGTGCCGTTCCGTCGCCTGGACTTCGATGACATGTTCCTGGAGCGCAAGCCTTATCCTCCGGCACCCACCCTGATGATCCGTCGCGAAGCGCTGGAGAAGGTGGGCGGTTTCGACCCGACCATTCGCCTGGAAGACTTGCTGATCGAGTTGAAGGTGACCCATGCCGGTTACTTCATCGATGGCCTGAATGTGTTGATGGCGCGCTATCGCAAGCACGCCACCAACTCCTACAAGAACCACCGCTTCATGATCGACAGCATCCTGCGCACCTACGCGCTCTTCAGCGATCACCCGCTGTATGACGAAGTGCGCTACAAGTTTCTCAATTCCATGTTCCTCAAGACCGCCAACCGCGATCGCAAGCTGGCGCGTGAGTTGCTGGCGCAGATTCCGTTCAAGGCCTGGAACAGGAAAACCTGGCGAGGGTTGGGCCGGATGTATTTCTCGCGGCTGGAAAAAGACTGAGCCTATGGTTGGATTCAAAGGGGCGCAAGACGTGCTGTTGCCCGCGGTGAAATGCCCCTGGCGATTGCTCAACGTTGTTGAGCCGTCTTCTCCAGTTCGTTCCTGAACTTCCCGTTCTGGCGTAACCAGTGCAGTGTTTTCTTGCCGGCATTGATACCGGGTTTTTCGATGTACTGGTAAGTCAGACTGCTGATGATGATCAGCAGGCAACTGCACACGGCCAGCAACGGCAGGAAGACCCAGGCTTGTCGGGCGTCAAGATGCAGTACCGGCGGCAGTCGCTGCACCAGAATCCAGAGCACGAAACCGTGCAGCAAATACGTGCTGTAACTGATTTCCCCCAGCCAGCGAATGCTGCGCGGCCTCAGCGCGCCGAACAAGGTATTGCCGGACGCCACGATCACGAAAAACAGTGAAAGCAGCAGCAGCGCTCCCAGGTTGAATGCACGGTTGAATGCCGTGAAGGCGATCGCCACTGCGAGCAGGGCGATGATGCCCGCCAGCGGAGACAGGCTCCAGGCGACCCAGTGTGGGCGGCGAATCCAGTACGCCGCAGCGATGCCGCCGAGGAAGCTGGCCATGTAGTGTTTCTTCAGCGAGTGTTCCCAGCCTACCACCTCGTAAAGGGCATAGATGCCCACCAGGCACAGCACCGTCGATATCCAGCCGCCGCGATAAATGAACACCATGGTGGCCAGTGGCAAGGCCAGGTAGAAAAACACCTCGTAGCCCAGCGTCCAGGTGACGTTGGAGATCAACATGCCGGTCTGGTGGTACTGGTTGACGTCCGGCCGGTCGAAGGCCAGCCAGGCCAGGGTCTGGCCAATGAGCTGGGTCGCGGAGTCCTTGAGTTCCCAGTCTTGCAGATAGAACACGCTGACAAACACGGCCAACATCAACGGCAGGTAGAGCGGGTAGAGGCGAAACAGCCGCGATAGCGCGAACGCCAGCCAGTCGTGTTGCCGCCCGTGGGTGAGCAATCGGTCCCAGAAGAGAAAACCGGTGATCATGAAAAAGAGGGCAACGCTACCCTGGCCGAGCTGCGAGTAAAAATTGCTCGGCGGCAAGTCGATCACGCCGGTTTGCAGAAAGATCCAGGTGATTATCGAGTGGTGCACGAACACGCCGAAGGCCAGATATCCGCGTAAGCCATCGATGCCGGCAAAGCGGCTCTCACCGCGATGCTCCAGCTGTCGGGTGAATCCCGGTACGGTGCGCAGCAGCAGTGCAGCGGTCGCGATGGCGAGCAGGTAGGCTGTCATCGCGATAAGCGGGTTGGTTGCGGTCATCGGTGAGCCTGGGCCGGAGGACTTGCAGCCAGCACTTGCCTGTGCAAATTATCCACGTCGGCTTTCGAAGCCGCTGCGGCGTATCCCTGCAGTAGCGCTTCGAAGTGGTCCTCGAACAGCCAATGCCGATCTTCTGCATAGCGCTGCATATGGCGCAGGTTGCGCCGACGCAGGGAAGGGCTCAACGATGAGGGGTAGATTCGCAGGTCGGCCAGGTCGATCAGGCCGAACTCGCCGTCTTCCAGTACCAGCACATTGCCCAGGTGCAGGGAGCGGAAGTAGACCCCTTGCCGATGCAATTGGGCCATGAACTTGCCGAAACGCTCCACCAGTGCCTGACGCACTGCCGGGGCGGTGATGCCTTGCAGGATCTGGCGCAGCGTGTTGCCCGGCAGGGGCGAGTAGTGCACAGCGGTGCTGCCGTCCTCGAACCGGTAAAGGTCGAGGATGTGCGGCGTCGGGATGCCCATGTTGCGCAGTTGCACACTGTTGACGGCAAATCGATCGGAATAGGGCGTGAAACTGCCCGAGGTATACCAGCGGCGGCGGCGGAACAGCTTGAGAAAGCTGCCATCGGTCAGGCGCAGGACCTTGGGGCCCAAACCATCCTCTTCGATGACCCGGGCATCGACAGTCAGCTGTTGCAGGGCGCTTGGCGTCGCGGCCTTGATCGGCCTGTCCAGCAGGCGCCTGGCCCGTTGATTGATGCTCAATGCGGCAATCAGTGCCAAGGGTATCCACAGCAGGAACCAGTGTTCCTTGGGGCGAGAGATAATCCCGCCACCTTCGGTCAGGCCTGCGCCGATACCGAAGGCCAGCCAGGCTGAGGCCATGATAAACAGCGGTTGCACGCGATGGCGCCAGCTACTGATGAAGCTCCACGCGAGGAAGAACAGCCATGGCAGCAGACCGATAATGCCGACATAGTAGAGCACGCCCAGGGCAAAGCTATGGGGCTCCTGGAGGGTGTAACCGACGCCAGGGTCCAGGGCCAGTTCGGCGTTGTAGCCGTGGCCGATCCATGGATGCTCAGCGATCCTGCCCAGGGCCAATTGCCAGAGTTCGATACGGAAGGAACTGCCTCTTTCGAAGATCTTGTCTGCTAACAGCGCGAATGTCGCCGCTCCGGCGATGAACATGGAACCAAGCATGAAGACTGAGCGTCGATTCCAGCAGATGAAACACAGCCACAGCGCAGCGATCGTCAGCGCAACCAGTGGAGTCCTGGAGCCGGTGGCCAGCACTGTGGCGAACATGATCGCCATCGCCGGTATGCTCAACCAGAGTACCTGACGTCGCTTGCAGGTCATGCTCAGGCTCATCCAGTAGGTACAGAAAAAGCCGAAAACGTGGGAGCTGAGCAGTGGATTGTCGAACGCGCCTACACCGATCAGGCGCATTTCCGGTTGGTAGATCCGGCCGTACCTGTACAGGTTGTAGACAGAGGCGATCAGCGCCACCGTCGCAGCACAGAACAGCAGGGGCTGAATGATTTCGCTGCGATAGCGCACCAGCAGGTAGCAGCCAACGAACAGAAACAGGGTATGTAATGGCGGTTTGAACTGACCGAAGTCAATATCGTAACCCGGCCCCCAGCGCAGGCTGAGCAGTGCCCACGCCACAAACAACAGGGCTGCAATGACGATCGGTTCGTGCAGCAGTTCTTTGCTGAACCGCGGACGCAGGCACAGTGCAATCAGTGCCGGAATGCTGAACAGGCCATAGTAAAGTTTGTGATGCACACTGCGCCCCGGCAGGAAAAACAGTGCACAAAGCAGCAATAAATAACCGAGCGGAAGAATCCACAGGCAAATGAAATCGAAGACTCTATTGGACGTGCTGTTCAAAGCGTTTAATTGCATGCTGAGTAACTTATTCCTGAATTGAGCGACAGTACCAAGGCAGGGACATCTGGTGGCTATTTGACGCGCCACAATACACAGACTGTATGCGATTGCCAGAACCCTGGAGAAGCTGTGCTAAAGTCAGCGTCCTTTTCATCGACATTCGCGTGATATGACCGACTCCAGTCTCTCCGCAAGCCCATCGAGCTTGAAAATCTACTTCCGTCTGCTCGGCTATGTCCGGCCGTACATCAGCCTGTTCCTGATCAGCATCGTCGGTTTTCTGATTTTCGCTTCGACGCAGCCAATGCTGGGCTACATCCTCAAGTACTTTGTCGACGGTCTATCCAACCCTGAAGCGGCGCTGTTTCCAACCGTGCCTTACCTTCGGGACCTGCAACTGCTGCAGGCGGTGCCGTTGTTGATCATCCTGATCGCCGCGTGGCAGGGATTGGGGTCGTACCTGGGCAACTACTTCCTGGCCAAGGTTTCCCTGGGCCTGGTCCATGACTTGCGGGTCCAGTTGTTCAACAACCTGCTGGTGTTGCCAAACCGGTATTTCGACAAGCATAACTCGGGGCATCTGATTTCACGTATCACCTTCAACGTGACCATGGTCACGGGGGCGGCAACAGATGCGATCAAGGTCGTAATTCGTGAAGGCATGACAGTGATCTTCCTGTTTGCCTCGCTGTTGTTCATGAACTGGCGGCTGACCCTGGTCATGGTTGCCATCCTGCCGCTGATCGCCATCATGGTGCGCACGGCCAGCAAGAAATTCCGCAAGCAGAGCAAGAAAATCCAGCTGGCGATGGGGGACGTGACGCATGTGGCGTCCGAAACGATCCAGGGCTATCGCGTGGTGCGCAGCTTCGGCGGTGAAAGGTACGAAGAGAAACGCTTCTTCGACGCCAGCCAGGGCAATACCGAGAAACAATTGCGCATGACCCGCACCGGCGCCATCTACACGCCGCTGCTGCAACTGGTGATCTACACCGCCATGGCCGTGCTGATGTTCCTGGTGCTGTTCCTGCGGGGCGATGCGTCCGCCGGTGACATGGTGGCCTACATCACCCTGGCCGGCCTGCTGCCCAAGCCGATTCGCCAGCTGTCCGAAGTCAGCTCGACCATCCAGAAAGGTGTGGCAGGCGCAGAAAGTATCTTCGAGCAACTGGATGTCGAGCCTGAAGTCGATACCGGCACTGTCGAGCGTGATGCCGTCAGTGGCCGCCTGGAAGTGCGCAACCTCAGCTTTACCTACCCTGAAACCGAGCGTCAGGTACTCAATGACATCAGTTTCTCGGTCGAGCCCGGGCAAATGGTGGCGCTGGTGGGACGTTCGGGCAGTGGCAAGTCGACCCTGGCCAACCTGATTCCACGCTTCTATCACCACGACAAGGGCGAAATCCTCATCGATGGCGTCGAAGTGGAGCAGTACAAGCTGTTGAACCTGCGTCAGCATATCGCCCAGGTGACCCAGCACGTGACCCTTTTCAGCGACACCGTGGCCAACAACATCGCCTATGGCGACTTGGCCGGCGCACCCCGTGAAGACATTGAAAAGGCGGCCAGGGATGCCTATGCGATGGACTTCATTGCCCAATTGCCTGAAGGTCTTGATACCCAGGTCGGGGAGAACGGCGTGCTGCTGTCCGGTGGTCAGCGCCAGCGCCTGGCGATTGCCCGGGCGCTGTTGAAAAATGCACCGCTGCTGATTCTCGATGAGGCGACTTCGGCACTCGATACCGAGTCCGAGCGGCATATTCAGGCAGCCCTTGATCAAGTCATGAAAGGTCGCACCACGTTGGTGATCGCTCACCGCCTGTCGACCATCGAGAAGGCCGACCTGATCCTGGTCATGGACCAGGGGAAAATCGTCGAGCGCGGCACCCATGAGCAACTGCTGGCGCAAAACGGCTACTACTCGCGCCTCAACGCGATGGGCCTCGACGCCCCGGCCGAAGACATCGCCTGACTCCGAAAGGGCGAGCCTGGCTCGCCCTTTCGCACACCCGACGAAACCGGTCAGTCACTACCGTGACTTTGATGATTTCGTCTAGCGTTTTTTTTTGCTCAAAAAATGAGCAAAAAATGCTGGCGAATCATCCCGTTGCAGCCACCGCACAAGCCGACACCAACCCTGTGTTAATATCGCGCCCCTGTTCATTCTGTATGTGGGTTGCACCATGAAGTTGTCCATGCCGCGATTCGATCAAGCCCCTGTCTTGGTGGTCGGCGATGTCATGCTCGACCGTTACTGGCATGGTGGTACCTCACGGATTTCTCCTGAGGCGCCGGTGCCGGTGGTCAAGGTCGATCACATCGAGGACCGTCCGGGCGGCGCTGCCAACGTTGCCTTGAACATTGCCGCCCTGGGGGCTCCGGCCTCGCTGGTCGGTGTCACGGGCGACGATGAAGCCGCCAACAGCCTGGTCAACAGCCTCAAGGGCGCTGGCGTGCGGGCCATCTTCCAGCGCATTGCGCATCAGCCGACCATCGTCAAGTTGCGGGTCATGAGTCGTCACCAGCAGTTGCTGCGTATCGACTTCGAAGAGCCCTTCGCCACCGACGCGCTGGCGCTGGCCGCGCAGGTCGATGAATTGCTCGAAGGCATCAAGGTGCTGGTGTTGTCCGACTACGGCAAAGGCGCGCTGAAAAATCATCAGGCGCTGATCCAGGCCGCCCGTGCCCGGGGCATTCCGGTGCTGGCCGATCCCAAGGGCAAGGATTTCTCGATCTACCGCGGTGCGAGCCTGATCACGCCGAACCTCAGCGAATTCGAAACCATCGTCGGTGGTTGCGCCGATGAGCACGAGCTGGTCAACAAGGGCGCGCAGCTGATGCACGACCTGGACCTCGGCGCCTTGCTGGTGACCCGTGGCGAGCACGGCATGACCTTGCTGCGTCCGGATCATCCGGCGCTGCACCTGCCCGCCCGTGCCCGTGAAGTGTTTGACGTGACCGGTGCCGGCGATACGGTGATTTCCACTCTGGCGGCTGCGATTGCCGCGGGTGAAGAACTGCCTCACGCGGTGGCCCTGGCCAACCTGGCGGCCGGTATCGTGGTCGGCAAGCTCGGTACGGCGGCCATCAGTGCGCCGGAACTGCGTCGTGCGATTCAGCGCGAGGAGGGTTCCGAGCGCGGTGTGCTGGGTCTTGAGCAACTGTTGCTGGCGGTCGATGATGCCCGCGCGCACAACGAGCGGATCGTGTTCACCAACGGTTGCTTCGACATCCTGCACGCCGGCCACGTGACTTATCTGGAACAGGCGCGGGCCCAGGGCGATCGCCTGATCGTTGCGATCAACGACGATGCATCGGTCAGCCGCTTGAAAGGGCCGGGCCGTCCGATCAACAGCGTCGACCGGCGCATGGCGGTACTGGCCGGTCTGGGCGCGGTGGACTGGGTGATCAGCTTCCCGGAAGGCACACCGGAAAACCTGTTGAGCGCGGTCAAGCCGGACGTGCTGGTCAAGGGCGGTGACTACGGGATCGACCAGGTGGTCGGCGCGGACATCGTGAAAGCCTACGGCGGTACCGTAAAAGTGCTGGGGCTGGTGGAAAACAGCTCGACCACCGCGATTGTCGAGAAGATCCGCAAGTCCGAATAACGCAGCTTTTTGTAGGAGCGAGCTTGCTCGCGATGGAGTCAGGGCGCGCGCGTTCAATCAGTAGATACGCGTTATCGTTAACGACCATCGCTGGCAAGCCAGCTCCTACAAAGTTATGCGTACATCAGTCGGAGCAGCAGTTTGCTTTCAGGAGCTGACTTTTTTACGCGGCACGATCTTCTTCAGCAGTAATTTGGCTTTCCCGCGCAACCGCGCCAACCCCGAATCCTTCCCCGGCGGGGTCAAGCCTTGCTGCCTCACCCAGTCCTTCCAGCGAATTCGTTCATCACGCACCAGCCAGCCTTCCTGTCGGGCAAAACTCTCGGCCAGGTACAGGCCGCGGGTGCTGGCCGGGTACAGCTGATCCTTTTTCAAGGTGTAGAGCTCAGCCATCGGGTGGCCGTCCTGCAAGGGCATCAAGTACAGATCGGGGCGTTTGCGGTCGAGACGGGCGACGAGTTGATCGCCTTCCAGTCTTTCATCGACATGGAACAGACTCAGGGATTTGGCTTCCCTGGGAACGTCCAGGCGCAAGTCGTAAATCAGTTGCAGTGACGCCGTTGGCAAATGCACGTAAGCCCGCGGACGCTCCATCAGCATCAGATTGGCGCAACGTACTGGCCGCGCCGAGCCGGACAGTGGCGACAGGCGAAACGGCAGGGCTTCACGGTAATGCAGGGCGGCCGAGTAGGGCGCCGGCAGCCAGGTGTCATTGAACCGCCCACCGAGCCAGCCTTCGGGGGTTTCCAGCAGGCATTCTTCGGCAATTTCCTGGATCGCTGTGTGCAGGGGCAGGTTCAGTTCATGGGCCGGCACGTATCCGGAGATCAGCTTGAGCACTACATCGCCACGGTCCTGACGACGCTGGCGTACCAGCACCCAATAGTCACGATTCTGCCAATGCAGGGTCAGGCGCACCGAAACCCCGAGATTGGCCAGCTCCAGGGCAAACCGTTCGCTGTCGCCGACCGTCACCGGCCGACGACGTTGCAGGGTCTGGGAGAAATTCAGCGGCCTGCCGACGCTCTGATAAGCCAGGCCTTCGGGAGTCGCTTCGACGAATAACGGCAGGGTCTTGAAGTTGCTCGGGTTCTTTCTTATGAGCGTACGCGGCATGTCGGCTCCTGCTTAAGGCCGCGTGGGCGGCATCAGTGGCTACGTAGGACCTGGGCAACGGTCGCGACATTGTGGGCGAGGTGCAGCGGATTGATGGTCCCGACAATAGCACTGGCAACACCCGGATGTTCAAACAACAGCTCGAAACTGGCGCGCACCGGATCCACACCCGGACTCAGGCATACATGACCACTGGCGAGGGCTTTCTTGACCAGAATGGCTTTGCCGTGTGCAGCAGCATAGTCAATGACGGCCTTCTCGTTTTGTTCGTTCAGATTGTAGGTGACCATCGCGCAGTCGCCGTGCTCCAGCGCCTTCAGGCCGCCGTCGACGGTTTTGCCGGAAAACCCGAAACCGCGAATCTTGCCTTCGGCCTTGAGCTTGGCGAGGGTGTCGTAGACTTCCTCGTCATTGAGGATCGCCAGGTCGTTGCCATCGGAGTGCACCAGCACCAGATCGATGAAGTCCGTTTCCAGGCGTTGCAGGCTGCGTTCCACCGACATTCGCGTGTGTGCAGCGCTGAAATCGTGACGGGACTGGCCGTCGGCAAACTCTTCGCCCACCTTGCTGACGATCACCCAATCCTGACGCTGACCGCGCAGCAACGGCCCGAGGCGCTCTTCGCTGCGACCATAGGCCGGGGCGGTGTCGATCAGGTTGATGCCCAGGTCGCGGGCGAGCTTGAGCAACATGCGCGCCTCATCGTCATCGGGAATCCGGAAGCCGTTGGGGTATTTCACTCCCTGGTCGCGGCCCAGTTTCACCGTGCCCAGGCCCAGGGGTGAAACCAGCAGGCCGGTGCTGCCCAATGGGCGATGCAAGTCGTGCAGGGTCGGTTGGCTCATGGCAGCAGTTGCTCCCAGGCAGGCACGCCCATCGGCGGCTTCGGCAGTTCAGGCAGCGCTGCCGGGTGGCTTGGCTGGATACCGTCGCGGGTCAGGCTGGCGATGACCCGGTCGGCGAAGTCCGGCGCCAGGGCGAGTTTGGTTGGCCAGCCCACCAGCAGGCGATCCTGTTCGGCGAGGAAGGCGTTGTCCGGGCGGTTCAAACCCGATTGCAGCGGTTCGGCGCGATCGACCCGCAGGGTCGCCCATTGCGCGGTGCTCAGATCGATCCACGGCAGCAACTGGCCGAGCTCTTTGCGGGCGGTAGCGATTTGCTCGGCGGGCTCGCGGGCCACGCCTTCGGCTTCGGCGATGTCGCCGCCCAGGTACCAGACCCATTGACCATCGGCGGCCGGGTGGGTGGTCACGGTCAGGCGCGGTTTGGTGCCGCCGCCCAGGCAGTGGGCGTACAGTGGCTTGAGCCCCGGGCCTTTGGCGATGATCATGTGCAGCGGTCGGCGCTGCATGGCCGGCTGGCTCAGGCCGAGCGCGGTGAGCAGGTCGGCGGTGCCGGCGCCAGCGCTGAGCACGATGCGCTGGGCGCGGATCTGGCGCTCATCGACTTTCAAGCCAACCAGATCACCGTTCTCCAGCAGCGGCTCGATGTTCTGCCCGGCGAGCAAGCCATCTCCCGCCAGATCGGCCAGGCGCTGGATCAGGCTTGGCACATCGATCACCAGTTCCGCCAGGCGATAGACCTTGCCCTTGAAGCGCTTGTCTTGCAGGGCTGGCGGCAATTGCTCGCCCTTGACCTGATCGACGCGACCGCGCACGGCTTTGCTGGCAAAGAAACTGGTGAGGTTGCCGGCGAGGGTGCCGGGGGACCAGAGGTAATGGGCCTCGGACAACAAACGCACGCCGGACAGATCCAGCTCACCATTGCCCGCCAAGGCTTCACGCCAACGGCGCGGCATGTCGGCGATGGCTTCCGAGGCACCGGTCAGGGCGCCGTGCAGCGCGTATTTGGCACCGCCATGGATGATGCCCTGGGACTTCACACTCTGCCCACCGCCGAGGCTGGCACTTTCCACCAGCACGGTCGAAAAACCCTGGCTGCGCAGGCGCGCATTCAGCCAGAGGCCGGCGACACCAGCGCCGACAATCAGAACGTCGGTGGAAATAACGGATGGCATGCAGCGACCTCTGTGTTCAAGACGAGGGCGCAGTATACAAGGCATCTTCAGGATCTGTTGCAGGATGCAGGTGGCCTTGTAGGAGCCGGCTTGCTGGCGATCCGGCCAATGCGGTGTGTCTGATGCACTGATATCGCCAGCAAGCCGGCTCCTACAGAGTGTCAGTGTCCGGCGGTTTTCGAGAACAACTGGATGACCACGACGCCCAGCACGATCAACGCCATCCCCAGCATCGCCGGTACGTCCAGCTTCTGCCCGTAGATAAACAGCGCCGCGACGCTGACCATCACGATCCCCATGCCGGCCCACACGGCATATGCCACGCCCACCGGAACGCTGCGCACCACCAGGGTCAGCATCCAGAAGGCAATCCCGTAGCCGAGGATGACCAGCACCAAGGGTAGCGGGGTGCTGAGGCCTTTGACGGCTTTCATCGAAACAGTGGCAATCACTTCGGCGCAGATGGCTATGGCCAGGTAGTAGTAAGCGGTCATGGGTCAATCCTCGTATGAAGTGTTGCTCTATGAGGTCGGCATTCTAGTGAGTTGCCAGATGCGGTAAAGTCATTACCTATCTGTATAGAAGATGGGTTGAGCCATGAGCATGCAATGGAATCTGGAGCAGCTGCGGTTGTTTGTGCGCGTAGCGGAGCAGCGTTCGTTTTCTGCCGTGGCGCGGGACCAGCGCAAGGCGCAGTCGGCGGTCAGCAGTTCGATAGCGTTGCTGGAAGAAGACCTGGGCGTCAGCCTGTTCGACCGCAGCAGCGGCCGGCAACCGAAACTCACCGAAGCCGGCACGGCGTTGCTGGATGAAGCGCGGGAAGTATTGCGCCAGTGCGAACGACTCAACGGCCGGGCCTTGGCGATGATGCGCGGGCAGGAGGCACGACTGCGTGTGGCGCAGGATGAAGCGATGCCGTATCAGCCGATCATCGAAAGCTTCGAGGCCCTGGCGGAAAAATTCCCCAGCCTTGAAGTGCAACTGACCAGCGCCGCCCAAGGCGATGTCGCGCGTAAGCTGGTGGAGCGGCGCGCCGATCTGGGGCTGCTGTTCTTTCACGATCAGATTCCCGAGGCACTTGAGCGGCGGGTACTGGGCAGCGTGGAAATGGTCACGGTGTGCGGCAAGGATCATCCGTTGGCGCGCAAAGGCTCAGTGGACGGCCAGCAACTGGCGCAACATCGGCAGTTGCTGATGTCCACGGAGTCGAGCATTTATCCCGGCAGTGATCCCGCCAGCCCGCAAGTCTGGCGCGCCGACAGTTTCTATGTGATGGCCGAATGGTTGGTGCGCGGCCTCGGCTGGGCCTGGTTGCCACGCCACGTGGTGCAGTACCCGACTTATCAGAATCAGATGGTCGAACTGGCGAGCGAATGGACCCCGCCAGCCCTGGTGGTGGAGCTGGTATGGCGCCGGGATGAACCGCTCGGTCTGGCCGCGCGCTGGCTCGCCGAACGTTTTGCCGTGCACTTGCAGGCGATTGGCGAAAAAAGCCGATAAACTCCGCCGCCATGAATAGAACTCTCTACACCGCGCTGTTTTATCTGGGGCTGCCATTGGTAGCGATTCGGCTTTGGCTGCGCGCGCGCAAGGCGCCGGCGTATGCCAGACGCATCGGCGAACGCTTCTCCTATGGGATGCCGGCGATGAAACCGGGCGGCATCTGGGTGCACGCCGTGTCGGTGGGCGAAAGCATTGCTGCCGCACCGATGATCCGCGCCTTGCTGGCGCGTTATCCGAATCTGCCGATCACCGTGACCTGCATGACGCCGACCGGTTCGGAACGGATCCAGGCCCTGTTCGCCAATGAGCCGCGCATCCAGCACTGTTATCTGCCTTACGACCTGCCTTGCGCCGCCCGGCGCTTCCTTGATCGGGTCCAGCCGAAATTGGCGGTGATCATGGAAACCGAACTGTGGCCCAACCATATCCATCAATGTGCCAAACGCGGGATTCCGGTGGCGTTGGCCAATGCGCGACTGTCCGAGCGTTCGGCCAAAGGCTACGGCCGGTTCCGCAAGCTGACCCAGCCGATGCTGGCCGAGATGAGCCTGTTCGCGGTGCAGACCGAAGCCGAAGCCCAACGCTTTCGCGACCTGGGCGCGTGGGCGGAAACCGTCGAAGTGACCGGTTCGATCAAGTTCGACCTGACCATCGACCCACAACTGCTTGAGCGCGCCAGCCAATTGCGCGGGCAATGGCAGGCGCTGGAGCGACCAGTGTGGATCGCGGCCAGTACCCATGAGGGTGAAGACGAGGTCGTGCTGGCGGCCCATCGTCAGTTGTTGGCCAATCACCCTGATGCCTTGCTGATTCTGGTGCCGCGTCATCCTGAGCGCTTCAATTCGGTGTACGGGTTGTGCCAGCAACAAGGTTTTGCCACGGTCCGGCGTTCCAGCGGCGATGCGGTCAATGCGAATACTTCAGTGCTGCTGGGCGACACCATGGGCGAGTTGCTGTTTCTCTACGCCCTGGCTGACAGTGCCTTCGTCGGCGGCAGCCTGGTGCCGAATGGCGGGCATAATCTGCTGGAGCCGGCAGCCCTCGCCAAGCCGGTGTTGAGTGGGCCGCATCTTTTCAACTTCCTCGAAATCGCCACGCAGTTGCGCAGTGCCGGGGCGTTACAGGAAGTGGAGGATGCCGAAGGGCTGGCGGTGGCGGTGCAGCGGCTGTTCGAACTGCCGCGTGATGCGCAGCGCATGGCCGAGGCCGGGTTGAAGGTGATGCGCACCAATCAGGGGGCGCTGCAGCGGTTGCTGGACGGGTTGGGGCGGTTGATCGACCGCTAGACCGCGCTGTATCCATTCGTGAGCAGGCTCGCTCCCACCTTGTTTCGAATGTGGGAGCGAGCCTGCTCGCGAAGCTTTTGCTGTTACTGCCCCGGTCGCGCTTTCAACTGCTCCTCCGCAGCCTTGGCCAGATCCGGTGGCAGGAAGTCCTTGTCCGGGTTGTAGTTGGGGTTGAGCCAGCGTGCCAGGGTTTGCAGATCCCCCGGATTCAACGTGCCGGCCTGTTGCTTCAGGCGCAGGTTGTCGAGGATGTAGTCGTAGCGGGTGTTGTTGTAGTCGCGTACGGAGGTGTACAGCTGGCGCTGCGCATCCAGCACGTCGACGATGTTTCGCGTACCCACCTGATAGCCGACTTCGGTCGCTTCCACCGCGCTCTGGTTGGAGATGATCGATTGCTTGCGCGCCTGTACCTGCTCGACATCGGTGTTCACCGCGCGGTGCAGGTCGCGGGTGTTTTCCACGACCTGCCGACGCAGGGACTCGCGCTGCTGCTCGGTCTGGTCCAGTTGTGCATACGATTGACGCACCTGGGAGCTGATCAAGCCACCGCTGTAGATCGGGATGTTCAGTTGCAGGCCAACGGTCGTTTGCGAGACGTTGCCACCGTAGGGTATTGGCTGGTTGTTCGGGTTACTGAAGCCCAGTGCGTCGTTGTCGCCTTTCTCGTACTTGGCTACCGCGTCAACCGTTGGCAAGTGCCCGGACTTGCGCTGCTTGAGGGTTTGTTCGGCGGCGCTGACGGCATAGTTGCTGGCCAACAGATTGAGGTTCTGCCTGCCTGCCGTTTCGACCCAGGCCTTGGCGTCGTTCGGTACTGGCGGCAGGATCGGCAAGTTATGGCTGATGCCCCAGATCGAGTTGTACTGGCGGTTGGTCAGGGTGATCAAGGCTTCAAAGGCGTCGTCCACCTGGCGCTGGGCAATGATGCGGTTGGCGCGTGCGGTGTCGTAGCTGGCTTGCGAGTTCAATACGTCAGTTTTGTCCGAGAGGCCGACATCGAAACGCTCGTTGGACTGGTCGAGCTGGCGTTTGAACGCCGCTTCTTCGGCCTTGGTCGAGGCCAGGTTGTCCTGGCTGCGCAGCACGTTGAAATAGCTTTGAGCGGTTTGCAGGATCAGGTTCTGCTCGGTCGCCGAGAGTTGCAGGGCGGCCTGTTCGTTGACTTCCTTGGCGGCCTGGAACTGGAACCAGCGATCGGCGCGGAACAAGGGTTGCGCCAGGGTGGCCTGGTACGAATGAGCATCGCGGTTGGTGGTGGCGGACGGCTGATCGAGCGACGTACGCACCTCGGAAATATTCGCTCCGCCCGAGAGGTTCGGCAGCAACCCGGCGCGGGCCTGGGGTACGACTTCCTTCTGCGCGCCGTATTGGGCGATCGCAGCCGCGAGGTCAGCGTTGTTGTTGACGGCTTCCTGATAAACGCTGACGAGGTCCGTCTTGTTCGATAAGGGCACATCTGCTGCCCAGGCCATTCCATTGGTCGCACAAGACACGGCAAGGGCCAGTGAGAGTTTGCGCAGCATAGACGTTCCCTAGAATTGATATTACACAGATAATTTGAGCGCCAAGGCTAAGGCGCTGCGTTGACAGCGTCAATGCGCGACTCAGCGTAGCGAGTGTAGTTGTGCATTCGGGTGGCAACAATCCTGATACTGCGTGCAATTACGCCATTCATCATGGTGTTTGCAGTGGGGTTGGCGTTCTTCGCCAGTTGTGTCTAGACTGGCCGGGTTCTTGTCGGGGTGCCTTGCTATGAGGCTGAGATCGAATAATTTCGGATCCCGTTGAACCTGATCAGGTTAGCGCCTGCGTAGGGAACAAGATTTCTCGTCACCCGGCGAGTCCTCTTGTGCTTCGTCCGGGATGTTGTTCGACAATCGAACACCCCTCGAGCACTGAGCACAGCACAGCTGGTTTTCCCAGCGCCCGTGCGTCCATTCGTTTACAGGTTCGCTCCGACAAAAATCCACTGCCTGGATGCTGTCTGGAGAGCCCGTGATGACTACAAAAGCAAAAATCGAAACCAATTTGAGTGACTCGGCCAAGGTCGATCAGCAATCGGTTCAGCCGTTTACCCGCTCGCAAAAAATCTATGTTCAGGGCACTCGCCCGGACATCCTCGTGCCGATGCGCGAAATCAGCCTGGACGTGACGCCGACCGACTTCGGCGGCGAGGTCAACGCGCCGGTGGTGGTGTACGACACCTCGGGCCCGTACACCGACCCCAATGTCATCATCGATGTACGCAAAGGTCTGGCCGATGTGCGTTCGCCGTGGATCGAAGCCCGTGGCGACACCGAACGCCTGAGCGGCCTGAGCTCGAATTTCGGCCAGGAGCGCCTTGCCGATCCGGAGCTGACCAAGCTGCGCTTCGCTCACGTCAACAACCCGCGACGCGCCAAGCCGGGTGCCAACGTCAGCCAGATGCACTACGCGCGCAAAGGCATCATCACCGCCGAGATGGAATACGTCGCCATCCGCGAAAACATGAAGCTGGAAGTGGCCCGCGCCGCCGGCCTGCTGGACCAGCAACACGCCGGCCACAGCTTCGGCGCCAGCGTGCCGAAAATCATCACCCCTGAATTCGTCCGTGACGAAATCGCCCGCGGCCGCGCGATCATTCCGGCCAACATCAACCACACCGAACTGGAACCGATGATCATCGGCCGTAACTTCCTGGTGAAGATCAACGGCAACATCGGCAACAGCGCTCTGGGATCGTCCATCGAAGAAGAAGTGGCGAAACTGACCTGGGGCATTCGCTGGGGTTCGGACACGGTCATGGACCTGTCCACCGGCAAGCACATCCACGAAACCCGCGAGTGGATCATCCGCAACTCGCCGGTGCCGATCGGTACCGTGCCGATCTACCAGGCCCTGGAAAAAGTCGGCGGCGTGGCCGAAGACCTGACCTGGGAGCTGTTCCGCGACACGCTGATCGAACAGGCCGAGCAGGGTGTCGACTATTTCACCATCCACGCCGGCGTGCTGTTGCGCTACGTACCGATGACCGCCAAGCGCGTCACCGGCATCGTCTCCCGTGGTGGTTCGATCATGGCCAAGTGGTGCCTGGCACACCACAAAGAGAACTTCCTCTACACCCATTTCGAAGACATCTGCGAAATCATGAAGGCCTACGACGTCAGCTTTTCGCTGGGCGATGGCCTGCGTCCGGGCTCGATTGCCGACGCCAACGACGAGGCGCAGTTCGGCGAACTGGAAACCCTCGGCGAGCTGACCAAGATTGCCTGGAAGCATGACGTGCAGTGCATGATCGAAGGCCCGGGCCACGTGCCGATGCAGTTGATCAAAGAGAACATGGACAAGCAGCTCGAATGCTGCGACGAGGCGCCGTTCTACACCCTCGGCCCGCTGACTACCGACATCGCGCCGGGCTACGACCACATCACCTCCGGCATCGGTGCGGCGATGATCGGCTGGTTCGGCTGCGCCATGCTTTGCTACGTGACGCCGAAGGAACACTTGGGCCTGCCGAACAAGGATGACGTGAAGACCGGGATCATCACCTACAAGATCGCCGCGCATGCCGCCGATCTGGCCAAAGGGCATCCGGGTGCACAGATCCGCGACAATGCCTTGAGCAAGGCGCGTTTCGAATTCCGTTGGGAAGACCAGTTCAACCTGGGCCTGGACCCGGACACCGCCCGTTCGTATCACGACGAAACCCTGCCGAAGGATTCGGCCAAGGTCGCGCATTTCTGCTCGATGTGCGGGCCGAAGTTCTGCTCGATGAAAATCACCCAGGAAGTCCGCGAGTACGCGGCCAACCAACGGATCGAAGCGGTCGACGTGGACGTCGCACAGGGCATGGCCGAGCAGGCCGAGCGCTTCAAGCAGGAAGGCAGTCAGCTGTACAAGAAGGTTTGATGCCAACTGTAGGAGCCGGCTTGCCGGCGATCAATCGCGACGCGGTGCATCAGATGCACCGCTATCGCCAGCAAGCCGGCTCCTACAGGGCGTGCGACCAGCCACACAACAACAAATGTCCCTCTGAGATAACACCCTTGAGCATTCAACCCAGCACTTACTCCCCCGATATCGCGGTGCCGACCGACAAGCGTGTGTTCGGCGGCCGCGATCTGTTTTCCCTGTGGTTCTCCCTCGGCATCGGCCTGATGGTCTTGCAGACTGGTGCATTGCTCGCGCCAGGTCTGGGCCTGTCCGGCTCGTTGCTGGCGATTTTCCTCGGCACCCTGGTCGGCGTTCTGCTGCTGGCGGCGGTCGGGGTGATCGGCAGCGATACCGGCCTGTCGTCGATGGCTGCGCTCAAGCTCAGCCTTGGTACCAAGGGCGCGAGCCTGCCGGCGGTGCTGAACCTGCTGCAATTGATCGGCTGGGGTTCGTTCGAAATCATCGTCATGCGCGATGCCGCCAGCCTGTTGGGCGCCAAGGCGTTCAGCGAAGGCAGCCTGCTGTCCAATCCGCTGTTGTGGACACTGTTCTTCGGCGCACTGGCGACCTTGCTGGCGGTCAGCGGTCCGCTGACTTTCGTGCGGCAGATCCTGCGCAAATGGGGCATCTGGCTGCTGCTGGCCGCATGCACCTGGCTGACCTGGAACCTGTTCGCCAAGGCCGACCTGGCTGCGTTGTGGGCCCAGGCTGGCGACGGTTCGATGCCGTTTGCCGTGGGTTTCGACATCGCCATTGCCATGCCGCTGTCGTGGTTGCCGCTGATTGCCGACTATTCGCGCTTCGGCAAGCGGGCGAAAAACGTCTTCGGTGGCACTGCCATCGGTTTCTTCATTGGCAATTTCTGGCTGATGAGCCTGGGCGTGGCCTACACCCTGGCGTTCGCGCCGAGCGGTGAAGTCAATGCCTTGCTGCTGGCACTGGCCGGGGCTGGTCTGGGGATTCCGCTGCTGCTGATTCTTTTGGACGAATCGGAAAACGCCTTTGCCGATATTCACTCGGCGGCGGTGTCCAGCGGCATTCTGTTGCGCGCCAAAGTCGAGCATCTGGCCTTGGCTATCGGCGTTATCTGCACGTTGATTGCCCTGCTGGCGCCGTTGGCCCAGTACCAGAACTTCCTGCTGCTGATCGGTTCGGTGTTTGCGCCATTGTTCGGCGTAGTGCTGGTGGATCACTTCATCCTGCGCAAGCGCAGTGGCCAGGTTGCCTCGACTGCACTGCGCTGGCCGGCGCTGCTCGCCTGGCTGGGCGGGATCAGCACCTATCATTTGCTGGCCAACCTGTACCCGGATGTCGGCGCCACCCTGCCGGCGCTCGTCCTGGCAGGGTTGCTGCAGCTGGTGCTGGGCCGGGCCTTCAGTTACGGCCGGGAAACAGCTCGGGTTTGATGATGCCGTTCAGGCGAGGGTAGGGGATCTTCAGTTCGACATGGCCCAGCGCGTAAGGCGCAATGCTGCTGGTTTCGTACTTGAGGATCACCCCACCGTAGGTCAGCGCCACGTTCCGGGTTTTCTGGAACGGCCAGCTCTTCACGAACTCCGGTTCCTGATCGAGTTTGGTGCTGATCAACCAGCTGTTGTGCGCCACTTGCGCCGCTTTCCAGAACGCATCTTCCTGCCCTGGCACCAGCATGTCCGACAGCGTCAGCACTTTATGTTGCTGGCGCGAATAGTTGATAAAACCCCGGCCTGGCGTGCCATGGGCGCCGCCGGTGTCCAGGTAGCTGGATAATTCGACGATCACCAAGCCGTCATGCTGCTCGCGTACCTTCGCTTGCAGATAGCTGCTGTTGCGCGGGCCGGCGGTGCGCAAAAACTCTTCGCGATAGGCTGCCAGGGTCGGCGCGACCGGTGCGTCGGGCGAGGTGCGGGTCATCTGCAGCAGGCGTTTTTCGATGATGCTGTCCAGTGCCGGCTCGTCCGGAAAGTGCAGGGTGTCGATGTTTACCAGTGGGCAATCCGGGCTGCTGCAACCGGGCTTGAGTTGCTCGGAGGCGTCGCGGGTGGTTTCCAGCGGCGTCCGGTAGTTGGGCTGGAACAGGCTCGCGCAAGCGCCCAGGGTCAGGGCGATAGCGGCCACGGAGGCGATTTTGAAAAGCGACATGTGCGTCCTTTCTGAAACTGGGGAAGGCAAAAAGATACCGGCTTCGACTCTCAACAAAGCAATCAGTTCGCCACTAAGCTAATTAGAGTGGGTTTCGCCCTCACCGTCCATCCCGCTGACGGGAAAGGGGCTGCATCAAACGTCACGGGCGCGTTAGGATGGCGCGAAGTCGAGGCCCAGGAAAAAAGCAGCCTCGATCAGGATTTGCAGTAAAAGAGGATTGTCATGACGGATTTTGCCAACGCCATTCCGACGGCCGTTGATATCGTGCGGCGCGAAAAGTGCTACGAGGGCTTCTACAAACTCGAACGCGTGCACTTGCGCCACGAATTGTTCGCCGGGGGCATGAGCCGCGAAATCAATCGTGAAGTGTTCGTTCGCCATGACGCGGTATGCATGCTGCCTTACGACCCGCAGCGCGATGAAGTGGTGCTGATCGAGCAGTTTCGCGTCGGTGCCATGGGCAAGACCGACAACCCCTGGCTGATCGAACTGGTCGCTGGTCTGATCGACAAGGATGAAGTACCGGAAGCAGTTGCTCACCGCGAAGCGCAGGAGGAAGCTGGGCTTGTGATCGGGGCACTCTGGCCGATGCTCAAATACTTTCCATCGCCGGGCGGCAGCAACGAATTCGTGCATTTGTACCTGGGGCGCTGTGACACTACCGGGGTGGGCGGCCTGCATGGGCTGGAGGAAGAGGCAGAAGACATCCGCGTAACGGTCTGGGCTTTCGAAGATGCCCTGCAAGCCGTGCGCGACGGGCGTATTGCCAACGCGGCGAGCATCATTGCCTTGCAATGGCTGGCTTTGAACCGCGTTGAAGTGAGGGGGTTATGGTCGTAAACAAGCTGCGCGATCGCTATCGGGTGGACCTGGTGGGGCTGCAAGCGTCCTGCGAGGCGAATTACGCGCGCCTGATGCGACTGCTGCCGGACATGCGCAGCGAGCCGGCCGCGCGGCGCATCGCCGTGACCCATGGCGACCAGATGCTGGGTGTGCTGGCGCTGGAAGTGTTGCTGACCTGTCCTTACACCACGACCCTGCAAGTGCGTCAGGAGCACAGTCTGCCGTGGCTGCCGGTGCCGCAACTGGAAGTACAGGTCTATCACGACGCGCGCATGGCCGAAGTGGTCAGCGCCGAACATGCGCGACGCTTTCGCGGCATCTATCCTTACCCGAACGCCTCGATGCACCAGCCGGACGAAAAGGCCCAACTGAACATGTTTCTGGGCGAATGGCTGAGCCATTGCCTGGCGCTGGGGCATGAGTACGAAGTTGTCCGTTGAGCGAGCAACGCAGTTGTGAACTGCGTCAGGTTCAACAGTTTCCCCTTTCGGTCATCCCCCAGCATAATTGCGGCACTTACCCATCCCCGTGATCACGCCCTGGGAGAACGCCTTGCCGAGCGTATCCACATTGACCACCGCCGATCCGGCGTTGCTGGTGCAACTCTCCGACAGCCATCTGTTTGCCGAAGCGGACCGCGCGTTGCTGGGCATGAACACCCGCGACAGCCTGCAAAAGGTCATCGAGCTGGTGCGCGCGCAGCAGCCGCGGATTGACTTGATCCTGGCCACGGGCGATCTGTCCCAGGACGGGACGCTGGAGTCCTACCGGCAATTTCGCGACATGACGCGCCAACTCGATGCGCCGGCGCGCTGGATTCCCGGCAATCACGATGAACCGCAGATCATGGCTGAGGCGGCGGTGCAGAGTGCTTTGCTTGAGCCGGTGGTGGATATCGGCAACTGGCGGGTCACATTGCTCGATTCGGCGGTGCCCGGCTCGGTGCCGGGTTATCTGCAGGACGAACAGTTGCAGTTGCTCGCCCGCTCGTTGAGCGAAGCGCCGGAGCGCCATCATCTGGTGTGTTTCCACCATCATCCGGTGTCCATTGGTTGTGCCTGGATGGAACCGATCGGCTTGCGCAATCCCGAGGCGCTGTTCGCCGTGCTGGACCGTTTTCCACAGGTGCGCGCGGTGTTGTGGGGGCATGTGCATCAGGAAATCGACCAATTGCGTAACGGCGTGCGTCTGCTCGCCTCGCCCTCGACCTGCATCCAGTTCGAGCCGGGCAGCGAGGATTTCAAGGTCGCAGAGCAAGCGCCGGGGTATCGCTGGTTGCGACTGCTGCCCGATGGACGGCTGGAAACCGGTGTTGAGCGGGTCACCGGGTTCGATTTCACCGTGGATTACGGTTCCAACGGTTACTGATCCTATTTCTGCGCCTTTGTAGGAGCTGGCTTGCCAGCGAAGAGGCCGTCCCATTCAATATTTATGTTGATTGACAGTCCACCTTCGCTGGCAAGCCAGCTCCTGCAGGGAGACGTTCATTTCCATGGATGCTGGCCCAACACCCCCCAAGTCCCTGTAAACTCCGCCTCTTTAGCCGACGTCCAGGGAACTCAAATGTCCGGTTCGATCCTTTATATCCACGGCTTCAACAGCTCGCCGTTGTCGAAGAAGGCTTGCCAGTTGATCGAGGTGATGGAGCGTCTGGGCCTGAGCGAACATTTGCGCGTTCCGGCGCTGCACCATCACCCGCGCCAGGCTATCGCGCAGCTGGAACGGGCGATTGCCGAGCTGGGGCGGCCACTGCTGGTCGGCAGCTCGCTCGGCGGCTACTATGCCACTCACCTGGCCGAGCGCCTTGGCTTGAAAGCCCTGCTGATCAACCCTGCCGTCAGCCCGCACCGGATGTTCGACGGCCATCTTGGGACGCAGAAAAACCTGTATACCGAAGAGACGTGGGAATTGACCCGCGACCACGTGGCGGCCCTGGCCGAGCTGGAAGTGCCGGCGCCCCAGGAACCGCAGCGTTATCAGGTATGGTTGCAGACAGCAGACGAAACGCTGGACTATCGCCTCGCCCAGCAGTATTACCGGGCATGCGCCTTGCGTATCCAGGCCGGCGGCGACCACGGTTTCCAGGGTTTTGCCGCGCGATTGCCGGCCATGCTGAGTTTTGCCGGCATTGGCGCTGATTTGTATCAGGCAATTGATTTCACATCGCTTTGATGCGATGCCTGTTTTCATGGATTTCTTTTTTCACGCAACACTGACGACGAGACCCCATGGCCACTCCCAGCGCTAGCTCTTATAACGCAGACGCCATCGAAGTCCTCTCGGGCCTCGACCCGGTGCGCAAGCGCCCCGGCATGTACACCGACACCAGTCGGCCGAACCACCTCGCCCAGGAAGTCATCGACAACAGTGTCGACGAAGCCTTGGCCGGGCATGCCAGATCGGTGCAGGTGATCCTGCATGCCGACCATTCCCTGGAAGTCAGCGATGACGGCCGTGGCATGCCGGTGGACATTCACCCCGAGGAAGGTGTGTCGGGCGTCGAGTTGATCCTCACCAAGCTTCATGCTGGCGGCAAGTTCTCCAACAAGAACTACCAGTTCTCCGGCGGTTTGCACGGGGTGGGCATTTCCGTGGTCAACGCCTTGTCCACCGAAGTGCGGGTGCGGGTCAAGCGTGACGGCAACGAATACCAGATGACCTTCAAGGATGGCTACAAGGCCACCGAGCTGGAAATCGTCGGCACTGTCGGCAAGCGCAACACCGGAACCAGCGTGTTCTTCGCGCCGGATCCAAAATACTTCGACTCCCCTAAATTCTCCATCAGCCGCCTCAAGCACGTGCTCAAGGCCAAGGCCGTGTTGTGCCCGGGGCTGTTGGTCAGCTTTGAAGACAAGGCCACCGGCGAGAAAGTCGAATGGCATTACGAAGACGGCCTGCGTTCCTACCTGGTGGATGCGGTCAGCGAATTCGAGCGCCTGCCGGACGAGCCATTCTGCGGCAGCCTGGCCGGTAACAAGGAAGCGGTGGATTGGGCGCTGCTGTGGCTGCCGGAAGGTGGCGACGCGGTCCAGGAAAGCTACGTCAACCTGATCCCTACGGCCCAGGGCGGCACTCACGTCAACGGTTTGCGTCAGGGCCTGCTCGACGCCATGCGTGAATTCTGCGAATTCCGCAGCCTGTTGCCGCGCGGCGTGAAGCTGGCGCCGGAGGACGTCTGGGAACGCATTGCCTTCGTATTGTCGATGAAGATGCAGGAGCCGCAATTCTCCGGCCAGACCAAAGAGCGTCTGTCGTCCCGTGAAGCGGCGGCGTTTGTCTCCGGTGTGGTCAAGGACGCGTTCAGCCTGTGGCTCAACGCCAACCCGGAAACCGGCATGCTGCTGGCGGAATTGGCGATCAACAACGCCGGCCGTCGCCTCAAGGCGAGCAAGAAGGTCGAGCGTAAACGCATTACCCAAGGCCCGGCGCTGCCGGGCAAACTGGCCGACTGTGCCGGGCAGGACCCGATGCGTTCCGAACTGTTCCTGGTGGAAGGTGACTCCGCCGGCGGCTCGGCCAAGCAGGCGCGGGACAAAGAGTTCCAGGCGATTCTGCCGTTGCGCGGCAAGATCCTGAACACCTGGGAAGTCGACGGCAGCGAAGTGTTGGCCAGCCAGGAAGTGCACAACATCGCCGTAGCGATCGGTGTCGATCCGGGCGCGGCCGACATGAGCCAACTGCGCTACGGCAAGATCTGCATTCTCGCCGACGCCGACTCCGACGGTCTGCACATCGCAACCTTGTTGTGCGCGTTGTTCGTCCAGCATTTCCGCGCGCTGGTGGATGCCGGTCACGTTTATGTGGCCATGCCGCCGCTGTACCGCATCGACCTGGGCAAGGAAATCTACTACGCCCTGGATGAAGCCGAGCGCGACGGCATCCTCGATCGCCTGGTGGCCGAGAAGAAGCGCGGCAAGCCGCAGGTCACGCGATTCAAGGGTCTGGGTGAAATGAACCCGCCGCAGTTGCGTGAAACCACCATGGACCCGAACACCCGGCGTCTGGTGCAACTGACCCTGGATGATTTCGAGGCGACTGCGGAAATCATGGACATGCTGCTGGCGAAGAAACGCGCCGGTGACCGCAAGAACTGGCTGGAATCCAAGGGCAACCTGGCCGAGGTTCTGGGCTGATGCGTCTGGGCTTTGCCCTGGCCTGTGGGTTGCTGCTGACATCGATCACGGTCTGCGCCGGGCCGGCGCCACAGTTGCGCCTGTTGTCCGGGCATGTCGTGGACGGCATGCGCGGCGGCAACCTGTCCGGGCTGGCGCAGTGCGGCAATGATCTGTGGGCGGTTTCCGACCGCGACGATGATCAGATCTATCGCCTGGATACCCGCGAATCTGCCTGGCAGGCCGAAGCGGTGCACATTGATGTACCGCCGGTGCCTGACAGCGGCTTGCCTTGGGGGCTGAAGTCTCGTGTCTGGGGGGCTTCGTTCGTGCGTGGCGGCGATCTGGACTTCGAAGGCATCACCTGCGACAGCGCCGGTAATCGCTACGTGGTCAGTGAGGGCCATGCCGCTGTCCTGCAAGTGCCGCCAACGGGGCCTGCCTCCTGGCTGAAGATTTCGCCGATGCTGGTTCGCGAGGCGCGGGCCAGTGGTCTGTTGTTGCAATTCAACGCACTGTTCGAAGGGCTGGCGATCAATCCGGCGGGCGATCAGATGTGGCTCGCCGCCGAACGTCAAGGTCGCGGACTGTTGATGATCAAGCGCAAACAGACAGTGTGGGATTGCGACGGTGGCTGTGTATTGCTGAGCGAGGCGGGCATGGAAATGCAGCCCGAGCAGTTTTCCCACGCCAAAGCTGTGCCGCGGGACTTCTCTGACCTGTCGCTGTTCGACGGCAAGCTGTTCACCCTTGAACGCAATGCCTACCAGATCTGTCGCCGGGATCCGCAGACGGCCAAGGTCGAGCGCTGCTGGTCGTACGCCGCCGAGTTGTTGCAGGACAACCGTCGTTATCCAAAGGACTACGGGCTGGAAGAAGCGTTGATCGTGGATGCCGATGGCGCCTGGATCGGTGTCGACAATAACTTTGGCCCGCGCGCCGATGGTGAAGTGCGTCCGGTGGTCTGGCGCTTTGCTGCACCGGAAGGTGGCTGGAGTGCCAAGCCATGAGTCAACAATCGCCGGGTCAACGCATCGGCCGGGTGTTTATGGTGCTGGCCTGGTGTGCGGCGCTGTTTCTGGCCACGCGATTTTTCGGCCAGTGGGAGGCGCGTCAGCAAAATCCGAATGTGGTGGTCAGTTCGGAGCAGGGCGAAGGTTTCATTGAAGTGAAGCTGGTCAGCAATGTGCAGGGGCATTTCGTTGCCAGCGGCCAGATCAACGGCCAGCCGGTGGACTTCATGCTCGACACCGGAGCGACCGACGTGTCGATCCCGGCAGACGTGGCCAAGCGCTTGAAGCTCGAGGAAGGTTTCGGCGTGACCCTGAGCACGGCCAATGGCCTGAGCCAGGGCTATCGCACCCGTATCGAACGCCTGCAACTGGGCGACATCGTGCTGCATGACGTGCGTGCACTGGTGGCGCCGGGGCTGAATGGCAATCAGGTGCTGCTCGGCATGAGCGCACTGAACAAACTTGAATTTACCCAGCGCGGTGGCACCATGCTGCTGCGCCAGACAACGAACCGATGAGGCCCGCATGAGCGACTCCCTTGATCTCAGCCTGGACGGTGTAGAACGCCGGTCACTGGCTGACTTCACCGAAAATGCCTACCTCAATTACTCCATGTACGTGATCATGGACCGTGCCTTGCCGCATATCGGCGACGGTCTGAAACCGGTACAGCGGCGTATCGTCTACGCCATGAGCGAGCTGGGGCTGGACGCCGATTCCAAGCACAAGAAGTCGGCGCGTACCGTCGGTGACGTGCTCGGTAAGTTCCACCCCCACGGCGACTCGGCTTGCTACGAAGCCATGGTGCTGATGGCCCAGCCGTTCAGCTACCGCTACACGCTGGTCGACGGCCAGGGCAACTGGGGTGCGCCGGATGATCCCAAGTCCTTCGCCGCCATGCGTTACACCGAAGCGCGGCTGTCGCGTTATTCCGAAGTGCTGCTCAGTGAGCTGGGCCAGGGCACGGCGGACTGGGGGCCGAACTTCGACGGCACGCTGGACGAGCCGCTGGTCTTGCCAGCCCGTCTGCCGAACATTCTGCTCAACGGCACCACCGGTATCGCCGTGGGTATGGCCACCGACGTTCCGCCGCACAACCTGCGCGAAGTCGCTACTGCCTGCGTGCGCTTGCTCGACGAACCCAAGGCCACGGTCGAACAGCTCTGTGAACACATCCAGGGCCCGGACTACCCGACCGAAGCGGAAATCATCACCCCGCGCGCCGACCTGCTGAAAATCTACGAAACCGGTCGCGGTTCCGTGCGCATGCGCGCCGTGTATCACATCGAAGACGGCGACATCATCGTCACCGCACTGCCGCATCAGGTTTCGGGCGCCAAGGTGCTGGAACAGATTGCCGCGATGATGCAGGCCAAGCCGTCCAAGGCACCGCAAATTGCCGACCTGCGTGACGAGTCCGACCACGAAAACCCGTGCCGGATCGTGATCATTCCGGGCGCCCGGAAAAACTTCGACCACGATGCGCTGATGCAGCACCTGTTCGCCAGCACCGAGCTGGAGTCGAGCTACCGGGTCAACATCAACATCATTGGCCTGGATGGCAAGCCGCAGCTGAAAAATCTACGCGCGCTGCTGGTCGAGTGGCTGGAGTTCCGGGTGCAGACCGTGCGTCGTCGCCTGCAATTCCGCCTCGACAAGGTCGAGCGTCGCCTGCACCTGTTGGACGGTTTGTTGATTGCCTACCTCAACCTGGATGAAGTGATCCACATCATCCGCACCGAGGAGTTTCCACGGGCCAGGCTGATCGAACGCTTCGCCCTGAGCGAAATCCAGGCCGACTACATCCTCGACACCCGTCTGCGCCAGTTGGCGCGGCTGGAAGAGATGAAGCTGCGTGCCGAGCAGGATGAACTGCTCAAGGAACAAGCCAAGCTGCAAGCTCTGCTGAGCAGCGAAGCCAAGTTGAAAAAACTGGTGCGCAGCGAACTGATCAAGGACGCTGAAACCTACGGTGATGACCGCCGGTCGCCTATTGTCGAGCGCGCCGAGGCCAAGGCCCTGACCGAGCACGATCTGCTGCCGAACGAGAAAGTGACGGTCGTGCTGTCGGAAAAAGGCTGGATTCGCTCCGCCAAAGGCCACGAGATCGATGCCACCGGGCTTTCCTACAAGGCCGGGGACGGTTTCAAGGCCCTGGCAGCCGGGCGCTCCAACCAGTTTGCCGTGTTTATCGACTCCACCGGTCGCAGCTATTCGGTGGCTGCCCACACCTTGCCGTCGGCCCGTGGCCAGGGCGAGCCGCTGACCGGCCGCCTGACGCCGCCGCCGGGGGCGAGTTTCGAATGCGTGCTGATGCCGGAAGACGATGCGCTGTACGTGATCGCCTCCGACGCCGGTTACGGTTTCGTGGTCAAGGGTGAAGACCTGCAGGCCAAGAACAAGGCAGGCAAGGCCTTGTTGAGCCTACCGAACAATGCCAAAGTCATGCTGCCGCGTCCCGTGGCCGATCGTGAGCAGAACTGGCTGGCGTCGGTGACGACCGAAGGTCGCCTGCTGATCTTCAAGATCAGCGACCTGCCACAATTAGGTAAGGGCAAAGGCAACAAGATCATCGGGATTCCTGGTGAACGAGTGGCCAGTCGCGAAGAGTATGTGACGGACATCGCCGTATTACCGGACGGTGCAACGCTGGTGTTGCAGGCCGGGAAACGTACCTTGTCGCTGAAAGCGGACGACCTCGAACACTACAAGGGTGAGCGCGGTCGCCGGGGCAACAAGTTGCCGCGTGGCTTCCAGAGGGTCGATGCGCTGCTCGTCGAAAACCTCAATTAGGCGACTTAGAAGCGCCGAACTACGATTTAACCCGTAGTTCGGCGCTTTGCGCTGGAGTCGGAACGCATATTCACGGATGATATGGCCTTTCAAGCGTCGGCGTAGCCGCGCATTTTTAATATTTGTTGAGTATTTTCACTGTGGTCAGCCTTTTGGCGATCACCTGGATGGGACGATGACTGCTCTGCGCCTTCCTTTTATTCTCATGCTCGCCGGCATACTTGGCCTGGCGGGTTGCAGCGTTCACCAACCGGTGTCGTTGTACCAGCTGGACGCTGGAAGTCCGGCTCAGCCTGCACAGAACGCTGGCATGGCGGTATTGTTGGGCCCGGTCACCGTGGCCGACTACCTGCAACGCGAAACCCTGTTGCAGCGTCAGCCGGATGGAAGCCTGCAAGCCTCGACCGATGGTCGCTGGGCTGGCAGCCTTTCGTCGGATATCGATCAGCTGCTGCTGCGTCAGGTCTCGGGTCGCCTGGACAGCCAGCGCGTGGTGCTGGCTCCGGCGACAGCGGGTTTCACCCCGGACGTTCAGGTGCTGTTGACCATCACTCGCCTGGATTCGGGTGAAAAACAACCGGCGATCCTCGATGCGCAATGGCGCCTGATCGACCGTCGCGGGCAGGTCCGCGACAACCGCATCATCCATTTGCAGGAACAGCATGCCGGTAGTACGGCGGCTCAGGTCCAGGCGCAGGGCGTGTTGTTGCAACGCCTGGCCGAGCAACTGTCGGTGGCAATCAAGCCTCTGGCCAATCAGCCACCGATCGCCGAAGTCCCGCGCAAGCCGGCGGCAGCCAAGGCGACAGCACCTGCGGTAGAACAGGAAAAGCAGCCGAAGATCCCGATGGCCGCGCCTATTCGTACGGATATGGAAGTGTTCCGCTTCTAAGCCTGGACTGAATCCCTGCAAAGCCCGCCTCTGTGCGGGCTTTGTTGTTTCTGCAGGCCAGAGATACTTATCGCCTGTCCTGACCTCTTCGCGGGCAAGCCCGCTCCCACAGTGTCCGCGTCGTACACAAACTATGTGAACGCCCCCTGAACCTGTGGGAGCGGGCTTGCCCGCGAAGGCGTCAGGACAGGCAACAAAAAAGCCCGCAGACGATCGCTCATCTGCGGGCTTCATTGTGGCCGGGCCTGTGGCTTAAGCGCGGCGCTCGTGCATTCGCGCCAATTGCCGTTCAAGCATCGACGGATACGGCTCCATCAACCGCTCCACGCAGCACGCACCTTCAGGGCTGGCGATCGGGCGGATCCGCGCGCGCTGGCGGATCAGCGCGTCATCGCTGATCTTGCGCTCCACCAACAGCAGGTTGCGGCTGTGTTGCGACAGGGCCAGGGCGTCCTGGGCGGAGTCGGTCAGCAGCAGGTCGATCTGGCTCAGGCCGAACAGTTCCTCGCCGAGGGTCAGGCCCAGCTGCAATTGCAGGGTGATGCCGCTGTCCGCGACTTCGATCTGCAACTGGTGGCCCAGGGCTCGCAGCAGCTCGCCACAGCAAATGGCGTTGGTCAGGTAATCGTCGCCGCTGTCTTCGGTGTGGAACAACATCAAGGTGCTGCCATCGTTCAAGGTCTCCACTTCGCCTTGATACAGCGAAGCGGCCTGGTCTAGGCAGTCGCGATAGCGTTCGAGCAGTTCTTCCAGGCGTGCCCGCGGCAGGCGGCGCAGTTGTTCCTGGGAACCCAGTTGCACTGCCAGCACCGCGCTGTGTTGCGGCACGCTCGGCGTGGCCTTGCGAATCACCGGTTGTGGGGTGCTGTCCAGCGACTCGTCGCGCAGGTCGGCGAACGGGTCTTCATCATCGTCGTCTTCGACGGTGCTGACGATCTGCCGTGGCGCTGGCTTGAGCGCCGCTACCGGGCGGCTCTCGTCGAAACTCGGATCGCGCAGGTTACGCACTTCGAAGGCCGGGTCGGCCTCGTCATCGATGCCGTCGAATTCCGGCTCCGGTTCCGGCACAGGGGCGGGTTCCGGGGCGAAATTGGCGTGCAGCTGACGCGCCAGGTCACCGATTTCGTCCTGGCGGTCGGTGGCCGGGGTGTATTCATCGATATTGCGCAGCCACACCCGCAATTGCAGCAGCGGCGTGGAGAGATAACGCCCCATGCGCAGGCTCAAGGCCAAAGACAGGGCGAGCAGGATGGCGCTGAGGATGCCCATGCTTTGCAGGCTGATGGTCATCGGCTGCTGGAACTGGTCCATGTCCAGGCTGATGCGCAATTGCCCGGCGGTCACGTCCTGGAAGGTGATCTTGCTCTGGTACATGCCCTCGGCTTCGCCCAGCAGGCCATGCTTGGGGCGCTGGCCGGATTCGGCGAGGATGCGGTTGTCCGGGCTGTAGATGGCGGCGTGGGCCACCAGCTTGTTCTTGGTCAGGTTATTGAGCAGCACGTTGAGGCTGAGGATGTCGTTGGACACCAACAGCTCGGTGGCCGAGGTGGCCGTCTGCGTGGTCAGGCTTTCGCCCAGCGCATCCGCCTGCTCGTGCATGGCCTGCTTGAACTGCAAGCCCATCACACCGGCATAGATGACCAGGGCCAGGGCGACCAGGATCACGTTATGGCTGGCAATGCGCAATGCAATCGGTACACGGCGGTGACGCAGTGCCCGGAAGATCAGCAGGAAGAAGTTGTCGGTTTTTACTGGCGTGGGCCGGTTCACTTGAGCTCGGCTCTTTTGTCCGTGAAGTTGACGCGCAGTATAGCGACAGGCCCTAGACCGTCAAAGCGCTCACGGTGCCCGATGGTCACTGAAAGTGGGTAGAATGCGGTTTTTTTCCACCTGCGGGGGTGCGCCTTGCGCGAAATCGTCCTGATAAACATCACTGGTGAGGACCGTCCGGGTCTGACTGCGGCCATTACCGGCGTTCTGGCCCAGGGTGGTGTGAACATTCTCGACATCGGTCAGGCGGTGATCCACGACACCTTGTCGTTCGGCATCCTGGTTGAAATTCCTGACACCGAGCAAGGCAAGTCCGTGCTCAAGGACATCCTGTTCAAGGGCTATGAGCTCGATCAACAGGTGCGTTTCACGCCGGTATCCGAACAGGATTACCAGCAGTGGGTCGGCAACCAGGGCAAAAAACGCCACATCGTGACCCTGTTGACCCGCAAGGTCACAGCCGGGCAGTTGCAGGCCGTGAGCTCGATCACCGCCAAATATGGCCTGAACATTGACCACATCGACCGTCTTTCCGGGCGCATGCCGCTGGACACCCCGGCCGACAAGGGCAAGGGCTGCATCGAATTTTCCGTGCGTGGCGAGGCGGCTGATCCGCAGGCGCTGCGGGCAGAATTCCTCAGCGTTGCCCAGGAACTGAATGTCGACATCGCCTTCCAGGAAGATTCGCTGTTCCGTCGCAACCGTCGCCTGGCCGTGTTCGACATGGATTCAACGCTTATCGAAGCCGAAGTGATCGATGAACTGGCCAAGGCGGCCGGTGTGGGTGACAAGGTGTCGGAAATCACCGAGCGGGCAATGGCCGGTGAGCTGGATTTCCGTGCCAGTTTCAAAGAGCGTCTGGCCTTGCTCAAAGGTCTGGACGTCAACGTGCTGGACTCCATAGGCGCCTCGCTGCGCCTGACCGAAGGTGCCGAAACCCTGTTCGCCGAACTCAAGCGCCTGGGCTACAAGACCGCGATTCTGTCGGGTGGCTTCACTTACTTTGCCAAGCAATTGCAGGCCAAACTGGGCATCGACTACGTTTTCGCCAACGAACTGGAAGTGGTCGACGGCAAAGTCACCGGCGTGGCGATCGAGCCGATTGTCGACGCGCAGCGCAAGGCGGATTTGCTGAAGGAATTGGCACACAAGGAAGGCTTGCGCCTGGAGCAGACCATTGCGGTCGGCGACGGTGCCAACGATCTGCCAATGCTGGCGATTGCCGGGTTGGGCGTGGCGTTCCGCGCCAAGCCGCTGGTCAAGCAATCGGCCAAGCAGGCGATTTCGACGCTGGGGCTGGATGGTGTGCTGTATCTGCTGGGCTTGCGCGATCGCGACGGCCAGCTGTAACACGTAAACCCACTGTAGGAGCTGGCTTGCCAGCGAAGGCGGCGTATCAGGCACACCGCGTTGTAACATTCGCCGGCAAGCCGGCTCCTACAGGTTCAGACTTATGCCTTTGGCAGGCCCATGCCCTGACCCATCTGCACCGCTGTACCGGCGGTCATTTCTTCAGCCCACTTCACCTGATCCGGCCCGAACAGCACGACAGCGGTCGAACCCAGCTTGAAGCGACCCAGTTCCGCACCTTTTTCCAGGTGGATCGGTGCGCGGGAGGCTTCGTCGTAACGGAAGGTTTTCAGTTCGCGCTTGGGCGGCGTCACCAGGCCCGCCCAGACGGTTTCGATCGAGGCCACGATCATCGCGCCCACCAGCACCACGGCCATCGGGCCGTGCTCGGTGTCGAAAATGCACGCCACGCGCTCGTTGCGGGCAAACAGTTCCGGAACGTTTTCAGCGGTGGTCTGGTTGACCGAAAACAGACGACCCGGGATGTAGATCATCTCGCGCAGGGTGCCAGCCAGCGGCATGTGCACGCGGTGATAGTCCTTCGGCGACAGGTAGATGGTCGCGAAGTCGCCGCCCATGAACGGCGCAGCATTCGCCGCATCGCCACCGAGCAGTTCCAGCACGCTGAAGCTGTGGCCCTTGGCCTGGAACACACGACCGTGCTCGATCGGGCCGAGCTGGCTGATCGCGCCGTCGGCCGGGCTGAGGATCGCGCCCGGGGTCTCGTCCAGCGGGCGGGCACCGTCTTTCAGTGCGCGGGTGAAGAACGCATTGAAGTGCTCGTAGGCGGTCAGGTCTTCGACCAGCGCCTGGGACATGTCCACCTGGTAACGCTTGGCGAACCAGGCGGTAAAGGCGTTCTTGAACCAGCGCACGCGGCATTCGGCGATGCAGCCGGCCAGTCGCGAGAGCAAGTTGTGGGGCAGCAGGTACTGGCTGAGGATAAACAGACGCTTGTTCATTAACTGTCCTTGAAAAACTTAAATCTCTACGGGCGTATCGGGATGGTTGCCCCATTCGCCCCAGGAGCCGGCGTAGCCTTTGACCCGCGGATAACCGAGAGCCTTGGCCACCAGATAGGTGAAGCCAGAACGATGATGGGTCTGGCAGTGGGTAATCACTTCTTTGTCTTTGCTGATCCCGAGTTGTTCGAGGATCTGCTGCATATCGGTGCGGATGCGCAACTGGCGCGCCTGATCCATGCCGGCGGTCCATTCGAAATTGACCGCGCCGGGAATGTGGCCGCCCTTGGCTGCCAGGACTTTCTCACCGGAATACTCCAGCGGCCCGCGTGCGTCCCAGATGGCCAGGTCGGCGGCGCCGAGACGGCTTTGCAGGTATTCGCGGGTGGCAGTGGGTTCGTCGTGCAAGGTCAAAGAAACCGGGCCACCCACGGGTGGCGGGATCTGGATCGACATGGGCGAACCTTCTGCCAGCCAGGCCGGCAGGCCGCCATTGACGTAGTGGTACTTGCTGTGGCCGATGACATCCAGCAGCCAGATAAAGCGTCCGGCCCAACCGCCGCCTTCGTCGTCATACACCACGTAGACCGCGTCGGGGTTGTGTCCCAACTCGCCAAACAACGTTTCGAGTGCTGCCTGCGGGGGCATCAGCCCCGGGGCGGGCGCCTGACCCAGTTGCGTGCGTTTGGGATCGACAAAGCGCGCGCCGGGAATGTGCCCTTCGGCGTAGCGGGCGGCACTGGTCAAGTCCACCAGAATCAGTTCGCGGGCGTCGAGGCGAGGGAGCAAGTCGCTCGGCTCGATCACCAGCGGCAAGCCAGAGAAGTCAGACATGTGAGGTCTCCAGAGCACAAAAAGGGAGGATTGTAGCGCAGCTTATTGGCCTCGGTTGCTAAAGCTGTGCAGGGCTTTTTCGATGCATTGTGCGGTTTTGCCGAAGGCCTGTACGGAAATTTCCGAAAACGGCCCACCGCCCTGGTCCGCCACGACGATCATGATCACCCGGCCATTGTTGACCAGCGAACGCAGCAGCAGGTGTTCGCCGCTGAACTGCGAACGCAGATTGTTGGGCAGCAGGGCCGAGAATTGCGCGTTGTTGGCTGGCGTCAGGCGGACCTGGGCCTGTTGCGCGAGCAGGCGTTGCAACACGTTGCTCTGGCTGACCACGAAGTTCAGCCCGGCCGCCTCTTTCGGCAGGCCGGCCGTCTGGTGCACGCGCAGGTTGGCGTGGGTGCGGTCGGCCATCAGGATCATCACCCGACGCATGCCGCAGGCTGCGAGGGCGTCCCGGGCGGCGATCGTCAGGTGCATGGCGTTGGTGAAGCGGCTCGGCTCGACCAGCAATTCGGCGCATTGCTTGCGCCATTTCGCCAGATCTTCGGCGGTGGGGGCCGCGGCCGGTAGCAGTCCGGCGTGGATACGGTTCATGCCCCACGGCCAGATCAGCGATTCGGCGGGGTGCCAGAGATCGGGCATGGCATGCTGGCGCGCGCTGTTGGCGGCTTGCTGATGAAGTTGCTGCTGCACCTCGTCCATCGGCATTTGCAGGTAAAGGCTGGTCAGGTACTGCCAGCGCTCACTGTGCGGGCTGTCCCAGGCGTGTTGCGCCGACAGCGCCAACCCGTTGGCCAGCAACACCGTATTGGCCGGTTGATTGAGCCAGCGGCGCAGGGTCGGGTTGTCATCGAGGCGGTTCTGCTGACGCAATGGATGCTTGCTGTCACGGGCAATGCGCAGGACTTTCACCAGTTCCCGCTGTTCGGTGAGCAACAGTCGATAGCCTTGCTGTACCCAGATCGGCAAGCGCCAGGTCTCCACCAGTGCCTGGCCGATGTCCAGCAGGCGTACACCAAACAGTTGCCGCTCGACTTTGCGTGCCGACTCGCCTTTGTGGATGACCCGCAGTTCCCAGTCTTCGAGCAGTTCTGGATGGGTCAGCGCCAACGGCCACAGGGGCGAAAGGAACAGCAGGCTACCCCAGTGGATGTCTTGCCACAGGCGTGCCAGGCGACTGGCAAAAAAACCGTTGGCCTGTTGCGTGGCGTGCTGGCTGATCATCTGCAGCTGACGCAAGGCTTTGGGAATGTCGGACTGGGGTTCAGCGGGCAAGCGCGCGAGCAGCTCTTCGGTGCGCTTGAGGCCAAGGCGATTGATCGCGATCTCGAGGTTTTCCGCAGGCTCCGTCATGCTGCCGTGGGTGTGCCGGTTGGCTTCGCGAATCACGCTCAAGGCCAGGGCCGGGCTGCCTTGCATGAGGTCGGCGATGTCGCGCAGCGAGCTGCGGTTGTCGCGGATGGCCTTGCAGACAAGGTCGTGGCTGGCTTGCGGGACGGGAAGGCGTACGCCATCGAGCAGCTTGATCCAGCCTTCGAGTGTCGTCGGTTTTGGCGTTGGAACGTTCGTTTCGTTAACCATGGTTGGAGGCGATCATCGTCAGCATTACCCAGGCCCGGAGTGGGTCAAATTGGCTTTTCGCCTGAACGGGCTATAGTCTGGCGCAGTTTTGCCGATAAGTAGAAGAAGAGATTTTTTAACTTCCGAATATGACCTTGAACCCGACTCAGTAAGTGCTCTCCTACCTATGGCTAAAATTATCGGCATCATTGTCGTATTCGCGAGCGTGCTCGGCGGATACGTGCTTTCCCACGGCAAGATTGCCGCCCTGATCCAGCCTTTCGAGGTCATGATTATCGGTGGTGCGGCCCTCGGCGCATTCCTGCAGGCCAACCCTGGCCATATGGCGATGCACGTTCTCAAGAAAGCCTTGGGAATGTTCAGTTCACGCTTCAACCACGGGTTCTATCTGGAAGTGCTGGGCCTGATCTACGAGATCCTCAACAAGAGTCGCCGCGAAGGCATGATGGCGATTGAAGGCGATATCGAAGATGCCGCCGCGAGCCCGATCTTCGCCAAGTACCCTACGGTCCTCAAGGATGAGCGCATGACAGCATTTGTCTGCGATTACCTGCGCATCATGTCCTCCGGCAACATGGCTCCCCACGAACTTGAAAACCTGTTCGACATGGAGCTTGCCAGCCTCAAGGAAGACCTGGATCACCCGTCCCACGCAGTGAACGGCATTGCCGACGCCATGCCGGGTTTCGGTATCGTCGCGGCGGTGTTGGGTATTGTGGTGACCATGGCTTCGCTGGGTGAAAGCGACCAGAAAATGATTGGCCTGCACGTCGGTGCGGCACTGGTCGGTACCTTCTTCGGTATTCTCGCGGCCTACGGCTTCTTCGGTCCCCTGGCACATGCCCTGGGTCACGATGCCAAGGAAGAGCTGAACGTCTACGAAGCCATCAAGGCCTCGTTGGTCGCTTCGGCTTCCGGCATGCCGCCATCGCTGGCGGTAGAGTTCGGGCGCAAGGTTCTGTACCCGGCGCACCGCCCTAGCTTCGCGGAGCTGGAACAAGCGGTTCGTGGTCGCTAAACCATGGAGAACAATCAGCCGATAATCATCAAGCGCGTCAAGCGCTACGCCGGCGGGCATCACGGGGGCTCCTGGAAAATCGCCTTCGCTGACTTTGCCACGGCGATGATGGCGTTCTTCCTGGTGTTGTGGCTGCTGTCCACCGCCACGCCGGAACAGAAGATTGCCATCGCCGGTTACTTCAAGGACCCGATCGGCTTCACCGAAAGCGGCACGCCGTACATCATCGATCTGGGCGGCACGCCAGAGTTGGCGCCGGAAAACACCCTCAACCCCGAGGTGAAATCCCAGCCACAGCCGGACAAGGTGACCGTCGATGCCGAGCAGGTCGAAGGCATGGCCGAAATGGTGGAGAAGGAACGCCTCGAGCTGTTGCTGCAAGAGTTGCAAAACAAGGTCGAAGAGAATCCGCAGCTGCAGAAATTCAAAGACCAGATCATGTTCGAGATCACCCCGGACGGCCTGCGTATCCAGATCGTCGATGCCGAGAACCGGCCGATGTTCGATTCAGGTTCAGCTCGCTTGAAGCCGTATTTCGAAGACATCCTGCTGGCCATGGCCGACACCATCAAGGCGGTGCCGAACAAGATCAGTATCAGCGGCCACACCGATGCCAAGCCATACACCGGCACCGGTGATTTCGGTAACTGGGAGCTGTCGGCCAACCGTGCCAACGCGGCACGTCGCGCGCTGGTGGCGGGCAGCTATCCGGATGCGCAGGTGGCGCGCGTGGTCGGTTATGCCTCGTCGGCCCTGTTCGACCGCGAGCACCCGTTCAATCCGGTCAACCGCCGTATCGACATCATCGTGCTGACCAAGAAAGCCCAGCGCGCCATCGAAGGATCCCAAGGCGCGGAGCCGGCTCCAGATGCCTCCCAAGGCGCTCCCGGCGCAGCGCCTGCCGCGCCGGCTGACCCGAACGCGTTGCCGGCGGACAAGGAGCCGCTACCGGCCCACGAACTTCGCGAGCGGCTGAATCTGTTTGACAATCCGGCGCCCAAACCGGGTGACGCGCCTAAACAGTGACCCATGAAAAAGCCGCGATCATCGCGGCTTTTTCATGTCTGCGGGAAGCGGCTCAGTAGCCGTTTTCCGGCAAGCTGGCGATGATCGAGCGGTAGCTGTTCATCCGTTGCTGCTGCACGCGGCCGTCCTCAAGGGCCTTGAGCAGGGCGCAACCGGGTTCGCGGTCATGCTTGCAGTCACGGAAGCGGCAGGTGCCGAGCAGGTCGTTGAATTCGATGAAGCCGGCTTCGACATCGGCACGACTGACGTGGCCCAGGCCGAATTCGCGGATACCCGGGGAGTCGATCAACTCACCGCCGCCTGGGAAGTGGAACAACCGCGCGGTGGTGGTGGTGTGAGTGCCCTGGCCGGACAGCTCGGACAGCGGGCCGACGCGGGTTTCGACATCCGGCAGCAGGCTGTTGACCAGCGACGACTTGCCGACACCGGACTGGCCGACGAACACGCTGATGCGCCCGTCCAGTTGTGCCTGCAATTGCTCCATGCCGTTGCCATGGTGCGCCGACACTTCCAGCACCGGATAGCCGAGGGTGCGGTACACGGCGAGCAAGGCATTGAGCGCCGGAGCGTTGTGTTCGTCGATCAGGTCGAACTTGTTCAGCAGCAACAGCGGCTTGATGCCCGCATGCTCGGCTGCCACCAGATAGCGGTCGATCAGGTTGGCGTGGGGTTCGGGCAGCGGTGCAAACACGATGACAATCATGTCGACGTTGGCCGCCACCGGCTTGAGCTGGCCTCGGCTGTCCGGGCGACACAGCTCGGTGTTGCGCGGCAGTTGTGCCACGATCACGCCGATGCCCTGGTTGCCGGCACGCCACACTACCTGGTCGCCTGTCACCAGCGCCGGCAGGTTGGCGCGCAGGTGGCAACGGAACACCTGGCCGGCCAGTTCGCCGTCGCGGGCTTCGACCTCGACCTGCACACCGAAGTGCGCGATCACCAGACCGTGCTGTTCCGGGCCCAGATCGCCGCCCTCAAGTGCCTCGACAGCCGAGGACTCGCGTTTGGCGGCGCGGGCAGCGCGTTCGCCCTGAATCTTTTCGATGCGCCAGTTTTGGCGGCGATTGAGTTGGCGTTTGGCCATGGGTGTTCCGTATCAAGAATGCAGCGATTAGGTAAAACGGCCGCGAGTTTAGCACGCCCGGCCACCGGCCTAGGCTAAACTGCGCAGCATTGCCTAGGAGCCGACACATGCAAAATCCGCAGAACCTGATCTGGATCGACCTGGAAATGACCGGTTTGAACCCTGATACCGACGTCATTATCGAAATGGCCACCATCGTCACCGACAGTGACCTGAACACCCTGGCCGAAGGCCCGGTGATCGCCATTCACCACAGCGACGAAATCCTCGCCGGCATGGACGAGTGGAACACCCGTCAGCACGGCGGTTCCGGGCTGACCCAGCGGGTTCGCGACAGCCGCATCAGCATGGCCGAAGCCGAGGCCGAAACCATCGCCTTCCTGGAAAAGTGGGTACCGAAGGGCAAATCGCCGATCTGCGGCAACAGTATCTGCCAGGATCGTCGCTTCCTTTATACGCACATGAAATCCCTGGAAAGCTATTTCCACTACCGCAATCTCGACGTGTCCACGCTCAAAGAGCTGGCTGCGCGCTGGGCACCAGACGTGCGTGACAGCTTCAAGAAGGGCAGCACCCACCTGGCGCTGGACGACATCCGCGAATCCATCGCCGAATTGCAGCACTACCGCAAGCATTTCATCAAAGCCTGAGCTTGAAGCTCGACCTTGTAGGAGCTGGCTTGCCAGCGATGGGGCCCATGAGGACGTCATCGCCGGCAAGCCGGCTCCTATAAGTAGTGATGCCCTCTTTTGGTGCTCCGGCGAAGTCAGTAGACTGCGCGCCTTTCTGCAAGGACCGCCACTATGCTGCTGATGCTCTACCTGATCGCCATCACCGCCGAAGCCATGACCGGCGCCCTGTCTGCCGGGCGTCGTGGCATGGACTGGTTCGGTGTGGTGCTGATCGCTTGCGTCACGGCGCTGGGTGGCGGGTCGGTGCGCGATGTGCTGCTCGGGCATTACCCGTTGACGTGGGTCAAACACCCGGAATACCTGGTGCTGACCACGGCCGCCGCGATGATCACTGTGTTCACGGCGCGCTGGATGCGCCACCTGCGCTCGCTGTTTCTGGTGCTCGACGCCATTGGTCTGGTGGCGTTCACCCTGATCGGCTGCATGACCGCGCTGGAAATGGGCCACGGCATGCTGGTGGCTTCGGTCAGCGGCGTGATCACCGGCGTCTTCGGCGGCATCCTGCGGGACATCTTCTGCAACGATATTCCGCTGATCTTCCGGCGGGAGCTCTATGCCAGCGTCTCGTTCGCGGCGGCGTGGTGCTACATGCTCTGCATCTATCTGCAGTTACCCGCTGAGCAATCGATTCTGATTACCCTGTTCGGCGGGTTTCTGTTGCGCTTGCTGGCGATCCGTTTTCATTGGGAAATGCCCAAGTTCGTCTATAACGACGAAGCCTGACGTTCGGCATGTTGCCGCAACGCCCACTCGACATGTTCGCGTACGAGTTGCGAAGGATGTTCCCGTCGCGCCTTCAACGCTTCCAGCACCGGAATCGTTGAAGGCGCATTGCCCAGGCCTACCGCCAGGTTGCGCAGCCAGTTTTCGTAACCGGTCCGGCGCAGCGGCGAGCCTTCGGTACTGCTCAGGAATTTTTCCTCATCCCACATGAACAGTTCGGCCAGCTCAGCGTTGTCCAGGTTGTGCCGCGGTTTGAAGTCGCTTTCACCGGACGGACGGGCGAAGCGGTTCCATGGGCAGACAATCTGACAATCGTCGCAACCGAACACCCGGTTGCCGATCAGCGGCCGCAGGTCTTCAGGGATCGCGCCTTTGAGTTCGATGGTCAGGTAGGAAATGCAGCGTCGGGCGTCCAGCACATAGGGACCGACGAAGGCATTGGTCGGGCAGATGTCGAGGCAGGCGCTACAGCGACCGCAGTGTTCGCTGGCGTGAGGCGGGTCTACCGGCAGCGGCAAATCGACGAACAATTCGGCGAGGAAGAAATAACTGCCGGCCTTGCGATTCAAGACCAGGGTGTTCTTGCCGATCCAGCCCAGGCCGGCCTGTTCGGCGATGGCTTTTTCCAGCACCGGGGCACTGTCGACGAAAGCGCGATAGCCGAAAGGCCCGATGACTGCTTGAATCTTTTCCGCCAGTTGTTGCACGCGTTTACGGATCAACTTGTGGTAATCGCGACCCAGGGCATAGCGCGAGACGTAGGCTTTTTCCGGCTGGGCGAGCATTTTCGCCATGTGGGTGTCGCCCGCCAGATAGTCCATGCGCAGCGAAACCACCCGCAAAGTGCCGGGCACCAGTTCTTCCGGGTGCGAGCGCTTGCTGCCATGAGCGCCCATGTAGTCCATTTCGCCGTGGTAGCCGGCGGCGAGCCAGCGCTCCAGGTGTTGCTCATGCTCGCCCAGGTCGAGGCCGCTGATGCCGACTTGCTGAAAGCCCAGCTCGCGCCCCCAGTCCTTGATGGCTTGGGCGAGGGCAGGCAGGTCTGTGGTGATGGCGGACATGAGGCGAGAGAAACCGGAGCTGAGGTGCGTATAATTCTGCCAGACATCGGAGCCTGAAGACGCATGCCACAGACGAAAGATGAATTACCCGACGCGCTGTACGGTGCCGCACAGTTGCGTGCGCTCGACGCGCGGCTGATTGCCGCGGGCACGCAGGGCTTCGAATTGATGCAACGCGCAGCCCGTGCAACGTGGCGGGCGCTGGTACGGCAATGGCCATCGGCGAATGAACTGACCGTGCTCGCCGGGCATGGCAACAACGCTGGCGACGGTTATCTGGTGGCCGTGCTGGCACGGCGTGCCGGGTGGCAGGTGCGCGTGCTGGCGGTCGGTGATCCGCGGCGCTTGCAGGGCGATGCCGCGCTGGCCCATACCGAGGCGCTGGCTGAAGGCGTCGCGGTGCAGGGCTGGAGCGACCAGAGCGAGTTGCGTGGTGTTGTCCTCGATGCCTTGCTCGGCACCGGCCTGAGCGGCGAAGTGCGCGAGCCTTACTCGGCTGCCATTAAAACGATCAATGCCAGCGGCCTGTCGGTGACGGCGGTCGATATTCCTTCCGGACTGTGTGCCGACACCGGGCGAGAATTGGGTGTCGCGGTGCGCGCCGATCTCACGGTGACTTTCATCGGGCTGAAAGCGGGTCTGTTCACGGGCGACGCAGCGGATCACGTCGGCGAGCTGGTGTTCAACGACCTGCAAGCCACAGCTGAAACATACAGTGATATTCCTGTTCGCGCCCGACGTCTCAACGCAGCTAATCTTCCGCGCCCGGCGGCTCGCCCACCGACGTCCCACAAGGGGCGTTTCGGGCATGTACTGTTGATCGGTGGCGATCATGGCCTTGGCGGAGCGATCCTGCTCAGCACCGAAAGCGCATTGCGCAGCGGCGCTGGAATGGTTTCGCTGGCAACCCGTCCCGAGCATGTGCCAGCGGCGTTGAGCCGAGTGCCGGAAGCCATGGCGCTCGGCACTTCGTCGGCCAATCAGTTGATGGGGCTGTTGGAGAAAGTCTCAGTGCTGGTGGTCGGTCCAGGCCTCGGGCAGGCCGGTTGGGGGCGTTCATTGTTGTCGGCCGCCGCCAACGCGCCATTGCCGCAAGTGTGGGATGCCGACGCATTGAACCTGCTGGCAGGCGGTTTCGTCCGTTTGCCCAAGGATTGCGTGATCACTCCGCATCCGGGCGAAGCGGCGCGCTTGCTGGGGGGCAGCACTGCCCAGGTGCAGGCCGATCGCCCGGCCGCAGCGATGGCGTTGAGCAAGAAATACTCAGCAGTGGTGGTGCTGAAAGGTGCCGGTAGCCTGATCGCCCATCCCGACGGACGTCTGGCGCTGTGTCATCAGGGGCATCCGGCGATGGCCGCTGCCGGTTTGGGCGATGTCCTGGCCGGTTTGCTTGGCGCGTTGCTGGCCCAGGGCATGGAGCCATTCGACGCGGCCTGCCTGGCGGTCTGGCTGCACGCCAATGCCGGTGAACAACAAGGAAAATTGGGCCGTGGGCTGGCGGCCAGTGATCTGATTCCAGCCATTCGTCAGTTGTTGGAGGAGCAAGCACCGTGTCTGAAGTAACCCTGTACCTGGCCGATGAACAGGCCATGAGCGACTTTGGCGCACGCATTGCCCGAATCACCCAAGGCCATGGCCTGATCTTCCTTGAGGGCAACCTGGGGATGGGTAAAACCACGTTGTCCCGAGGCATCATCCGCGGACTGGGGCATGCCGGGGCAGTAAAAAGCCCGACCTTCACCTTGGTCGAACCCTACGAAATCGGCGACATCCGCGCCTTTCACTTCGATTTGTACCGGCTGGTCGATCCGGAAGAGCTGGAGTTCCTCGGTATCCGCGACTACTTCGAAGACGATGCCCTGTGTCTGATCGAGTGGCCCGACAAAGGTGCAGGCTTTTTGCCAAAGCCGGACCTGACCATTACCATTAGCCCGCAAGACAGCGGGCGTTCGCTGAAAATTTTATCCCAGGGCTCGCGTGGCGAGGCCTGGTGTGCCGCTTTGGCATTGGAATCCAAATAGATGATGGGGTTAGGTATGCGCTTTCGCGCGTTGGTGGCTGCCGTAGGGGTGTTGTTTTTGGCGGTAACCGTCGACGCTGTGGCCGATTCGAAGGTCAACAGTGTTCGTCTGTGGCGGGCACCGGACAACACACGACTGGTGTTTGACCTGACCGGCCCGGTGCAACACAGCGTCTTCACCCTGACGGCACCGGATCGCCTGGTCATCGACATCAATGGCGCGACCCTCGGTGCGCCGCTCAATGTCAACACCTCGAACACCCCGATTACCGCCATGCGCTCGGCTCAACGTACGCCGACCGACCTGCGGGTGGTCATCGACCTGAAAAAGGCCGTGACACCGAAAAGCTTCTCCCTGGCGCCGAACGCCCAGTACGGCAACCGGTTGGTGGTCGATCTGTTCGATAACGCCGCAGATGCTGCACCTCCTCCAGCACCAACGCCATCGGTCGCCACGGTGCCCGCCGTGCCGGTCTCGCCTGCGGAACCTGCAATCAAGTTGCCGCCAGCTCCGGCCGGCAAGCGCGACATCATTGTGGTGATCGACGCCGGACATGGGGGTGAAGACCCGGGTGCTTCGGGTTCTCGCGGACAACGCGAGAAAGACGTGGTGTTGCAGATTGCCCGCGAATTGCAACGCCAGGTCAACGGCATGAAAGGTTTCCGCGCCGAACTGACCCGTACCGGCGACTACTTCATTCCATTGCGCGGCCGTACCGAAATTGCCCGCAAGAAAGGCGCGGACCTGTTTGTCTCGATCCACGCCGACGCCGCGCCTTCTGCCGCCGCTTTCGGCGCCTCGGTATTTGCCCTGTCTGATCGCGGTGCCACTTCGGAGACGGCCCGCTGGCTGGCCGACAGCGAAAACCGTTCCGACCTGATCGGTGGTGCCGGCAACGTCAGCCTCGATGACAAGGACCGCATGCTCGCCGGTGTGCTGCTTGACCTGTCGATGACGGCATCCCTGACGTCCAGCCTGAACGTTGGCCAGAAGGTGCTGAGCAACATTGGCCGGGTGACGCCTCTGCACAAGCAACGGGTCGAACAGGCCGGGTTCATGGTGCTGAAGTCGCCGGATATTCCGTCGATCCTGGTGGAAACCGGGTTTATCTCCAACGCCAACGAAGCCTCGAAGCTTGCCGCATCGAACCACCAGCAGGCGCTGGCGCGTTCGATCAGCGCCGGCGTGCGCCAGTTCTTCCAGCAGAACCCGCCACCGGGCACCTACATTGCCTGGCTGCGCGACTCCGGCAAGATTGTTCAAGGTCCACGTGACCACCGCGTCAATCCCGGCGAGACCCTGGCGATGATCGCTGTGCGCTATCAGGTGTCGCCCGCGACCCTGCGCAGCGCCAACAACCTGTCGAGCGATGAGCTCAAGATCGGTCAGCACCTGACTATTCCGGGCACTGAATTGGCGGCCAAAGAATGAATCAGGTTGTGAACAGTGGCGCTCGAATCGAGCTGCTCAGCCCGCGACTGGCGAACCAGATTGCCGCAGGTGAGGTGGTCGAGCGTCCGGCTTCGGTGATCAAGGAGCTGCTGGAAAACAGCCTCGACTCCGGCGCCAGGCGTATCGATGTCGATGTGGAGCAGGGCGGCGTCAAGCTGCTGCGGGTGCGCGACGATGGCAGCGGCATTTCCGCCGATGACTTGCCGCTGGCGCTGGCCCGTCACGCCACCAGCAAGATCCGCAACCTGGAAGACCTCGAACAGGTCATGAGCCTGGGGTTTCGTGGCGAGGCCCTGGCATCGATCAGCTCCGTCGCGCGCCTGACCCTGACCTCCCGTACCCGCGATGCCGACCAGGCCTGGCAGGTCGAGACCGAGGGGCGTGACATGGCGCCCCGCGTACAACCCGCGGCCCACCCGGTGGGCACGTCGGTTGAAGTGCGTGACCTGTTCTTCAATACGCCAGCGCGGCGCAAGTTTCTCAAAAGCGAAAAAACCGAATTCGATCACCTGCAGGAAGTGATCCGGCGCCTGGCCCTGGCGCGCTTCGATGTGGCCTTCCATCTGCGCCACAACGGCAAGACCATCCTCAGCCTGCATGAGGCCCATGATGATGCGGCCCGTGCCCGGCGCGTGGCGGCGATTTGCGGGCCGGGCTTCCTGGAGCAGGCGCTGCCGATCGAAATCGAGCGCAACGGCCTGCATCTATGGGGCTGGGTCGGCTTGCCGACCTTCAACCGCAGTCAGGCCGATTTGCAGTATTTCTTCGTCAATGGCCGTGCCGTACGCGACAAGCTGGTGGCTCACGCCGTGCGCCAGGCCTATCGCGACGTGCTGTTCAACGGTCGGCACCCGACCTTTGTGCTGTTTTTCGAAGTCGATCCGACTGGCGTCGACGTCAACGTGCATCCGACCAAGCACGAAGTGCGCTTCCGTGAAGGGCGCATGGTCCATGATTTCCTCTATGGCACCTTGCACCGCGCCTTGGGCGATGTGCGGCCCGATGATCATCTGGCGGCGCCGGTTGCCACGGCCATCGTCCGGCCTACCGGCCTCGAAGCCGGTGAATTCGGGCCCCAGGGCGAAATGCGCCTGGCCGCCAATGCGCTGCTGGAGCAGCCTCAGGCCCAGCCGTCGTTCAATACGCCGGCGGGTTCGGGGTCTGGCGCGGGCTATCAGTATCAATACACGCCGCGTCCGCAGTCCGGTGTGCCTGTCGCTGAGGCGCAGGCCGCCTATCGCGAGTTTTTTGCGCCGCTGCCCGAGGCCAATGCCGTCGCGCTGCCGGCCGGGCAAGACGACATCCCGCCGCTGGGTTATGCGCTGGCACAACTCAAAGGCATCTACATTCTTGCGGAGAACGCTCAAGGCCTGGTGCTGGTGGATATGCACGCCGCCCACGAGCGGATCATGTATGAGCGTTTGAAGGTGGCGATGGCCAGCGAGGGCCTGAGCGGTCAGCCGTTGCTGGTGCCGGAGTCCCTGGCCGTCAGCCAGCGTGAAGCCGATTGCGCCGAGGAGCACGTCGCCTGGTTCCAGCGCCTGGGCTTTGAATTGCAGCGCCTGGGTCCGGAAACCCTGGCGATCCGGCAGATTCCGGCACTGCTCAAGCAGGCCGAAGCCAACCGGCTGGTCGCCGACGTCCTGGCCGACCTGATGGAGTTCGGCACCAGCGACCGCATTCAGGCGCACCTGAACGAATTGCTCGGGACCATGGCCTGCCATGGCGCGGTTCGTGCGAATCGGCGTTTGGCCCTGCCGGAAATGAACGGTCTGCTGCGTGACATGGAAAACACCGAGCGTAGCGGTCAATGCAACCATGGCCGACCGACCTGGACCCAGTTGGGCCTGGACGATCTGGACAAACTGTTCTTGCGCGGTCGTTGATGAACCAGCTCCCTCCTGCGATTTTCCTGATGGGGCCGACCGCCGCCGGCAAGACCGACCTGGCGATCGAACTCACCAAAGTCCTGCCTTGCGAGTTGATCAGCGTCGATTCGGCGCTGGTCTACCGTGGCATGGACATCGGCACCGCCAAGCCTTCAAAAGAACTGTTGGCGCAATATCCGCATCGTCTGATCGATATTCTCGACCCGGCCGAGAGTTATTCGGCTGCGGAATTCCGTCGTGATGCACTGGAAGCCATGGCCGATATCACCGCGCGCGGAAAAATTCCGCTGCTGGTGGGCGGCACAATGCTCTATTACAAGGCTTTGGTTGAAGGCCTGGCGGATATGCCGGCCGCCGATCCCGACGTCCGTGCGCAAATCGAAGAAGAGGCTGCACGCCTTGGCTGGCAAGCCTTGCACGAACAATTGGCGGTGATTGATCCGGAGTCTGCGGCGCGAATACATCCGAACGATCCCCAGCGGTTGAGTCGAGCGCTGGAAGTTTATCGTGTCAGCGGTCAAAGCATGACCGCCCTGCGTTTGCGACAATCTGTGCAAAGTACCGAAGCAGCCGCTTCGGGACAGCAACAATTGCCCTATACTGTTGCGAACTTGGCCATTGCCCCGGCAAATCGCCAGGTACTGCACGAGCGAATTAAACAAAGATTCACTTTAATGTTGGAACAGGGATTCATTGACGAGGTCGTAGCCCTGCGTAAGAGAAGTGACCTGCATGCCGGGTTGCCGTCTATACGTGCAGTAGGCTACCGCCAAGTCTGGGACTACCTGGATGGCAAGCTGACGTCAGCCGAGATGCAGGAGCGTGGAATCATTGCCACGCGCCAATTGGCGAAACGCCAGTTCACCTGGCTGCGCAGCTGGACTGATCTGCATTGGCTGGACAGTCTGGATTGCGACAATCTGCCGCGCGCCTTGAAATACCTTGGGGCCATCTCCATATTGAGCTGAGTCCTTGCAATTGCCGTCTATCCTTGGGGGTGTGGCGGCCGAAGCCATCTGTTTACCTATTTTTTATATTGAATCCTTAAAGGAGTGCGGCACATGTCAAAAGGGCATTCGCTACAAGACCCTTACTTGAATACTTTACGTAAAGAGAAAGTTGGGGTGTCCATCTACCTGGTCAACGGTATCAAACTGCAAGGCACGATCGAGTCCTTCGACCAGTTCGTTATCCTGCTGAAAAACACCGTCAGCCAGATGGTCTACAAACACGCGATCTCTACAGTGGTGCCGGTTCGTCCAATTCGTCTGCCTAGCGCAACCGAATCCGATGCAGGTGACACTGAGCCAGGTAACGCCTGATAGGAGTCTCCTTTGTTCTTTGAGCGCCACGGTGGTGGTGAACGAGCCATTCTCGTTCACTTGGATGGTCAGGACCCTGAGGCGCGCGAAGATCCGCAGGAGTTTCAGGAGTTGGCAATGTCGGCTGGCGCCGAGACCGTCGCGTTTTTCAACGTGCCGCGTAATCGGCCAACCGCCAAATACCTGATTGGCAGCGGCAAGGTCGAGGAGTTACGCGACCTGGTCAAAGCCGAACAGGTAGATCTGGTGATTTTCAATCACATCCTCACACCCAGTCAGGAACGTAACCTCGAACGTGTTTTCGAGTGTCGCGTGATCGATCGCACGGGTCTGATTCTCGATATCTTCGCCCAACGCGCCCGCACCCATGAAGGCAAGCTCCAGGTCGAACTGGCCCAGCTTGAGCACATGAGTACGCGGCTGGTTCGCGGCTGGACTCACCTCGAACGGCAGAAAGGCGGTATCGGCCTGCGCGGTCCGGGTGAAACCCAGCTGGAAACCGACCGGCGCCTGTTGCGGATTCGCCTGCGGCAGATCAAGGGGCGCCTGGAAAAGGTCCGCAGCCAACGCGAGCAATCGCGCCGTGGCCGCAAACGGGCTGACATTCCGACGGTTTCGCTGGTGGGTTATACCAACGCCGGCAAATCGACGCTGTTCAACTCGGTGACCGATTCCGACGTTTTCGCCGCTGACCAGCTCTTCGCCACCCTCGACCCGACGCTACGCCGACTGGAACTCGAGGACCTCGGGCCGATCGTGCTGGCAGATACCGTGGGCTTCATTCGTCACTTGCCGCACAAACTGGTTGAAGCATTTCGGGCTACGCTCGAAGAGTCGAGCAACTCCGACCTGTTGCTGCACGTGATCGACTCCCATGAACCCGAGCGCATGGCGCAGATTGAACAGGTCATGGTGGTGCTCGGAGAGATTGGGGCTCAAGACTTGCCGATCCTGGAGGTCTATAACAAACTCGATTTGCTCGAGGGTGTGGAGCCGCAGATCCAGCGTGATGCCGATGGCAAGCCGCAGCGGGTCTGGCTTTCGGCGAAAGACGGTACAGGGCTGGACCTGCTCAAGCAGGCCGTGGCCGAGTTGCTTGGCGATGAATTGTTTGTTGGCACCTTGCGATTGCCGAATCGGTTTGCTCGACTGCGTGCGCAGTTTTTCGAACTCGGTGCGGTACAGAAAGAAGAACACGATGACGAAGGCATCAGTTTACTGGCCGTTCGTTTGCCACGGGCCGAATTGAATCGGCTGGTGAGCCGCGAAGGTTTGCAACCGATGGAATTCATCGAGCAACACACTTTGCAATAAAAGCCTGAGAAAGCGGTTGTGTCGTGGTGACAGGCATTCTGTAGCATTGGTCGGCGCGCCGTGGGTGCGTCTTTGCTTTATCAGATGGAGAGCGCTATGGCTTGGAATGAGCCGGGTGGCAACTCGAATAATCAGGATCCTTGGGGTGGCAAGCGTCGTAACAACGGCGACCGCAAGGGACCACCGGATCTCGACGAGGCCTTCCGAAAGCTGCAGGAAAGCCTGAACGGTTTGTTCGGTGGTGGTAAGAAACGTGGTGGCGACGACGGCGGTGGTCCGGGCAGGAGTGGCGGCTTTGGCGGTCTGCTCGGCATCGGCCTGGTCGTGCTGGCCGCCGTCTGGCTGTACAGCGCGGTTTATGTCGTCGACGAGCAGGAGCAGGCCGTGGTGCTGCGCTTCGGCAAGTACTACGAAACCGTGGGGCCGGGCCTGAATATCTACTTCCCGCCAATCGACAGGAAGTACATGGAAAACGTCACGCGTGAGCGTGCCTACACCAAGCAGGGCCAGATGCTGACCGAAGACGAGAACATCGTCGAAGTGCCACTGACCGTGCAGTACAGGATCAGCAATCTGCAGGACTTCGTGCTGAGCGTCGATCAGCCGGAAATCAGCCTGCAGCACGCGACCGACAGCGCCTTGCGCCATGTGGTGGGTTCCACCGCAATGGACCAGGTACTGACTGAAGGTCGTGAATTGATGGCCAGCGAAATCAAGGAGCGTCTGCAGCGCTTCATGGACACCTACCGCACCGGTATCACCGTTACCCAGGTCAACGTTCAGAGCGCAGCGGCACCGCGCGAAGTCCAGGAAGCCTTCGATGACGTGATCCGTGCCCGGGAAGACGAGCAGCGTTCGCGCAACCAGGCCGAAACCTATGCCAACGGCGTCGTGCCGGAAGCTCGTGGTCAGGCCCAGCGTATCCTTGAGGATGCCAACGGTTATCGTGACGAAACCGTCTCGCGCGCCAAGGGTGAGGCCGATCGCTTCACCAAGCTGGTCGCCGAGTACCGCAAGGCTCCTGAAGTCACCCGCCAGCGTCTGTACCTGGACACCATGCAGGAAGTCTTCAGCAACACCAGCAAGGTTCTCGTGACCGGCAACAAGAATGGCCAGAACAACCTGTTGTACCTGCCGTTGGACAAAATGGTTGAAAGTGGTCGTAGCACCAGCACTCCGATGAGCAGCAGTGCGGCAGCCACCAGCAATGAAGCGAATACGCGTGCGGCAGCAGATCTGCAGCAGCAGGCACGTACCAGGGAGAGTCGCTGATGAGCAATAAATCGCTGATCGCCCTTATTGTCGGCGTCGTCGTGGCGATCGCTGCCTGGAACTGCTTCTACATCGTGGCTCAGACCGAGCGTGCGGTGTTGCTGCAGTTCGGTCGCGTGGTCCAGACCGATGTTCAGCCAGGCCTGCATGTGAAAGTGCCTTACGTCAACCAGGTGCGTAAATTCGACGCTCGCCTGATGACGCTGGATGCACCGACACAACGCTTCCTGACGCTGGAAAAGAAAGCCGTGATGGTCGATGCCTACGCCAAGTGGCGCGTGAAGGACGCAGAGCGTTACTACACCGCGACTTCCGGCCTCAAGCAGATCGCCGACGAGCGTTTGTCCCGTCGTCTGGAGTCGGGCCTGCGTGACCAGTTCGGTAAGCGCACCTTGCACGAGGTGGTCTCCGGTGAGCGCGATGCGCTGATGGCGGACATTACTGCTTCGTTGAACAAGATGGCTGAAAAAGAGCTGGGCATCGAAGTTGTCGATGTTCGGGTCAAGACCATCGACCTGCCGAAAGAAGTGAACCGCAGCGTGTTCGAGCGTATGAGCACCGAGCGTGAGCGTGAAGCTCGCGAGCACCGCGCCAAGGGTAACGAGCTGGCCGAAGGCATCCGTGCCGACGCCGATCGTCAACGTCGCGTGCTGCTGGCTGAAGCCTATCGTGAGTCCGAAGAGGTTCGCGGTGACGGCGATGCCCAGGCTGCGGCGATCTACTCCAAGGCCTACGGTCAGGATCAGGAGTTCTACGCGTTTTACCGTAGCCTGCGCGCCTACCGTGAAAGCTTCGCGAACAAATCCGACGTCATGGTCCTCGACCCAAGCAGTGACTTCTTCCACTACCTGGAAAAAGCCAAGCCTTGATACGGCGTTGACCTGAATCCTCCCGCCGGGCGGCTAAAACCTCTGGCGGGGTGATCCTTTGGGAAAACGTGTGTATGATGCGGCAGCCGGGAAATTCCCGGCTTTTTTGCGTCTGCATGTTTGATTGCTCTTTTTAAGCGGACGCCGGGCCGATTGGCTCGACAGTTTTTCGAGGAAAGTGGTTGGCGAAGCCGGTAGAAGGGCTTTTCGCTCCGTCGCTCATGCGCGTGGATTGTGTATGAGCTGATCATTTTCTGCTTCACTCAAGGCTCGCCGACAGGCTGGTCGCCCGGATATAGGGGAAGGCGTAATGGCAACGGTAGACCGCTGGCTTCTGCCAGATGGCATCGAAGAAGTACTGCCACCGGAAGCGGCGCGTATTGAAGTCGCGCGTCGTCAGGTGTTGGATCTGTTCCAGAGCTGGGGTTACGAGTTTGTCGTGACTCCCCATATCGAGTACCTGGAATCCCTGCTGACTGGCGCGGGCCAGGACCTGGATCTGCGGACCTTCAAGGTCATCGACCCGCAGTCGGGCCGGCAAATGGGTTTCCGTGCCGACATCACGCCGCAGGTGGCGCGCATCGATGCGCACACTCTGCGCCGTGAAGGTCCGAACCGCCTGTGCTATGCCGGCAGTGTGCTGCATGCCCAGCCACGCGCCTTGTCGACTTCGCGCAGCCCGATCCAGTTGGGCGCCGAGTTGTACGGCGATGCCAGCCCGAGCAGCGACGTCGAAGTCATCAGCCTGATGCTGGCCATGCTGCAACTGGCCGATGTGCCGGATGTGCACATGGACCTCGGCCATGTCGGCATCTATCGCGGCCTGGCCCGCGCCGCCGGTTTGTCCGGTGAAGTTGAACAGCAGTTGTTTGATGCCTTGCAACGTAAAGCCATCGACGAGGTCATTACCTTGACCGAAGGCTTGCCGGCGGATCTGGCGGGCATGTTGCGCGCGTTGGTCGACCTGTGTGGCGGCCGTGAAGTGCTGGCAGCGGCCCGCGAGCGTCTGGCCAAGGCGCCGGCGCAAGTGACGGCAGCGCTGGACGACTTGCTGGCGATCGCCGATCGGCTGTCCGTGCGGTTCCCTGAGCTGCCACTGTATTTCGACCTGGGCGAGCTGCGCGGTTACCACTACCACACCGGTGTGGTGTTCGCCGTGTTCGTACCGGGTGTTGGCCAGTCCATTGCCCAGGGCGGTCGTTACGACGACATCGGCGCCGACTTCGGTCGCGCGCGTCCGGCAACCGGCTTTTCCACCGATTTGAAAACCCTGGTGACCCTGGGGCGTGCTGAGATCGAGCTACCGTCTGGCGGTATCTGGATGCCTGACAGTACGGATGCAGCACTCTGGCAGCAGGTTTGCCAGTTGCGCAGTGAGGGTCAGCGTGTCGTTCAGGCCTTGCCTGGACAACCTTTGGCCGCCGCCCGTGAAGCGGACTGCGACCGGCAATTGATTCAGCAGAACGGGCTTTGGCAAGTATCGCCACTGGCTTCTTGAGTTTTCCCGCCGGCTGCCGCCGGCACCAAGTTTGCGCGAATGAGGACAAGTGTTATGGGTAAGAATGTCGTAGTCCTGGGCACCCAATGGGGTGATGAGGGCAAAGGCAAGATCGTTGATCTGCTGACCGAACATGCTGCCGCCGTAGTGCGCTACCAAGGTGGCCACAACGCTGGCCACACCTTGGTGATCGACGGTGAAAAGACTGTCTTGCACCTGATTCCGTCGGGCGTGCTGCGCGAAGGCGTGCAGTGCCTGATCGGCAACGGCGTGGTGGTTGCACCTGACGCCCTGATGCGTGAAATCGTCAAGCTGGAAGAGAAAGGCGTACCGGTGCGCGAGCGCCTGCGTATCAGCCCTTCCTGCCCGCTGATCCTGTCCTACCACGTAGCGCTGGACCAGGCTCGTGAAAAGGCCCGTGGCGAGCTGAAGATCGGCACCACCGGTCGCGGCATCGGCCCGGCGTACGAAGACAAGGTTGCGCGTCGCGGCCTGCGCATCGGCGACCTGTTCCACCGCGAGCGTTTCGCCGCCAAGCTGGGCGAGTTGCTGGATTACCACAACTTCGTACTGGTCAATTACTACAAAGAGCCAGCCATCGACTTCCAGAAGACTCTGGACGAGTGCATGGAATACGCCGAGCTGCTCAAGCCGATGATGCTGGACGTCACTGCCGAACTGCACAACTTGCGTCGCGCCGGCAAAGACATCATGTTCGAAGGCGCCCAGGGCTCTCTGCTGGACATCGACCACGGTACCTACCCGTACGTCACCAGCTCCAACACCACCGCTGGCGGTATCGCTACCGGTTCGGGCGTGGGTCCGATGTTCCTGGATTACATCCTCGGCATCACCAAAGCCTACACCACCCGTGTTGGCTCGGGTCCGTTCCCGACTGAGCTGTTCGACGACGTGGGTGCATTCCTGGCCAAGCGTGGCCACGAGTTCGGTGCGACCACCGGCCGTGCCCGTCGTTGCGGCTGGTTCGATGCCGTCATCCTGCGTCGCGCCATCGACGTCAACAGCATCTCGGGCCTGTGCCTGACCAAGCTCGACGTGCTGGACGGCCTGGAAACCATCAACATCTGCGTTGGCTACAAGAACGCTGACGGTGCAGTGATCGACGCACCGACCGATGCCGACAGCTACATCGGCCTGGAGCCAGTGTACGAAGAGATGCCGGGCTGGAAAGAATCCACCCTGGGCGCCAAGACCCTGGAAGAGCTGCCGCAGGCTGCGCGCAACTACATCAAGCGCGTCGAAGAGTTGGTCGGCGCGCCGATCGACATTATTTCGACGGGTCCTGACCGCAACGAAACCATCGTTCTGCGTCATCCGTTTGCTTGATAAGTCGTTGATGTAAAACACAAAGGCCCCTTAATCGGGGCCTTTGTCGTTTTTGCCTGTCGAACGGCATGACCTTTGCTGTGAACATTAAAAAAAGCATTGCTTCCGGCGTGCTATCAATTTAATGGCGCCAAAGCAGAGGGATTTCAGATGTCGGCCGTTCTCTCATTGTTACAGAGCCGTTTGTTGCGGCCTGTGTTCGTTACCCTTGGTATCGCCCTTTTGGTGCAGGTGCTGGTGGCTGTTGCTCTGACCCGGAGCACGGTGACCGCGCTGGAAGCCGATCTCGGCATGCGCCTGGGCGCGGACAGTCAAAAGCTCTCCGCTGAGCTCGAGCAGGCAGGGCGCGAAGTCACGTCCAGTCTGGACAGTCTCTCTACCAGTACACGTCAACGCCTCACGGCCGGTTTGTCTTCGCGTCTTGAGCAAGAGCAGGCGCAATTGCGTTCGACCCTGGAAAAGGACCTGAAGGACTCCGCCAGCGATATGGCGCAGCTTCTGGCTTCGGTCGCGCCCCGCGCCATGTGGGACAACGACGTTCCGACACTGTCCGAGTTTGCCCGTCGGGCCCAGCGCAATCCCAATGTGCTGTTCGTGGTGTATGACGACGCCGCCGGCCAGCACCTGACGCGCTACCTCAACCGGGAAAACCCGATCAACAAGGCACTGCTGGAAAAAGGCCAGGGCGAGCGGGCGCTCGACAAGGTACTGGATGCGGCGAAGAACGATCTGTCAGTCTTCTACGTCGAGGCTTCAATCAACCCCAACGGCGTGGAAATCGGCAAGGTCCTGATGGGGGTCTCGACTGCTTCGGTGGAAACTGATCTCGCGGCCCTCGACAAGCGCTTCTCGGCCTTGATCGCCAGCAGCGATCAGCTGGTGGGCGACAGCCTCAAAGGTGCGGCCGCCGACAGCGCAGCGGCCATGCGCTCGCGTCTGCAGTCGGCTCAGTCCACAGCGGCTGAAATGAAAGCCAACACCACGAGCACCGTACAGGAAGCTGCCGCGACATTGCGCTGGCGCATCGGTGTGTGTCTGGCGGTGGTGGGCTTTGGTGTCCTGCTGTTGTTGGCGGTGGTGCTCGGTCGCCGAGTGGTCAATCGCCTGAAAATGCTGATCGTTGCCATGGATGACCTGGCGGCGGGCGAGGGCGATCTGACCAAGCGGGTGCAGATCAACAGCAAGGATGAGATCGGCGACATGGCCTCGGCGGTCAATCGCTTTGTGGATAAGTTGCAGCCGATCGTGCGCGAGGCGGGCGATGTGGCCCAGCGTACCGGTGTAGAAATTGGCGCCATGACCTTGCGCAATGCTGGTGCGGATGCGGCGGCAGGCATGCAGCGCGACGAGGTGGCGGAGAGTTTGCGTGCCTTGTCGCAGATGGCTGATGAAGCGCAGTCGGAAAGCCACGCCATGCAGGCGGCGCTGAAGCAGGTGGTGGACATTCGTCAGGCTACCGACGAAAACACCCGGACTTCGGCGAAAGTCGGCAGCCTGATCGAGGAGCTGGCGGGTCAGGTCAACACCGGTGCGCAAGTGATTGAGCGCCTGGCACAGCAAAGTGAGCAGATTGAAGTGGTGTTGACGGTGATTCACGGCATCGCCGAGCAGACCAACCTGCTGGCGCTGAACGCGGCTATTGAAGCGGCGCGTGCCGGCGAGACCGGGCGCGGGTTTGCGGTGGTGGCAGATGAGGTGCGGGCGCTGGCGAGCAAGACGCAGAGTTCCACTGGCGATATTCAGGCGCACATCGTTGCGTTGCAGCAAGGTGCGCGTGAGGCGGTGGCGGCAATTGGTCAGGCCGGGCGCCAGGCCAGTGAAGGTTTGCTGGTGCTGCGTGACAGTGCAAGGTTGCAGCAGTCGGTGCAGGCATCCGTCGAGCAGGTCCATGCGGCGATCGGTTTGGCTACCCAGGCTGCGGCGCATCAGGCGCAGGGCGCGCAGGCCGTGCGAGGGCGGGTCCAGACCATTCACGCCCAGGCCGAGAAAGCGGCGCAGGCGGTCGTGGAGACCACGGCGAGCGGCAAAGTGCTCGATGGGCTGGCGGCACAGTTGAAGGCGAGCCTGGGGCAGTTCAGGGCGTAAGGTGTTGTCAGGGATGACGCCATCGCGGGCAAGCCAGCTCCCACAGGGATTTTCTGTGAACACAATATTTGTGAACAGCAGAGACACTGTGGGAGCGGGCTTGCCCGCGAAGGCGATCTCAGCGACTCAGATACATCCGCGTCGTCAGTAGATAAACCGGCAACCCCGACACCAATATCAACAACGCCGCATAAGGTGCCGCCGCCGCAAACTCCACATTCGCGGTATGCGCCCACACCTCCGTCGCCAGGGTGTTCAGCCCGGTGGGACTTAGCAGCAGTGTCGCCGTCAGTTCCTTCATCGCATCCAGGAACACCAGCGCAAAAGCCGCGCCCAGCGCCGGAAAGATAATCGGCAGTGTCACTCGGCAGAACGCACTGAATGACGAGGCTCCGAGTGTGCGAGCGGCCTCCTCAAGTTGCGGCGCCGCCTTGTTCAGGGCGGTGCGGATCGGCGCCTGGGCCAGCGGCAGAAACAGCAGGGCGTAGGCGATCAGCAGCAATGCCGAAGTCTGGTAAAGCATCGGCACGTAGTGCAGGGCGAAATACACCAGGGTCAGGGCAATGACCAGCCCTGGCAGGGCGTGCAGCAGATATGGCAAGCGCTCGGCCCAGATCGCCAGTTGGCCTTTGTAGCGCACTACCAACAATCCGACGGGTACTGCCAACACCAGGCATAACGCTGCGCCGCCCAGCGACAGGGTCAGGGATGAAAGCAGCGCCTCACCGATTGCCGCTACCGGGAACGCCGCGGATGAACCCACTGCCAACCAGTACGCCAGCATGCCCAGCGGAATCCCGCTGCCAATGATTGCCAGCAGCAGGCAATAAAGCTGTCCCGCCACTGCCCACGGCCCCAGTTGAACCTGCTCCGCGTGTCTTGCCGCGCCCTGGCCGGTGCGCACGTGTCGACCCTTGCCGCGCACGCGCAGTTCCAGCCACAGCAGCGCCAGGCACAGCATCAGCAGTACGGCGGAGAGCATCGCCGCGTTGGCATTGCTGAATTCCAGCTCGAACTGCTGATAGATCGCCGTGGTGAAGGTTTGCAGGCCGATGATCGACAAGGCGCCGAACTCCACCAGCATGTGCAGCGCAATCAGCAACGAGCCCGCCAGCAGCGAAGGCCAGAGCAGGGGCAGGGTGACGCGGAAAAACACACCCCAGCGATTCTGGCCCAAGGTGCGGGCCGATTCTTCCAGGGATGGATCGAGATTGCGCAGGGTTGCCGCCACAGGCAGAAAAATCAGCGGGTACTTGGACAGGCTCATCACCAGGATCGCCCCGCCGAGTCCTTCAAAGTGCGCGCTCAGCGAAACCCAGGTGAAGCTGCTGACAAAAGCCGGTACGGCAAACGGCAGGCACAGGATCACGCCCCAGATCCGGCGTCCCGCCAGATTGCTGCGTTCGAGCAGCCACGCCAGTGACAGGCCGATCACGCCGCAGGCGAGAGTGACGCCCAGCATCAACGCCAGGGTGTTGCGCAACAGGCCGAATACGTAGGGCCGCCACAGCAGGTGCAAGGCTTCGGCCCAGCCGGCTTGCCAGGCTTTGAGTCCGACATAGGCCAGCGGCAGGAAGCTGAGTACGACCAGCAGCAAAACCGGCAACACCAACCCTATCGGCGGTCGCTTGCTGCGCAGGCGGGTGACGGATAGCAATGCGCTCATCAGTTCAAGCCAACGTCGCGTTCCAGGTCCAGGGCTTCTTCGGCATTACCGAGGTCGGCGGGTGTCACGTTCGGCGCCTGCAACTCGCTGAATGGCTTGAGCCCGCGATCAGATTCCATGCCTTTGTGCAGAGGGTATTCGGCGGTGGTCTGGGTGATCACGCGCTGGCCTTCCTCGCTGGCCATGTAGGCGAGCAATTGCTGTGCTTCCTGGGGGTGTTTGCTGGATTTGAGGACTGCTGCACTGGATACCGTGATGAGCCCGCCGACGTCGCCGCCGCTGAAGTAATGCAGCTTCGAGTCGAGCTGGCCTTTTTCACGCTGCAGGGCGAACCAGTAGTAATTGTTGACCAGCACGGTGGCCACTTCGCCATTTTCCACGGCTTTCAATGCCACCATGTTGTTGCTGTAGGTCTTGCCGAATGCGCGCAACCCGGTCAGCCATTCTTCGGCCGCGTCCATACCGTGCACCTTGATGATCGCAACGGCTTGTTCCTGGAAGGCGCCACTGGTGGGCACGAAGCCAACCTTGCCTTGCCATTTGGGATTGGAGAAATCCATCACCGACTTTGGCAGGTCTTTTTCATCAACCAGTTTGGGGTTGTAGGCCACCACACGTACCCGGGCGGTCACGCCAATCCAGGTGCCGTTGCCGGCCACGTATTCCTTGGGCAGAACGGCCAGCGTGGCGTCATCCGTCTTGGCCAGCAGGCCTTGTTCGCCGAGTTTGTTCAGTGGCGGCGATTCTTCGGTGTAGATGACGTCGGCAGGGGAGCGATCGCCCTCTTCGACGATCTGACTGGCGAGCTGATTGCTGCTGCCTTTGCGTACATTGACGTGGATGCCAGTCTTGGCTTCGAAGGCTTTGGCGACCGCGTCGCCGACTTCCTTGTGTTGCCCGTTGTAGAGCGTCAGGGAAACCGGGTCGGCGGCTTGGGTGAGGGGAGTGGCGAGTGCCAGGCCGAGCAGGGTAATGGTCAGGCCGCGGCGCAGGGTATTTCGAAACATCATTCGCAGGGTTCCTCACTGTCGCATTGCAAAAACTTGCAACAATGATAAACGATATTGCTTCTCAAATGCGCCGTCATGGCTTTTGTAGGAGCGAGCTTGCTCGCGATGGGCGTGAACGAAAACGAGGGGTGCCTGGAGAAATGTGTCGCCTGCACATCCATCGCGAGCATGCTCGCTCCTACAGGGGGGGGAGGTGTGTTTTTAAACCCCGGAAACGCAAAAACCCGCTTTCGCGGGTTTCTGTGAAATTCAAGGTCGTAACCTTGAATTTGAATTGGTGCCCAGAAGAAGACTCGAACTTCCACGGCCGTAAGGCCACCAGCACCTGAAGCTGGCGTGTCTACCAATTTCACCATCTGGGCATTCATCTTCAGCGTTGCCGCTGTTGATGTGGCGCACTATACGGAGAGCGTTTTAATCTGTAAACCCCTGATTTTAAAATTAATAAACTAGGGGTCCAAAATGCAAAAACCCGCTTTCGCGGGTTTTTGTGTGAGCCTTGAAATTGATCTAATCTCAAGCTCGAAATTGGTGCCCAGAAGAAGACTCGAACTTCCACGACCGTAAGGTCACCAGCACCTGAAGCTGGCGTGTCTACCAATTTCACCATCTGGGCATTATCGACAACGTCTCCGTCGTCGATGGCGCGCACTATACGGAGCGTCTTTTTAACTGTAAACCCCCGGCCTCAAAAAAACCTGAAAAAATTCACCAGCGGTCTGCAATTCAGCTTTGAGGTGTCGATACAGGGCTTTAGATGGGTCGTCTTAGCTTGAAATTTCCCGTTTCATTACGCCTATGCCAAACTAACCCGCATATAGACAAGGTGAAAACTCTCTAATGGCCGATTGGCAGTCCCTCGATCCCGAGGCCGCTCGTGAAGCGGAAAAATATGAAAACCCCATTCCTAGCCGCGAACTGATCCTTCAGCACCTTGCTGATCGAGGTTCGCCTGCTAACCGCGAGCAACTGGTCGAAGAGTTTGGTCTGACCACGGAAGACCAGATCGAAGCCCTGCGCCGCCGCCTGCGCGCCATGGAGCGCGATGCTCAACTCATCTATACCCGTCGCGGCACTTATGCGCCGGTGGACAAGCTCGACCTGATCCTGGGCCGCATCAGCGGTCACCGCGACGGCTTCGGCTTCCTGGTGCCGGACGACGGCAGTGACGACCTGTTCATGAGTCCGGCGCAGATGCGCCTGGTGTTCGACGGTGACCGTGCCCTGGCCCGTGTATCCGGTCTGGATCGTCGTGGTCGCCGCGAAGGCATGATCGTCGAAGTGGTCTCCCGCGCTCACGAAACCATCGTTGGCCGCTACTTCGAAGAAGGCGGTATCGGTTTCGTGGTTGCCGACAACCCGAAGATCCAGCAGGAAGTGCTGGTCACGCCGGGTCGTAACGCCAACGCGCAGATCGGTCAGTTCGTCGAAGTGAAGATCACTCACTGGCCGACGCCACGCTTTCAGCCGCAAGGCGACGTGGTTGAAGTCGTGGGCAACTACATGGCGCCGGGCATGGAGATCGACGTTGCCCTGCGTACCTATGACATTCCTCACGTCTGGCCTGAGGCCGTGCTCAAGGAAGCCGGCAAGCTCAAGCCGGAAGTCGAAGAGAAAGACAAAGAGAAGCGCATCGACCTGCGTCATCTGCCGTTCGTCACCATCGACGGCGAAGATGCCCGCGACTTCGATGACGCGGTCTACTGCGAAGCCCGTCCGGGCAAGCTGCGTCTTTTCTCCGGCGGCTGGAAGCTGTACGTGGCGATTGCTGACGTATCCAGTTATGTGAAGCTCGGTTCGGCGCTGGATGCCGAGGCGCAGGTTCGCGGCAACTCGGTGTACTTCCCCGAGCGGGTGATTCCGATGCTGCCTGAGCAGCTGTCCAACGGTTTGTGCTCGCTGAACCCGCAAGTCGATCGCCTGGCCATGGTTTGCGAGATGACCATCTCCAAATCCGGCGAGATGACCGACTACTGCTTCTACGAAGCGGTGATCCACTCCCATGCCCGCCTGACCTACAACAAGGTCAGCGCGATGCTGGAAACGCCGAAAGCCACCGAGGCGCGCAAGCTTCGCGGTGAATACACCGACGTGGTGCCGCACCTCAAGCAGCTCTACTCGCTGTACAAGGTATTGCTGGCCGCTCGTCATGTGCGTGGCGCGATCGATTTCGAAACCCAGGAAACCCGGATCATCTTCGGCTCCGAGCGCAAAATCGCCGAAATCCGTCCGACCGTGCGCAACGATGCGCACAAGCTGATCGAGGAATGCATGCTGGCGGCCAACGTGGCTACCGCCGAGTTCCTGAAAAAGCACGAAATTCCGGCGCTGTATCGCGTTCACGATGGTCCGCCACCGGAGCGTCTGGAAAAGCTGCGCGCCTTCCTCGGCGAACTCGGCCTGTCCCTGCACAAAGGCAAGGATGGTCCATCGCCGAAGGATTACCAGGCACTGCTGGCCGGTATCAAGGATCGTCCGGATTTCCACCTGATCCAGACCGTCATGCTGCGTTCGTTGAGCCAGGCGGTGTACAGCGCCGATAACCAGGGCCACTTCGGCCTGAATTACGAGGCGTACACGCACTTCACTTCGCCGATCCGCCGCTACCCGGACTTGCTCACGCACCGGGCAATTCGCAGCGTGATCCATTCCAAGCAGGACACCCCGCACGTTCGTCGTGCCGGTGCGATGACCATTCCGAAGGCACGCATCTATCCATACGACGAAGCGGCCCTGGAGCAGCTCGGCGAGCAGTGCTCGATGAGCGAGCGCCGTGCCGACGAAGCGACCCGCGACGTGGTGAACTGGCTCAAGTGCGAGTTCATGAAAGATCGTGTGGGCGAATCGTTCCCGGGCGTGATCACTGCAGTGACCGGTTTTGGTCTGTTCGTCGAGCTGACCGATATCTACGTCGAAGGCCTGGTGCACGTCACCGCGCTGCCGGGCGACTACTACCACTTCGATCCTGTGCACCACCGCCTGGCCGGTGAGCGTACCGGTCGCAGCTTCCGTCTGGGTGACACCGTGGAAGTGCGGGTCATGCGCGTCGACCTCGACGAGCGCAAGATCGACTTCGAGATGGCCGAAAAAACCATCAGTGCGCCGATCGGCCGTAAAAAACGTGGCACCGAAACAGCCCCTGCGGCTAAAACCGAAGCAGAACCGGCCCCAGCGAAAGCCGGTCGTCGACCTGCCAAGGAGAAAGCTGTCGAAGCCTATCGTCCGAGTGATGCGGCGGCGAAAAACGCCGAAGTGCGCAAGAGTCGCGAAATGAAACAGGCGTTGCTGGCCGGTGCGAAAAGCGGCGGTAAAGCGGCGTCTGGGGGAAAGACCAGTCGGTCGGCGCCTGACAAGGCAGTCGGCGGCAAACCAGCCAAACCGAGCAAACACCGTAAAGGCCCGCCAAAAGCGGGCTCTGCTCCAGCCAAGACTGGCGGGGCGCGTAAACCTAAGGCCAAGTCATGAGTCAGTTGGAAAAGATCTACGGCGTACACGCTGTAGAAGCGTTGTTGCGTCATCACCCGAAACGCGTGAAGCAGATCTGGCTGGCCGAAGGCCGCGATGATCCGCGGGTGCAGACGTTGATCGAACTGGCCAACGAAAACCGTGTCCAGGTCGGTCAGGCCGAGCGCCGTGAAATGGACGCCTGGGTTGAAGGCGTGCACCAGGGCGTAGTGGCGGACGTAAGTCCTAGTCAGGTCTGGGGCGAGGCGATGCTCGACGAGCTGCTTGATCGCACCGAAGGCGCGCCGTTGTTGCTGGTGCTCGACGGCGTGACCGATCCGCACAACCTCGGCGCCTGCCTGCGTTCTGCCGATGCGGCGGGTGCATTGGCGGTGATCGTGCCGAAGGACAAGTCCGCGACCCTGACGCCGGTAGTACGCAAGGTTGCCTGCGGTGCGGCGGAAGTGATTCCGCTGGTTGCTGTGACCAACCTGGCGCGCACCCTGGAAAAGCTCCAGCAGCGTGGCTTGTGGGTTGTCGGTACGGCGGGGGAGGCCGAAGTCAGTCTTTATGACCAGGATCTCACCGGCCCGACCATCCTGATCATGGGGGCTGAAGGCAAGGGCATGCGCCGCCTGACCCGCGAGCATTGTGATTACCTGGTGCATCTGCCGATGGCCGGTAGCGTCAGCAGCCTAAACGTGTCGGTAGCGACTGGCGTGTGCCTGTTCGAGGCGCAGCGTCAGCGCGGCGTCAAGGCGAAGGCTGCCGCTAAAAAGCTCTGATTGAAACACTCCTTGTAGGAGCTGGCTTGCCAGCGAAGGCGTCCTCAAGGGCGCCATCGCCAGCAAGCCGGCTCCTACAAGGAGATTCGGTGAGTATTGTTCAAATAATCACCAATTACCTTGCGCCTCCCACGCCCCTTCTCTACAATTGCGCCCCTTGCTGTGACGGCAGGCATTCATGTGCCTTACCCACGCAAGTCCATAAGTGTCATTCACTCCTTGTCTGACCGCTTTTGAGCGGCAGGCTACAACCCGTAAGGAGCATTCATGCGTCATTACGAAATCATCTTTTTGGTCCACCCGGATCAAAGCGAGCAAGTCGGCGGCATGGTTGAGCGTTACACCAAGCTGATCGAAGAAGACGGCGGCAAAATCCACCGTCTGGAAGATTGGGGCCGTCGTCAACTGGCCTACGCAATCAACAATGTTCACAAGGCTCACTACGTGATGCTGAACGTTGAGTGCACTGGCAAGGCCCTGGCCGAGCTGGAAGACAACTTCCGCTACAACGATGCAGTGATCCGTAACCTGGTCATCCGTCGCGACGAAGCCGTTATCGGCCAGTCCGAGATGCTCAAGGCTGAAGAAAACCGCAGTGAGCGCCGTGAGCGTCGCGACCGTCCTGAGCACGAAGGCGCTGAAAGCGTTGACAGTGATGACAGCGACAACAGCGATAACGCTGACGAGTAATCCACGGACCTTTTAAGGAGCCTATCAAATGGCACGTTTCTTCCGTCGTCGTAAATTCTGCCGCTTCACCGCTGAAGACGTGAAAGAGATCGATTACAAAGATCTCAACACTCTGAAAGCCTACGTATCCGAGACCGGCAAAATCGTTCCAAGCCGCATCACCGGTACCAAAGCTCGTTATCAGCGTCAGCTGGCCACCGCTATCAAGCGCGCCCGCTTCCTGGCCCTGCTGGCCTACACCGACAGCCACGGCCGCTGAGACCGGGCAGTCGACTCGTAGCAAAGGATTGAATGCATGCGGGCCATAGCTGAGTTCATCATGCGCGGCCGTATGCAGGCCACTCTGGTAGTGGCTGGATGCGCGGCGATGCCGTTGTTGTATTGGTTGGGTGCTGCCGCCGGATGCCTTGTGCTCCTGCGGCGCGGATTGAGGGACGCCCTGGGCGTTCTTGCTCTGGGACTGCTGCCGGCATTGGCCTGGTGGCTGTACTCCGACGACCCACGGGCACTTCTGGTGCTGCTGGGGTCTGCGAGCCTTGCGTTGGTTTTGCGCGCAAGCGAGTCCTGGAACCGCGTGCTGCTGGTCAGCATAGCGATGGGAGTGGTGTTTTCAGTGGTGTTGGGGACAGCTTTTGCTCCCCAGATCGAGATGCTGGCGCAGGCTTTGATCAAAGTCATGCCGTCGCTGCTCGGTGATGTCTACCAGAAGATGTCGGTAGACGAACAAGCGCGTTTCGCGTCCCTGATTGCACCGGTCCTGACCGGCCTGATTGCGGCGTTGTTGCAAATCGTCAGCTTGCTGAGCCTGCTTGTCGGGCGCTACTGGCAGGCGTTGTTGTACAACCCGGGCGGTTTTGGTCGCGAGTTTCGCGCCATCCGCTTCCCGCTGTTGCCGGCGATGTTGCTGCTGGCGTGCATGCTTCTGGGGCCGAATATCGGCTCTCAGATGGCCATGTTGACGCCGTTGTGCAGCGTACCGCTGGTGTTCGCCGGGCTGGCCCTGATTCACGGGCTGGTGGCGCAGAAGCGACTGGCCAGGTTCTGGCTGGTGGGGTTGTACGTCACGCTGTTGCTGTTCATGCAGCTGATCTATCCGTTGCTGGTGGTCCTGGCCATCGTCGACAGCCTGATTGATTTTCGCGGTCGTTCGGCACCGAAAGATGCCGATAACGCGAACGGTGAAGGTTAAAAGTTAAGAGGATTTTCACATGCAACTGATCCTTCTGGAAAAAGTCACCAACCTGGGCAACCTGGGTGACAAAGTGAACGTTAAGGCTGGTTACGGTCGTAACTACCTGCTGCCTTACGGCAAAGCTACCGCTGCGACCCCAGCCAACCTGGCTGCGTTCGAAGAGCGTCGTGCCGAGCTGGAAAAAGCTGCAGCAGATCGCAAAGCATCGGCTGAAAGCCGCGCTGCCCAACTGGCCGAGCTGGAAGTGACCATCACTGCCACCGCTGGCGACGAAGGCAAGCTGTTCGGTTCGATCGGTACTCACGACATCGCTGACGCACTGACCGCCTCCGGCGTTGAAGTGCAGAAGAGCGAAGTTCGTCTGCCGAACGGCACCATCCGCAACGTAGGCGAATTCGACGTAGCCGTGCACCTGCACGCCGAAGTTGAAGCCACCGTACGCGTTGTCGTGGTAGCAGCTTAAGCAGCACTTGTCGGCTGGCACCCTTGGGTGCTTGCCGGTAACATCGGGCACGATCCTGTTTACAGGTCGTGCCCTTTGTCTTTCTGAACCCCCTGCTTTTCATCACCCAAAACACAAGTGGCCATGAACGATATCTCCGCTCCCGAGCAATACGATCTGCAAACCGCCGCCCTGAAGGTGCCGCCGCACTCCATCGAGGCCGAACAGGCCGTGCTCGGTGGTCTGATGCTGGACAACAACGCCTGGGAACGCGTGCTCGATCAAGTCTCCGACGGCGATTTCTATCGACATGACCACCGCCTGATCTTCCGTGCGATTGCCAAGCTGGCCGATCAGAACATGCCGATCGACGTCGTGACCCTGTCCGAACAACTGGACAAGGAAGGTCAGACTTCGCAAGTCGGCGGCCTCGGTTACCTCGGTGAACTGGCGAAAAACACGCCGTCCGTCGCCAACATCAAGGCTTATGCGCAGATCGTTCGCCAGCGTGCGACTTTGCGTCAGTTGATCGGCATCAGCACCGAAATCGCCGACAGCGCCTTCAATCCTGAAGGTCGCACGGCTGAAGAAATCCTCGATGAAGCTGAACGGCAGATCTTCCAGATCGCCGAGGCCCGGCCAAAAACCGGCGGCCCGGTGGGTGTGAACGAACTGCTGACCAAGGCCATCGACCGCATCGACACCCTGTTCAACACCGACAACGCGATCACCGGCCTGTCCACCGGCTACACCGACCTCGACGAGAAGACCAGCGGCCTGCAACCGGCCGACCTGATCATCGTCGCCGGTCGTCCGTCCATGGGTAAAACCACCTTTGCGATGAACCTGGTGGAAAACGCCGTGTTGCGCAGCGAGAAGGCTGTCCTGGTTTACTCCCTCGAGATGCCAGGCGAATCGCTGATCATGCGTATGTTGTCGTCGCTGGGGCGTATCGACCAGACCAAGGTCCGTTCCGGTCAGCTGGAAGATGACGACTGGCCGCGCCTGACTTCGGCGGTCAACCTGCTCAACGACCGCAAGCTGTTCATCGACGATACCGCCGGCATCAGCCCGTCGGAAATGCGCGCCCGGACCCGCCGCCTGGTGCGGGAACATGGCGATGTCGGCCTGATCATGATCGACTACCTGCAACTGATGCAGATCCCGGGTTCCAGCGGTGACAACCGGACCAACGAGATTTCCGAGATCTCCCGATCCCTGAAAGCCCTGGCCAAGGAATTCAACTGCCCGGTGGTGGCGCTCTCGCAGCTCAACCGTTCCCTGGAGCAGCGGCCGAACAAGCGCCCGGTGAACTCCGACTTGCGGGAATCCGGAGCGATCGAGCAGGACGCCGACGTGATCATGTTCGTTTATCGCGACGAGGTGTATCACCCGGAAACCGAGCACAAGGGCATTGCCGAGATCATCATCGGCAAGCAGCGGAACGGCCCGATCGGCTTTATCCGGTTGGCCTTTATCGGTAAGTACACGCGATTCGAGAACCTGGCGCCGGGTAGCTACAACTTCGATGATGATGAATAAGCTGTTCAGCGTCTGAGCTGACGCCTTCGCTGGCAAGCCAGCTCCTACGGGATCACGGTGAACCTGTGGGAGCGGCGGTGCGGCGATCCGACTTGCCCGCGATGGGGTCGCCGCAATTTCCGACCATGGCCGTCGGAATTGGTCAAAATTTGTGCTATATTCCGCGCCCGCGAAATTCAATGAAAGCCAACACCGGTTATCGACATGCAAGCAGCCAAGCCGTTATTTGACTATCCCAAGTACTGGGCCGAATGTTTCGGGCCAGCGCCGTTCCTGCCCATGAGCAGGGAGGAGATGGATCAGCTCGGCTGGGATTCCTGCGACATCATCATCGTCACCGGTGATGCGTACGTCGACCACCCGTCGTTCGGCATGGCGATCATCGGCCGGCTGCTGGAGTCCCAGGGCTTCCGCGTCGGGATCATTGCCCAGCCGAACTGGCAGTCCAAAGACGACTTCATGAAGCTCGGCGAGCCGAACCTGTTCTTCGGTGTCGCGGCCGGCAACATGGACTCGATGATCAACCGCTACACCGCCGACAAGAAAATCCGTTCCGACGATGCCTACACGCCGGGTGGCCTGGCCGGCAAGCGTCCGGACCGCGCCAGCCTGGTTTACAGCCAGCGCTGCAAGGAAGCCTACAAGCACGTGCCGATCGTGCTCGGCGGCATCGAAGCGTCCCTGCGCCGCATCGCGCATTACGATTACTGGCAGGACCGTGTGCGCAACTCGATCCTGATCGACGCCAGCGCCGACATCCTGCTGTACGGCAACGCCGAGCGGGCCATCGTCGAGGTCGCCCAGCGTCTGTCCTACGGTCACAAGATCGAAGACATCACTGACGTGCGCGGCACCGCGTTCATTCGTCGTGACACGCCGCAAGGCTGGTACGAAGTCGACTCCACGCGTATCGACCGTCCGGGCAAGATCGACAAGATCATCAACCCGTACGTCAACACCCAGGACACCGCCGCCTGCGCCATCGAGCAGGAGAAGGGCCCGGTCGAAGATCCGCAGGAAGCCAAAGTCGTGCAGATCCTGGCCAGCCCGCGCATGACTCGCGACAAGACCGTTATCCGTTTGCCGTCGGTGGAGAAGGTCCGCAACGACGCGGTGCTCTACGCCCACGCCAACCGCGTGTTGCACCTGGAGACCAACCCGGGCAACGCCCGCGCCTTGGTCCAGAAGCACGGTGAAGTGGACGTCTGGTTCAACCCGCCACCGATTCCGATGACCACCGAAGAAATGGACTACGTGTTCGGCATGCCTTATCAGCGCATTCCGCACCCGGCGTACGGCAAGGAAAAGATCCCGGCCTACGAAATGATCCGTTTCTCGGTGAACATCATGCGTGGCTGCTTCGGTGGCTGCACCTTCTGCTCGATCACCGAGCACGAAGGCCGGATCATCCAGAACCGATCCCACGAGTCGATCATTCGCGAAATCGAAGAAATTCGTGACAAGGTTCCGGGTTTTACCGGCGTGATCTCCGACCTCGGCGGCCCGACCGCGAACATGTACCGCATCGCCTGCAAGAGCCCGGAAATCGAATCCGCGTGCCGCAAGCCATCGTGCGTGTTCCCTGGCATCTGCCCGAACCTGAACACCGACCACTCGGCGCTGATCCAGCTGTATCGCAGTGCCCGTGAGTTGCCGGGTGTGAAGAAGATCCTGATCGCTTCCGGCCTGCGCTATGACCTGGCGGTCGAGTCGCCGGAGTACGTCAAGGAACTGGTGACCCACCACGTCGGTGGCTACCTGAAGATCGCCCCGGAACACACCGAGGAAGGTCCGCTCAACCAGATGATGAAACCGGGCATCGGCAGCTATGACAAGTTCAAGCGCATGTTCGAGAAGTATTCGAAGGAAGCAGGGAAAGAGCAGTACCTGATTCCGTACTTCATCGCCGCCCACCCGGGCACCACCGATGAAGACATGATGAACCTGGCCCTGTGGCTCAAGGGCAACGGCTTCCGTGCCGACCAGGTGCAGGCGTTCTACCCGTCGCCGATGGCCACTGCCACCGCGATGTACCACTCGGGCAAGAACCCGCTGCGCAAGGTCACCTACAAGAGTGACGCGGTGACCATCGTCAAGAGCGAAGAGCAGCGTCGTCTGCACAAGGCGTTTTTGCGTTATCACGACCCGAAAGGCTGGCCGATGCTGCGTGAGGCACTGACCCGCATGGGCCGCGCCGACCTGATCGGGCCGGGCAAGAATCAGTTGATTCCTTTGCACCAGCCGTCGACCGACAGCTACCAGAGCGCCCGTCGCAAGAATTCGACGCCGGCCGGCAGCCATAAAGTGGCCAAGGAAAAGACCACCAAGATCCTCACCCAGCACACTGGCCTGCCACCGCGTGCCAGCGATGGCGGTAACCCGTGGGACAAGCGCGAGCAGGCCAAGGCTGCGGCGTTTGCCCGCAACCAGCAGGCGGCCAAGGAGCGCAAGGAAGCGGCCAAAGGCAAGGGGCCGAAGCCGGCTCGCAAGCCGGTCGTACCGCGCTAAGCCGCGCCTGCGCTGAACAGAACGCCAACCTTCGGGTTGGCGTTTTGCGTTTCAGGGTTCAACCATTTGTGCTGGAGCCACTGGCCTCTTCGTCGGATCGCCGCCCGGACCAAGCCCGCTCCCACAGGATTTGTGGCGAACACAAAACTGCGGGCACCCCGAAAACTGTGGGAGCGGGCTTGCCCGCGATGAGGCCGGAGTTGCCAACCAATTTCTGGCTGGCCGCCACATTTACGTGCACCTGCGCCAAACCATTTTCCCGCATCGCCCGATTTTGGTGCTGTACTGCCTCAGGCAACCAAGGAAAGCGCCAGCGTTGCTGGATGGCATAAGTCTTGCGCGCTTTCCCATACGCTCAAGGCTCGCAGGAGGCACGCCGTGTCGATTCATGTCGCATTGCACCATGTCACGCATTACCGCTACGACCGCGCTGTCGAGCTCGGCCCGCAGATTGTTCGCCTGCGTCCCGCCGCTCACAGCCGCACGCGGATTCTGTCCTATGCGCTGAAAGTCTCGCCCGAGCAGCACTTCATCAACTGGCAACAGGACCCTCAGGGCAATTACCTGGCGCGGCTGGTGTTCCCGGAGAAGACTGAAGAGTTGCGGATCGAAGTCGACCTGCTGGCGGAGATGGCGATCTTCAATCCGTTCGATTTTTTCCTCGAGCCCTACGCGGAAAAAATCCCTTTTACCTATGCCACTGACGAGCGCAAGGAGCTGGCGCCGTACCTGGAAACCCTGCCCCTGACGCCGAAGTTCAAGGCCTATCTGGACGGCATCGACCGTACACCGTTGCCCGCCGTGGATTTTCTCGTCGCGCTCAACCAGCGCCTGAGCGAAGACATCGACTACCTGATCCGCATGGAGCCCGGCGTACAAACACCTGAACACACCCTCGAACAGGCCTCCGGTTCGTGCCGCGATTCCGCCTGGTTGCTGGTGCAACTGTTGCGCAACCTGGGACTGGCGGCGCGTTTCGTATCGGGCTATCTGATCCAGCTGACCGCCGACGTCAAAAGTCTCGACGGTCCGTCCGGCACCGAAGTGGATTTCACCGATCTGCACGCCTGGTGCGAGGTGTACTTGCCCGGTGCCGGCTGGATCGGCCTGGATGCGACCTCCGGGCTGTTTGCCGGTGAAGGGCATATTCCGTTGGCCTGTAGTCCCGATCCGTCCTCTGCGGCGCCGATCACTGGCCTGGTGGAACCGTGCGAGTGTGAATTCAGCCACGAAATGTCCGTGGAGCGGGTTTGGGAAGCACCACGGGTCACCAAGCCCTACACCGACGAACAGTGGCAGGCGATCCAGGCATTGGGGCGACAGATCGATGCCGATCTGCTGGAAGGCGATGTACGCCTGACCATGGGCGGCGAGCCGACCTTTGTGTCCATTGATGACCCGGATGGCGCCGAGTGGAACACCGCGGCACTGGGGCCGGATAAACGGCGGCTGTCCGCCGAACTGTTCCAGCGCCTGCGTAAACACTACGCGCCCATGGGACTGGTGCATTTCGGGCAGGGCAAGTGGTACCCCGGCGAGCAACTGCCGCGCTGGTCGCTCAATTGCTATTGGCGCCGTGACGGCGTGCCGATCTGGCACAACAGCGCGCTGATCGCCGATGAGCAGGAAGACTATGGCGCCGATGGCGCGCTGGCCGGACGTTTTCTGGCAAGCGTGGCCGAGCGCTTGAACATTCCGACACGCTTTGTGTTTCCAGCCTACGAAGACAATTTCTATTACCTCTGGCGCGAAGGGATGTTGCCGCAAAACGTCAGCGCCGAAGATTCGCGCCTGGAAGAGCCTTTGGAGCGTGCGCGTCTGCGCAAGGTCTTCAGTCAAGGCCTGGACAAGGTCATCGGCCAGGTCCTGCCGCTGGCGCGCACCGCCAAGGGCGATCAGTGGCAGAGCGGTCGCTGGTATCTGCGCGACGAGCACTGCCGACTGGTGCCGGGGGATTCGCCGCTGGGGTATCGCTTGCCGCTGGGCTCACAGCCCTGGGTAAAAGCGGCGGAGTACCCGTTTATTCATCCACGAGACCCGAATCAGGATTTCCCGCCGCTGCCCGACACCGCGCAACTGCAAAGCCAGGGCGAGACTGCCGAGGTGCAAGAGCGCGCACCTAAGGTCGACGAATCCGCCGACTGGCTGACCCGCACCGCCTTCTGCGCCGAGGCGCGGGAAGGCCGTTTGTACCTGTTCATGCCGCCACTGGAGCGGGTCGAGGACTACCTCGAACTGATCGCCGCCATCGAAGCCACCGCTGAAGAGCTGATGTGCCCGGTATTGCTGGAGGGCTATGAGCCGCCAAGCGATCCACGCCTGAGCAACTTCCGTATCACTCCGGATCCGGGAGTGATCGAGGTCAACGTGCAGCCTTCCGCGACCTGGGATGAATTGGTCGAGCGCACCGAATTCCTCTACGAAGAGGCGCGCCAGACCCGGCTGACCACCGAAAAATTCATGATCGACGGCCGGCACACCGGCACCGGTGGCGGTAACCATTTCGTGCTGGGTGGCGCGACCCCGGGGGACTCACCGTTTCTGCGCCGTCCGGATCTGCTGCGCAGCCTGATCAGCTACTGGCACAACCATCCGTCGCTGTCCTACCTGTTTTCCGGATTGTTCATCGGCCCGACGTCCCAGGCGCCGCGGGTCGACGAAGCACGCAACGATGCCTTGTACGAACTGGAAATTGCTTTCGCACAAATGCCTGAAGCGGGTGAGGAGTGCCCGCCATGGCTAGTGGATCGACTGCTGCGCAACCTGCTGATCGATGTGACCGGCAACACCCACCGTGCCGAGTTCTGCATCGACAAACTCTATTCGCCGGACGGAGCCACCGGACGCCTCGGATTGCTGGAACTGCGTGCATTCGAGATGCCGCCCCATGCCCGCATGAGCCTGGCGCAACAATTGTTGCTGCGGGCGCTGGTGGCGCGGTTCTGGCGCGAGCCCTATGCACCGCAGAAACTGGCGCGCTGGGGCACGGAGCTGCACGATCGCTTCCTGTTGCCGCACTTTATCGAGCAAGACTTCGCCGATGTCATCGTCGACCTCAACGCCGCCGGTTATCCGGTGCGGGCCGAATGGTTCGCCGCGCATCTGGAGTTCCGTTTTCCCAAGGTTGGCGATTACGCCGTCAGTGGTATTGCACTGGAACTGCGCCAGGCGCTCGAGCCTTGGCACGTGCTGGGCGAAGAGGGCGCCATGGGCGGTACGGTGCGTTACGTGGATTCGTCGCTGGAGCGTTTGCAGGTCAAGCTCAGCGGCTTGCCGCCCCAGCGATATCTGCTGACCTGTAATGGCATCCCGGTGCCATTGCAGCCCACGGGGCGGCTCGGCGAGTTCGTGGCCGGCGTGCGTTTCCGAGCCTGGCAACCGGCCAACTGCCTGCAACCGACCATCCCGGTCCATGCGCCGCTGGTATTTGACCTGCTCGATACCTGGATGCAGCGTTCGCTGGGCGGCTGCCAGTACCACGTCGCTCATCCGGGCGGGCGCAATTACGACAGCTTGCCGGTCAATGCCAACGAGGCCGAGAGCCGGCGCATGGCGCGTTTCTTCCGCATCGGACACACGCCGGGGAAACTGCCTGTACCCCATCTGGAAATTAACGACGAGCTGCCGATGACGCTCGATTTGCGACGTTTCTGAACCGTGCGCGACGCTCGGGTTTTTCGTATACCCGGGCGTCATGAGCCTGCGTTAGTCTGACCGTTCAATGCTGTCTGCCGAGTTTTCCATGCCTGACCTGCTAGACCGCTACCCGCTGACGGCGGGCACCTATCATGAACTGCTCGACGACAGTGGCGGTGTGCGTCCGCATTGGCGCCGGCTGTTCGAGCAGTTGCAACGCAGCACGCCGGCGCAATTGGTGCAGCGTCAGGCCCTGCTGACCCGGCAGATTCAGGAAAACGGCGTGACCTATAACGTTTATGCCGATCCCAAGGGCGCTGACCGGCCATGGGAGCTGGACCTGCTGCCGCATATCATCGCTAATGATGAGTGGGCGCGTCTGGCGGCCGGCATCGCGCAACGGGCCAGGTTGCTCAATGCGGTGCTGGCTGACCTGTACGGCCCGCAGCGCCTGATTGCCGAGGGGTTGCTGCCGGCGGAGCTGGTGTTCGGTCACAACAATTTCCTTTGGCCCTGTCAGGGCATCCGCCCACCTGACGGCGCCTTTCTGCATCTGTATGCCATGGATCTGGCGCGCACACCCGATGGCCGCTGGTGGGTCACGGCGGATCGTACCCAGGCGCCTTCGGGTGCCGGGTATGCGCTGGAAAACCGCACGATTGTGTCCCGGGCCTTTCCCGAGTTGTACCGCGATCTGAAAGTGCAGCACTTGGCCGGGTTCTTCCGCACCTTGCAGGAAACGCTGGCTCGTCAGGCCCCGAGTGACGGGGACGCGCCGTTGGTCGTACTGCTGACGCCAGGGCGTTTCAACGAAAGCTATTTTGAACATCTGTACCTCGCTCGTCAGCTTGGCTACCCACTGGTGGAGGGCGGCGACCTGACGGTGCGCGACGCCACGGTCTACCTGAAGACCCTCAGTGGTCTGCGTCGGGTCCACGCGATCATGCGCCGGCTCGACGATGATTTCTGCGACCCGCTGGAGCTGCGTACTGACTCGGCCCTTGGTGTGCCGGGGCTGCTTGAGGCTGTGCGGCAGGGGCGGGTGCTGGTGGCCAACGCTCTGGGCAGCGGAGTACTGGAGTCACCAGGCCTGTTGGGTTTCCTGCCGAAGATCAATCAATTCCTGTTCGGCGAAGAACTGATCCTGCCGTCCATCGCCACCTGGTGGTGCGGCGAAGCGCCGGTATTGGCCCAGGCCCTGGAAAAACTGCCGGAGCTGCTGATCAAACCGGCGTTTCCGTCCCAGAGCTTTGCACCGGTATTTGGCCGTGACTTGAGTGAAAAACAGCGCCAGGAGCTCGCCGAGCGCATGCAGGCGCGGCCATACGCTTATGTGGCGCAAGAACTTGCGCAATTGTCCCAGGCGCCGGTCTGGCAAGCCGAAGACGGTCAGTTGCAACCCCGTGCCATCGGCATGCGCGTGTATGCGGTCGCCAGCCGCGAGGGATATCGGGTGCTGCCCGGTGGCTTGACCCGGGTCGCCGCCGAAGCCGACGCCGAAGTGGTGTCGATGCAGCGCGGTGGCGCCAGTAAAGACACCTGGGTGCTGGGCGATCGTGCACCCAGCGGTGAACAATGGAAGGCCCAACGCAACATCGGTGTGCATGACCTGGTGCGGCGCGATCCGTACCTGCCGTCGCGGGTGGTGGAAAACCTGTTCTGGTTCGGTCGTTACTGCGAACGTTGCGACGACAGTGCCCGTTTGCTGCGCATCATGCTGGCGCGCTATGTCGATGGCGACGACCCACAAGCCCTGCAAGCAGCGGTGGATCTCGGCGAGCGGCTGATGCTGCTGCCCGATGAGGGCGAATTGCCGGAGCGCCTGTTGGCGGCGCTGCTCGGCGATGACTGGCCGTTCAGCCTGCGTTCCAACCTGCAACGCTTGCAGTGGGCGGCTTCGCAGGTGCGCGGCAAGCTCTCGCGGGAAAACTGGCAGGCGCTGGTGGAGTTGCAGCGTGAAGCCATGGAGCTGGAAACCGAAGAGCCGGATTTCGGCGAGTTGCTGGATTTCCTCAACCGTCTGGTGATGTCCCTGGCGGCGCTGTCCGGCTTTGCCCTGGACGACATGACCCGGGACGAAGGCTGGCGTTTCCTGATGATTGGCCGGCGGGTCGAGCGACTGCAATTTCTCAGCGGCAGCCTGGCGGCGTTCCTGCGGGGCGCTGGGGCTTTCGATCAGGCCGGGCTGGAATGGTTGCTGGAACTGGGCAACAGCAGTATCACCTACCGTTCTCGCTACCTGGCGGTGGCGCAGTTGATCCCGGTGCTCGACCTGTTGTTGCTCGACGAACAGAACCCTCACGCCGTGTTGTTCCAGTTGAAATTGGTGACCCGCACCCTCAAGCGCCTCAATGATGACTTTGGGGTGCCGCGCGAAGCGGCACTGCCGCAATTGGTCGAGCGTCTGGCGCGATTCGATCTGGGCTGCCTGGAAAACCCGCTGTTCGGCGACGCGAGTGTTCGCGCCGCCATCGAGGGGCTGGCCGCGCTGCTGCAAGAGATCGCCGATGCCAGTGGGCAGGTTTCCGATCGACTGGCGCTGCGGCATTTCGCCCATGTCGACGATGTCAGCCAGCGCACGGTGTCCGTCTGATGAGCGCTCACTACCAGATTTTCCACGACACCCATTATCACTACGACAGTCCTGTGTCCTTGGCCCAGCAACTGGCACATTTGTGGCCGCGGCCTTGTGAATGGCAGCGCTGCACCGACCGGCAATTGCAGATCAGTCCGCAGCCGACCTCGCGTCGCGATGAACTGGATGTGTTCGGCAATCCGCTGACCCGGCTGGCATTCGAGCGTCCCCACGATGAACTGCTGGTCAACGCCAACCTCACGATCGAAGTGTTGCCCCGACCTGTGCCGGACTTCAGACGGTCAACGGCGTGGGAACGCACACGAAGCGCGCTGACCTACAGCAGTCAGCCGCTGTCGCCGCAATTGCTGGAAGCCTGCCGATACCGCTTTGAATCGCCGTATGTGCATTTGAAGAAAAACTTCGTGGAGTTTTCCGAAAGTTGCTTCCCGGCGGGTCGACCGCTGCTGCTCGGCGTGCAGGCGCTGATGGAGAAAATCTTCAGCGAGTTCACCTTCGATGCCGAAGCGACCCAAGTGGCGACGCCGCTGGTGGAAGTGCTGGAGCGCCGACGCGGGGTCTGTCAGGACTTTGCTCACCTGATGCTCGCTTGCGTGCGCTCCCGTGGATTGGCGGCGCGGTACATCAGCGGCTATTTGCTGACCCAGCCACCGCCGGGTCAGCCACGGTTGATTGGTGCTGACGCGTCCCACGCCTGGGTATCGGTGTTTTGCCCGGTGCTGGGGTGGGTGGATTTCGACCCGACCAACAATGTGCAGCCGGCACTGGAGCACATCACCCTGGCCTGGGGCCGGGATTTTTCCGATGTGTCGCCGTTGCGGGGGGTGATTCTGGGAGGAGGGAGCCACGACCCGGAAGTTCGGGTAACCGTGATGCCACTGGAATAATAACGATCCACCCTGTAGGAGCGAGCTTGCTCGCGATGGACGTCAACGATGACGCGTCCTGTCTGGAAAAACGCGTTGTCTTCGATATCTTCGCGAGCAAGCTCGCTCCTACAAGGGGCACAGGATCCGGTGGGCCGGATCAGATCAGCCGGCCCGGAGGTTCTCAGGCGTCAGGCGCCGAGTCTTTCGGTGCATCAACATCATCTTCTGCCGCCACTTCACCCTCGGGGTTCAGGGCAGCTTCTTCAGCTGAAGCTTTCTTGCGCTGAAGCTTTTCCTCTTTCTTCTGCTCCTTGGCCAAGTCTCTCTGACGTTTGGCGAAGGAATAATTAGGTTTGGCCATGGGCGATCCTCTGGGGTCGAAGGTGAGGTTGAGCGGCGCATATTCTGCCCTGTATCGGTGCCGGGCCGTTAGCTGGGTTTTTGCTCGGCCCATTTTGGCGCTATGGAGGGTTGCCAGGCATCCAGAGCATCGAGCAGGGTTTGCGGCGATTCGCTCACTTGCAGCATGTCACGGTGCTGCCCGCGAACGAAGCCTTCGCCGACGATGTGATCGAGAAAAGCCGTCAATTTGCTGTAGAAACCGTTCACTTCCAGCAAACCCAGTGGTTTGCCGTGGTAGCCGAGTTGGCCCCAGGTCCAGACTTCGAACAGTTCTTCGAGGGTGCCAAGGCCGCCGGGCAGCGCGATAAAGGCATCGCTGAGCTCGGCCATCCGGGCCTTGCGCGCGTGCATGCCATCGACGACTTCCAGGCGAGTCAGGCCGCTGTGGCCGATTTCCTTGTCCTTGAGGCTTTGCGGGATGATGCCGATCACTTCACCGCCGGCCGCCAGGGCCGCGTCGGCGACGATCCCCATCAAGCCTACGGCGCCGCCGCCATAAACGAGCGTCAACTTGCGTTCGGCCAAAGCCCGGCCAAGGGCCATCGCTGCTTCGCGGTAAGCCGGGTTGGTGCCGGTGCTGGCACCACAAAAAACACAAACGGATGTTAAAGACATGCCTTGCTCCTTGGTCGATCAGGGCCACAGAGTAAAGGCAGGCGCACGGCACTCCAAGGGCTAGACTTCGTGTTTCGGTGTTTCGTACGTACCGCTGGCGCCGCAGGCGTAGGCGGCGAGCAAACTGTACAACAGGTTGTTGATGGACATGATCAGTGCTCCGGCTTTTTTGGGGGGAGAGAGAAGGGGACGACCTGATGATAGGGCCGGACCAGACGCCTGGCCGGTAGATTGTTTGCATCGTGCCTATAGCCCGAAAGTTGTATACAATTTTTGATTCAAGTCATATGAACTTGCGAAGTTTTCAGGCAGTCTTCTGTCCATTCGCATTTCTGCTAACCCTGCCTTGGAGATTCACCATGTTTGCCAAACTTGTTGCGGTATCCCTGTTGACACTGGCCAGCAGCCAATTGATGGCTGCAGAGTGCAAAGTCACCGTCGACTCCACCGACCAGATGTCTTTCGACACAAAGGCCATTGAAATCGATAAGAGCTGCAAGACGTTTACCGTGGAACTCAAGCACTCCGGCAGCTTGCCGAAGAACGTCATGGGCCATAACTGGGTGCTGAGTAAAGAAGCCGACATGCAGCCGATCGCCACCGATGGCCTGAGCGCCGGCATCGACAAGAACTACCTGAAGGAAGGCGACGCCCGCGTGATCGCCCACACCAAGATCATCGGCGCCAATGAAACCGACTCGGTGACCTTCGACGTGTCGAAGCTCGACGCCGCTGAAAAATACGGTTTCTTCTGCTCGTTCCCGGGCCACATCTCGATGATGAAAGGTACCGTGACCCTGAAGTAAGCAGGTTCACCGCGTCATCGTTCTTCGCTGGCGAGCCAGCCCCCACAGGTTTTGTGAACGACACAAATCATAGTAGGAGCTGGCTTGCCAGCGAAGAGGCCAGAAACATCAACGCATGTTTTGGCCAAAGAAAAGCCCGCTGAAGTTCAACACTTCAGCGGGCTTTTTCATTCACTCACGCCTCAAGGCGCAAACGGCATGACACGCTTGTGATGGGTCTTGTTGTAGGTGTCGCAAATGATCCTGAATGCTTCCTCGCGCACCGGGTTGCCGTGCAGGAACGCATCGATCTCGGCGTAGGTCACGCCGTGGGAGGCTTCGTCCGGTTTGCCGGGCGCCAGGTCTTCAAGGTCGGCGGTCGGGACTTTCTCCACCAGCGACTCCGGCGCACCGAAGCTGCGGGCGATGGCGCGGACCTGGTTTTTCACCAGGCCACTCAGTGGCGCCAGGTCGCAGGCGCCGTCACCGAACTTGGTGAAGAACCCCATGACCGCTTCCGCCGCGTGATCGGTGCCGATCACCAGGCCATGGGTCGCGCCGGCGATGGTGTACTGGGCGACCATGCGCATGCGCGCCTTGGTGTTGCCGAGCACGAAATCCACCGACACCGCGTGCTTGCCTTCAAAAGCCGCCACTTCATTGGCCAGGGCTTTGACCGCCGGGCCGATGTTCACGGTGTGGCGCTCGTCCGGCTTGATGAAGTCCACCGAAGCCTGGGCGTCGTGCTCATCGAACTGGGTTTCGTAGGGCAGGCGCACGGCAATGAATTTGTAGGCGGCATCACCGCTGCGCTGGCGCAGTTCACGGACGGCACGCTGGGCCAACAGGCCGGCGGTCAGGGAGTCGACACCGCCGCTGATGCCCAATACCAGGGTCTTGAGCCCGGAGTTGACCAGGCAGTCCTGAATGAAGGCCACTCGCCGGGCGACTTCGGCCTCGAGGGCGGCCTCGTCGGCGAATGGCGGCTGGACCTTGAGCTGTTCAGCAATCTCACGCTGTACGGCTTGCATGAATTCACTCCTTGCTTGATGTACTTGAAAGGGCGGCAGGTACTTGAAAAACGTGTCGCAAGTAAGCGACGAAATTCGGGTCTTTGCAGTGCGTCTTGCCTGGCTCGTCGGAGACCTTCGCCACCGGCTGGTCGTTGCAGGCGCTCATTTTAAGCACGATGCTCATCGGTTCGACACCCGGAATGTCACAGGTCAGGTTGGTGCCGATGCCGAAGCTGACATTGATCCGACCACGCAACGCCCGGAATATCTCCAGGGCCTTGGGCAGGTTCAGGCTGTCGGAGAAGGTCAGCGTCTTGCTCATCGGGTCGATGCCGAGCTTGTGATAGTGGGCGATGGCTTTTTCCGCCCACAGCACGGGATCGCCTGAATCGTGGCGCAAACCGTCGAAAAGCTTGGCGAAAAACAGATCGAAATCGCCGAGGAAGGCATCCATGGTGATGCAGTCCGTCAGGGCAATCCCCAGCAGGCCACGGTATTCGCGAACCCAGCAATCGAGCGCGGCTATCTGGCTGTCGATCAGCCGCGGGCCGAGCTGCTGGTGCGCCATGATCCATTCGTGAGCCATGGTGCCCAGGGGCTTCATGTCCAGCTCCCGGGACAGGTGCACGTTGCTGGTGCCGACGAAGCGGCCGGGGAAGTCGTGCTTGAGCACGTTCACCACTTCTTCCTGCACGCGGTAGGAAAAACGGCGACGGGTGCCGAAATCGGCCACCTGCAATTCGGATAGTTCATCGCTGCTGGCGTTGACGCTCAGCCAGTCGAACTTGCGGTAGAGCTGCTCGCGGACCTGCTCCAGCACGACTTCGGGGTAGCGGTAGCGGTTGCGCACCTCGCTGACCAGCGCCAGCAGCGGCACTTCGAACAGGATCACATGCAGCCAGGGACCCCGCAGGCGGATAAACAGCTCACCGTTTTCGAGGCCGGTGTGGATGTAGCGCAGGTTGAAGCGAAACAAACCGAGAAAACGCAGGAAGTCCGGCTTCAGGAAGCTGATGCGCTCCAGAAAGCTCAACTGGTCGGCGGTCAGGCTCAGTTCGGCCAGGCGCTCGATCTGGAAGCGGATTTCCGCCAGATAGGGGCGCAAGTCCTCGCTGTTACGGCAACGAAACTCCCATTCGACTTCGACGTTCGGGTAGTTGTGCAGCACCGCCTGCATCATCGTCAGTTTGTAGAAGTCGGTGTCGAGCAGGTTCTGCACGATACGATCGGCAAACACACTCTCGCTCATAACGGGAATCTCCAGCGTTGCAGCGGTATTGATCAGTGGCGCTAGTGGCGCATATCAGAGGGCAGGATTGCCAGCAATTTCTTGGATCACAACAGATCCCTGTGGGAGCGGGCTTGCTCGCGAAGGCTGAGTGTCAGGCAACATCATTGTTGGATGTGAAACCGCTTTCGCGAGCAAGCCCGCTCCCACAGGGTATGCGCAAGGCTCAATGGGGGAGGGCATCCGGGCTATCGATCTGCTCCAGCATCCACTTCACAAAGTCCCGCACCTTGGGCACTTCCGCCGAATGCTCCGGATACGCCAGGTAATACGCATCGGTACTGGGCATTGCATGCTGCCAGGGAATGACCAGCTTGCCGTCCGCCAGTTCCTCTTCCACCAGAAACCGTGGCAGCAGCGCCACGCCGCAGCCAACCTGGGCGGCGCGGATGCACATATAGAAGGTTTCGAAACGCGGGCCGTGGTAGCTGTGCTCGGTGTGGTAGCCCTGGTGGTCGAACCAGTCATGCCAGGCCTGGGGGCGGGACGCGTTTTGCAGCAGGACCAGGTCGGTCAGTTGCGTCGGGTCGGTAAATGGCGTGTCCGGCAGGCTGCCGGGGGCACATACAGGAACAAGCTCTTCGCCGAACAGCTTCAGGCATTCGGTGCCGGGCCGCGAGCCCTGGCCGAAGTAGAACGCCAGGTCGCTGCGACCTTGCAGCAGATCGTCGGCTTCCTGCTCGCTGCACAGGTCCAGGTGGATCGACGGGTGCCGCAGGCGCCAGCCTTTCAGGCGCGGCACCAGCCAGCGCGCGCCGAAGGTGGGAGGCGTCGAAACCCGCAAGACTTCTGTTTCGCCACCGTAGGAACGCAGGTAATGGGTCGACATCTCGACCTGTGTGAGGATTTTCCGCACCTCAACCAAGTACAGATCGCCGGCCGGTGTCATCTGCAGGCGGCGGCGCACCCGGCGAAACAGCAGGTGCTGCAACAGCTCTTCGAGTTGTGCGACCTGTTTGCTCACGGCGCTTTGGGTAAGGTTTAGCTCTTCGGCGGCCCGGGTGAAGCTCAAGTGCCGGGTGACGGCTTCGAAGCACTGCAACGCAGCGATCGATGGCAAGTAGCGTTTATTCAGCATGGGCGGTCCTTGGTTCTTGTTTCTTATTGCCAGCAATGCACAGCATGAATAAACGGAATGATATCTCTCTTAAAGGTCGTTTGTTGAGTAACCTCCGGGCAGCTAAAACTACAGGTCTGATCAGCCGTGACTTTCCGGCTGCACGTGTTCTGTCTTTTGCTTGAGGAGTGACCCATGGTTGCCGCATTGCTTGATCGTCTAGGTGTGAACCCGGCCCTGTACCAGAACGGCAAAGTGCCGGTGCACTCGCCGATCGATGGCAGCAGGATCGCCGCCGTGAACTGGGAAGGCGCGGCTGAAGTCGAGCAGCACATCAGTCGCGCAGATCATGCGTTCGAACTGTGGCGCAAGGTCCCGGCACCGCGCCGTGGCGAACTGGTGCGTCAACTGGGCGATATCCTGCGTGAATACAAGGCCGATCTGGGCGAACTGGTGTCCTGGGAAGCCGGCAAGATCACTCAGGAAGGCCTGGGTGAAGTTCAGGAAATGATCGACATCTGCGACTTCGCCGTCGGCCTGTCCCGTCAACTGTACGGCTTGACCATCGCCTCCGAGCGTCCTGGCCACCACATGCGTGAAACCTGGCATCCGCTGGGCGTCGTCGGGGTGATCAGCGCCTTCAACTTCCCGGTCGCGGTCTGGGCCTGGAACGCCACGCTGGCGCTGGTGTGTGGCAACCCTGTGGTGTGGAAACCATCGGAAAAGACTCCGCTCACCGCATTGGCCTGCCAGGCACTGTTCGACCGCGTGCTGAAAAACTTCAGTGATGCACCTGCGCACCTGAGCCAGGTCATCATCGGCGGTCGCGATGCCGGCGAAGCGCTGGTCGATGACCCACGCGTGGCCCTGATCAGTGCCACCGGCAGCACCCGCATGGGCCGCGAAGTGGCACCGAAAGTGGCCGCGCGCTTTGCCCGCAGCATTCTCGAATTGGGCGGTAACAACGCGATGATCCTCGGCCCGAGCGCCGACCTGGACATGGCCGTTCGCGCGATCCTGTTCAGCGCCGTTGGCACCGCCGGTCAGCGCTGCACCACCCTGCGTCGCCTGATCGCGCATGAATCGGTGAAAGAAGAAATCGTCACCCGCCTGAAAGCTGCGTACTCGAAAGTACGCATCGGCCATCCGCTGGAAGGCAATCTGGTCGGTCCGCTGATCGACAAGCAAAGCTTCGACAACATGCAGGACGCGCTGGAACAGGCTCTGAGCGAAGGCGGTCGGGTGTTCGGCGGCCAGCGTCAGCTGGAAGACAAATTCCCGAATGCCTACTACGTGTCGCCGGCCATCGTCGAAATGCCGGAGCAGAGCGACGTGGTCTGCCACGAAACCTTCGCCCCGATCCTGTACGTGGTCGGTTACAGCGATTTCCAGGAAGCCCTGCGCCTGAACAATGCCGTGCCACAAGGCCTGTCCTCGTGCATCTTCACCACCGACGTGCGTGAAGCCGAGCAGTTCATGTCGGCGGTGGGCAGCGACTGCGGCATCGCCAACGTCAACATCGGCCCGAGCGGCGCGGAAATCGGCGGCGCATTCGGTGGCGAGAAAGAAACCGGCGGCGGTCGTGAGTCCGGCTCCGATGCATGGCGCGGCTACATGCGCCGCCAGACCAACACCGTGAACTATTCGCTGGAGTTGCCGTTGGCGCAGGGCATCACATTCGACTGATGGTCCCCTTCGCTGGCAAGCCAGCTCCTACAGGGCATTGCAAACTTCTGTAGGAGCTGGCTTGCCAGCGAAGCTCTTGTTGTTTGTTAGGTTTCTGTTGGAGTCTGGCAATGCCGTTACGCGAAGAGTGTCTGTGGGAAAAACTGACGCCGCAAAGGCCGGACAATTCGGCCCTCAAGGGTGAGGTCACGGTGGATGTCTGCGTCATCGGCGCCGGTTTTACCGGCTTGTCGGCGGCGGTGCATCTGCTGGAGCAAGGCAAGACCGTTTGTGTGCTGGAGGCCCATCGCGCCGGCCACGGTGGTTCGGGGCGCAACGTCGGGCTGGTCAATGCCGGGATGTGGATTCCCCCGGACGAGATCGAAGCCGGGTTCGGCACGGAAGTCGGCAGCCAGCTCAACCGCATGCTGGGCGCGGCGCCATCCCTGGTGTTCAGCCTGGTGGACAAGTACGACATCGATTGCCAGTTGCGCCGCGAAGGCACGCTGCACATGGCGCATAACGCCCGTGGCGAGGCCGACCTGCGCAGTCGAGAAGAACAATGGAAACGTCGTGGGGCGCCGGTGGAATTGTTGACCGGTCAGGCTTGCGAGCAAGCCACGGGCACCAAGAAGATCGCCGCCGCGCTGCTCGATCGCCGTGCCGGCACTCTCAACCCGATGGCCTACACCACGGGGCTGGCCAAGGCGGCCATCGGTCTGGGCGGTCAATTGTTCGATCATTCTCCGGTCACCCGACTCGAACGCCAGGGCCAGCGCTGGTCAGTGCAAACCGCCCAGGGTTCGGTCATGGCCGAGAAAGTGGTGATTGCCTCCAATGCCTACACCGAAGGCGACTGGACGGAGCTGCGGCGCAATTTCTTCCCCGGTTATTACTACCAGGTGGCCTCGGTCCCGCTGACCGAAGAGGCCGCCCGGCAAATTCTTCCCGGCGGCCAGGGTTCCTGGGACACCCGCCAGGTCCTGAGCAGCATCCGTCGGGATAAAGACGGAAGGCTGCTGCTGGGTAGCCTCGGTAATGGCAATCAGAAACCGGTCTGGTTTCTCAAGGCCTGGGCCGATCGGGTACAGCAACACTATTTCCCGTATCTCAAACCGGTGGAGTGGGAGTGCACCTGGACCGGTCGCATCGCCTTCACCCCCGATCATTTGATGCGCCTGTTCGAACCGGCGCCCGGTCTGGTGGCCGTCACCGGTTACAACGGACGGGGCGTGACCACCGGGACGGTGGTCGGCAAGGCCTTTGCCGACTACCTGTGTAACGGAAATCCTCAAGCGCTACCGATCCCCTTTGCCCCCATGCAGCCACTGGCCGGGGTGGGGTTGCGCAGCTGTCTGTATGAGGCGGGATTCTCGCTGTATCACGCAGGCCAGTGCCTGCGGATCGTGATCTGAATGTTGATTTTTGCAGCGGGAAGCGGCGCTTTTTCGATCTGCAGCTAGCCTGTCAATGGTGCGGGTTGTAGCAGTCCCCGCACCAGCAGTGTGCACTTCGGTGACGCACGTTGTTACAGGCTGGTTGCACGTCGTTTAAAGCCGCGGTTGCAATGATGGCGCAGGCGGGTTGCGCCTCAAAAAAATAATGGTTTTACCTTCCGCGGTTTAGACGGTTGCACGCCCAATGAAAATGGGCCCGAAACAGTCGAAATAACAAGAAAGCAGCGACTTTTTTCAGAATAAAAAACCGATGGCACGGCCCTTGCTCTGAGCATTCAGTGAAGTCGCAGTGCCAATTAAAAAAAACCATGGAGCACCACCTCATGTCCCATACGTTTTACAAGAAAGGCTTTCTGGCTCTCGCAGTGGCAACTGCGCTGGGTGTTTCTGCATTTGCACAAGCTGACGTGAAAATCGGTGTGGCGGGCCCGATGACAGGCGCCAACGCGGCATTTGGCGAGCAGTACATGAAGGGTGCACAGGCAGCAGCCGATGCGGTGAACGCAGCGGGCGGCGTGAATGGGGAAAAAATCGTACTGGTCAAGGGCGATGACGCCTGCGAACCGAAACAGGCTGTGACGGTCGCCAAGGACCTGACCAACCAGAAAGTTGCCGGCGTGGTCGGTCACTTCTGTTCTTCCAACACCATTCCCGCGTCGGAAATCTACGACGAAGCCGGGATCATCGCGATCACCCCGGGTTCCACCAACCCGCAGGTTACCGAGCGTGGCCTGAGTGCCATGTTCCGTATGTGCGGACGTGACGACCAGCAGGGCATCGTGGCCGGCGACTACATTGTCGACGTGCTCAAGGGCAAGAAAGTGGCTGTCCTGCACGACAAGGACACCTACGGCCAGGGCCTGGCGGATGCCACCAAGGCACAACTGATCAAGCGCGGCGTCACGCCGGTGCTGTATGAAGGCCTGACCCGCGGCGAGAAAGACTTCAGCGCCATCGTGACCAAGATCCGTGCGGCCGGTGCCGACGTGGTCTACTTCGGTGGTCTGCACCCGGAAGCCGGTCCACTGGTTAAACAACTGCGCACCGAAGGCCTCAAAGACGTGAAATTCATGTCCGACGACGGCATCGTGACCGACGAATTGGTGACCACTGCTGGTGGCCCGCAATACGTCGACGGCGTGTTGATGACCTTCGGCGCCGACCCGCGTCTGCTGCCGGACAGCAAGGCCGTGGTGGACACGTTCCGCAAGACTGGCTACGAGCCTGAAGGCTACACCCTGTATGCCTACGCTTCGGTTCAAGCCCTGGCTGCCGCCTTCAATGGCGCCAAGTCCAACAAGGGCGAAGACGCTGCCAAGTGGCTGAAAGCCAACCCGGTCAAGACCGTCATGGGCGAGAAGACCTGGGACAGCAAGGGCGACCTGAAAATCTCCGACTACGTGGTTTACCAGTGGGACAAGGACGGCAAATACCACCAGCTGGAAAAACAGAAGTAAGGGCTGGCTTGATCGGCTGAGTTCCACAGAACCCTTGTAGGAGCGAGCTTGCTCGCGAATGCGACAGATCAGTCGACATCAATGTTGGCTGATACACCGCTTTCGCTGGCAAGCCAGCTCCTACGGGGAGCAGTGGTGGCTTGCCTGATCGTGGCTGACATTGCTCCGACGTATATCTGTATTTTTCTTAGAAGAACCGCACAGCCACCTGTGCAGGTTCTCATTGCGTGAGATTGCGTTATGGATGGTATTTTCCTGCAGCAAATGGTCAACGGCCTGACCCTCGGGTCGGTCTATGGCCTGATCGCCATCGGCTACACAATGGTCTATGGCATCATTGGCATGATCAACTTCGCCCACGGCGAGGTTTACATGATTTCCGCTTACCTCGCGGCAATCAGTCTGGCTCTGCTGGCATACTTCGGTATTGAATCCTTCCCCCTGTTGATGCTCGGCACACTGATCTTCACCATCGTCGTCACGGCGGTGTATGGCTGGGTCATCGAGCGTGTTGCCTACAAACCCCTGCGTAACTCCACCCGGCTGGCACCGCTGATCAGCGCCATCGGGATTTCGCTGATCCTGCAAAACTATGCTCAGATCGCCCAGGGTGCCCGCCAACAAGGCGTTCCGACCCTGCTGACCGGGGCATGGCGAATCGATGTCGGGAGCGGCTTCGTGCAGCTTACCTACACCAAGATCTTCATTCTGGTCGCCGCCTTTGTCGGGATGGGCCTGCTGACCTACGTCATCAAGTACACCAAGCTCGGCCGCATGTGCCGTGCCACCCAGCAAGACCGCAAGATGGCCTCGATCCTGGGGATCAACACCGACCGGGTGATCTCCTACGTGTTCATCATCGGTGCAGCCATGGCGGCCCTGGCCGGCGTGCTGATCACCATGAACTATGGCACTTTCGACTTTTACGCAGGCTTCGTGATAGGCATCAAGGCCTTCACCGCAGCGGTACTCGGCGGGATCGGCTCGCTGCCTGGCGCTATGCTCGGCGGGATCATCCTCGGCATCTCCGAATCGCTGTTCTCGGGCCTGGTCAACTCGGACTACAAGGACGTTTTCAGCTTCTCGCTGCTGGTCCTCGTTCTGGTCTTTCGGCCCCAAGGCCTGCTCGGCCGTCCTCTTGTGTCGAAGGTGTAAGCGATGTCTTCAACCACTCATAAAACAATCGATATCAAAAAAAGCCTGGTTGACGCGATTCTCTCCGGCCTCATTGCCCTGATCGTGTTCGGGCCGATCGTCGGCGTCGTCCTCGACGGCTACGGTTTCAATCTGGAGCCGACCCGGGTCGCCTGGATCATTGCCATCGTCATGGGCGGCCGGTTCGCCTTGAGCCTGTTCCTGCAAACGCCCAAGGGCCTGAAAATCCTCGAAGGCTTTGAAGTCACCGGTTCCGGCGTACACGTGCTGGCACCGGACTACAAGTCGCGGCTGCGCTGGGTCATCCCGCTGGTCATCGCGATTGCCGTGGTGTTCCCGTTTTTCTCCAACTCCTATCTGCTGGGCGTGGTCATCCTCGGGCTGATCTACGTGTTGCTGGGGCTGGGGCTGAACATCGTGGTCGGCCTGGCCGGCCTGCTCGACCTGGGTTACGTGGCGTTCTACGCCATCGGCGCCTACGGCCTGGCGCTCGGTTATCAATACCTGGGGTTGGGCTTCTGGACCGTGTTGCCGCTGGCGGCGATCACGGCCGGCCTGGCTGGTTGCATCCTCGGTTTCCCGGTGCTGCGTTTGCACGGTGACTACCTGGCGATCGTGACCCTGGGCTTCGGTGAAATCATCCGCCTGATCCTCAACAACTGGCTGTCCCTGACCGGCGGCCCGAACGGCATGCCGGCACCGTTGCCAACCTTCTTCGGCCTGGAGTTCGGCAAGCGGGCGAAGGATGGCGGGGTGCCGTTCCACGAGTTCTTCGGTATCGCCTACAACCCTGACGTGAAGTACTACTTCATCTACGCCGTGTTGTTCCTGGTGGTCCTGGCCGTGCTGCACATCAAGCATCGCCTGACCCGCATGCCGGTCGGCCGTGCCTGGGAAGCGCTGCGGGAAGACGAAATCGCCTGCCGCTCCATGGGCCTGAACCACGTACTGGTCAAGCTCTCGGCGTTCACCATCGGCGCTTCGACGGCTGGTCTGGCCGGTGTGTTCTTCGCCACTTACCAGGGCTTCGTCAACCCGACCTCGTTCACCTTCTTTGAGTCGGCGCTGATCCTCGCCATCGTGGTACTCGGCGGCATGGGCTCGACCATAGGCGTCGTCATCGCCGCCTTTGTGCTGACCGTGGCTCCGGAACTGCTGCGTGGCTTCGCCGAATACCGCGTGCTGCTGTTCGGCATCCTGATGGTGTTGATGATGATCTGGCGACCGCGCGGCCTGATTCGGATCAGCCGTACCGGTGTGACCCCGCGTAAAGGAGTAGCGCCATGAGCGAAGTCGTACTCAGTGTCGAAAAGCTGATGATGCACTTCGGCGGCATCAAGGCGTTGAACGATGTCAGCCTGAAAGTCCACCGCAATTCGATCTTCGCCCTGATCGGGCCCAACGGCGCCGGCAAAACCACGGTGTTCAACTGCCTGACCGGGTTCTACAAGGCCACCGGCGGCAAAATCGAACTCAATGTGCGTGGTCAGCAGACCAACGTCATCAAGTTGCTGGGCGAATCGTTCAAACCGACCGATTTCGTCTCGCCGAAATCCTTCGCCAGCCGGCTGTTCTACAAGGCGTTCGGCGGCACCCACCTGGTGAACCGTGCCGGGCTGGCGCGGACCTTCCAGAACATTCGCCTGTTCAAGGAAATGTCGGTGCTGGAAAACCTGCTGGTGGCCCAGCACATGTGGGTCAACCGCAGCATGCTGGCCGGCATCCTCAACACCAAGGGCTATCGCAAGGCCGAAAGCGATGCGCTGGACCACGCGTTCTACTGGCTGGAAGTGGTGGACCTGGTGGATTGCGCCAACCGCCTGGCCGGTGAGCTGTCCTACGGCCAGCAACGCCGCCTGGAAATCGCCCGCGCCATGTGCACCCGTCCGCAGATCATCTGCCTCGACGAGCCGGCCGCCGGCCTCAACCCTCAGGAAACCGAAGCGCTGAGCGCGATGATCCGGCTGCTGCGCGACGAGCACGATCTGACCGTGGTGCTGATCGAACACGACATGGGCATGGTAATGAGCATTTCCGACCACATCGTGGTGCTGGACCACGGCATCGTCATCGCCGAGGGCGGACCCGATGCGATTCGTAACGATCCGAAAGTGATTGCGGCCTACCTGGGCGCCGATGAAGAGGAAGTGGTGCTATGAGCCAACCCATCCTCGAACTCAAGGAACTGGATGTGTTTTACGGGCCGATCCAGGCCCTGAAGAAAGTCTCGCTGCACATCAAGGAAGGGGAAACCGTCAGCCTGATCGGCTCCAACGGTGCCGGCAAGTCGACCCTGCTGATGTCGATCTTCGGCCAGCCACGGGCGGCGGACGGGCAGATCCTTTATCAGGGCGTGGACATTACCCACAAGTCGTCGCACTACATCGCCTCCAACGGCATCGCGCAGTCGCCGGAAGGGCGGCGGGTGTTCCCCGACATGACCGTCGAGGAAAACCTGCTGATGGGCACTATCCCTATTGGTGACAAGTACGCCAAGGAAGACATGCAACGCATGTTCGAGCTGTTCCCGCGGCTCGAAGAGCGGCGTACCCAGCGGGCGATGACCATGTCCGGCGGCGAGCAGCAGATGCTCGCCATCGCCCGGGCCCTGATGAGTCGACCCAAATTGTTGCTGCTGGACGAGCCGAGCCTGGGCCTGGCGCCGATCGTGGTGAAGCAGATCTTCGCGACCCTGCGTGAACTGGCCAAGACCGGCATGACCATCTTCCTGGTGGAGCAGAACGCCAACCACGCCTTGCGTCTGTCGGACCGGGCGTACGTGATGGTCAACGGCGAAATCCGCATGACCGGCACCGGCAAGGAGTTGCTGGTCAACGAGGATGTGCGCAACGCCTACCTCGGCGGGCACTGATACCTTTCTGAAATACCCACAGCCCCGTCGAGCAATCGCCGGGGCTTTTTTACATCTCCCATACACCATTACCCCTGTAGGAGCCGGCTTGCCGGCGAAAGCGGTGGATCTGTGCCGATGATGCGGAATGTACCGCCGTCTTCGCCAGCAAGCCGGCTCCTACAGAGGGTAGTGGTGCATGGAAAATGGAAATTGTGGAAAACAATATTCCCAAGCTCCCGAAGCGCGACATAAAGCCGCTGCAAATACCTGTTTTGTCACGGTTTTGACTTGTCCCCGTTTGCTGTGGAGCCGGCTGTGAATAACGTGGGTGTAGCTGGCTGGAGGCCTTTTAATCCGTGGCTTGCAGAGGTGTGGTTGTTTTTTGATCAGGCGCTTTTTCGAAACCTGGAAGTGGCTTTGTCAACTTTTTTCTTGGCGGTGAAAGTGCCGGCGACGAGTGTGAACAAGCCTGTGGATAAGTCTGTGATTAAACTCTGGAAAGACTCGGCTGAAGGCCGTGGTTACTGGCTTGGCGCCATCGCCGGTTTGACCCGTCAGTCATGAAAATCGCTAAGGGCTACACAGCCGGCACTTGAGGGTCAAGCAAAAAAGTTTTAAAACTCCGCGCAAAGCCTTGTGGATAGCGGCTTGCAGCTTTTCCACTTGCCCCCAAAGACTGTGGACCGGCCTGTGGATAACGTGCGCGCACATGGCTACAGGCTACGCAGGTCAAGGGCTTGCCGGGGTTGAGCGTTTTTTGCACAGTTTGAGCGGTGGTTGCCGCTGCGAACAAGGCCGGGCATGCTGCCTGCTGATTTTCTATTCCAATGGCTGGCGATCAGCCGAAGCAAGGAGAACACGATGTCCAACACCCTGTTTATTACCGGCGCGACCTCCGGTTTTGGTGAAGCCTGTGCCCGTCGTTTTGCCGAGGCCGGCTGGAAACTGGTGCTGACCGGCCGTCGTGAAGAACGCCTCAAGGCACTGTGCGCCGAGCTGTCGAAGCAGACTGAGGTGCATGGGCTGGTGCTCGACGTGCGTGATCGCAAGGCCATGGAGGAGGCCATCGCCAACCTGCCGCCATCCTTTGCCAAACTGCGCGGATTGATCAACAACGCCGGGCTGGCCCTGGGGGTTGACCCTGCGCCCAAGTGCGACCTGGACGATTGGGACACCATGGTCGATACCAACGTCAAAGGCCTGATGTACAGCACCCGTCTGCTGTTGCCACGCCTGATTGCCCATGGTCGTGGTGCCGGCATCGTCAACCTGGGTTCCATTGCCGGCAACTACCCGTACCCGGGCAGCCACGTGTATGGCGCGACCAAGGCGTTCGTCAAACAATTCTCCCTGAACCTGCGCTGCGACCTGCAAGGCACGGGCGTACGGGTCAGCAACATCGAGCCGGGCCTGTGCGAGAGTGAGTTCTCGCTGGTGCGTTTTGCCGGTGACCAGGAGCGCTACAACGCCACTTACGCCGGCGCCGAGGCGATTCAGCCGCAAGACATCGCTGAAACCATCTTCTGGGTGCTCAACGCCCCGGCGCACATCAACATCAACAGCCTGGAGTTGATGCCGGTGAGCCAGACCTGGGCCGGGTTTGCGATTGATCGCAAGTCTTAAGACCGAATAGCGGCCAATCGCGGGCAAGCCCGCTCCCACAGGTTTTTGTGTCGTCCACACAACTTGTGTTCACCACGATCCACTGTGGGAGCGGGCTTGCTCCGGGCGGCGCTCCGACGAAGGGGCCGGAACAGACTAAACAGGACATCAGCTAGACTCCTCCCTCAAACAACCCGCCACGCCCGTCGGTCTAGAGGTATCAGAGGAGATGAAGTGAGTAATCGAGGCGAGCAGTCGCTGCTCAAACAATCGACCTTCCTGATGCTCGCCGTGACATTTGCCGGGATCATCACCGGTTTTGTTTCAGGCGCCCAATCCATCCTGTTCGATGGCTTTTTTTCGTTAGTCGCAGCTTTCATCAAGGTGTTGATGCTGATCACCGCCCGGTTGATCGCCAAGGAAAGCAATCAACGCTTCCAGTTCGGTTCCTGGCACCTGGAGCCCATGGTGCTGGTGATCGAAGGCAGTTTCATATTCCTGGTGGCCGTTTATGCGTTTCTCAACGGTGTGTTCGGCATCATCAGTGGTGGCCGCGAGGTCGAACTCGGTCTGGTAATCCTCTATGCGGCGGTGTTTACCGTTGTTGAACTGATTTATTTTTTCTACGTCCGCCATCGCAATCGCACACTCAAATCATCGCTGATCCAGTTCGACAACATCAGTTGGCTGGTGGACGCGATGCTGTCGGCGGGACTGCTGGTGAGTTTCCTGATAGCACTGCTGCTGAAGACTCAGGGGTACGACAAGTGGGCGGTGTATGTCGATCCGATGATCCTGATTCTGCTGGCCTTGGGCATGCTTCCTCCGGCGTTCAAAATCCTCGGGCCGGCATTGCGCGATGTGCTGGGGATCGTCCCGGATCAACTGGACGACAAGGTGCGTCAGGTGATGGAGGTGGCGAAGGTCGAGCATGGTTTCGACGATTACATTTCCTACGTGCAGAAACACGGCAGGGCCTGTTTCATCGAGATTCACATCGTATTGCCGAAGGATTACTGGCTCGATGGTGTGGGGCAACTGGACAGCTTGCGCGAGGAAATTTCAACAAAGCTTGGCGAGCCGGACGCTGCGCGATGGCTGACCATCAGCTTTACCGGGGATCGCAAGTGGATTGAGTGATTGGATTTCACCTTGTGGCGAGATATTCCGCCAACCCGCGATAGCAGGTCGCCAAGTGATAGGGCGTGGTCGACGGCATGTCCTTGCGACTCACTTCGCCCTGCTCATCGCGACACTCATACCAACCGCCCGCATGAAGAAAGCGCTGTTGCAACGCCTGCAATTGGCGTTGCACCGATGCGTCACTGCCCGGGCGCAAGGTCAGGGCACGCAAGTATTCGGCCTGTGCCCAGATGCGTTGGGTTGCGTCGCGAGGGTGGTCGTCCAGTTCCAGCATCGCTCCCACGGCACCGGTCTGCTGATCGACACCCCGTTGCTCGGTGAACGCAAACGCACGCTCCAGCGAGGCATGCAGTGTCGAGCCGCGCAGCAGTGGCGAGGATTGCAACAGGAAATACCATTCGAACTGATGGCCTGGCTCGAACCAGTTATCCACAGCTCCGAGCGGCTTCTCCATCAACACCGCGCGTTGCGGGTCGATGAAGCGCTTTTGCATGGCTGTGCATAACTCGACGAGCGCGTTCTGCACAGCCGCGTCTTCGCGCACCGACAGAGTGGCGAGGAAGGCTTCGGCCAAATGCATCAGAGGATTCTGCAATGGCCCGGAGTCGAGCGAGGACCAATCACGGTCCAGGCTGGCTTCGTACAGGCCGTCGCCCGTGGCGAAGCGCTGCGCCACCACTTCCAGTGCGGCGTTGAGCACTGATTCCACCAGTGGTTCGCGGACCTTGTCCCAGTAATGGGCGCAGGCGAACAGGATGAAGGCGTGGGTGTAGAGGTCTTTGCGTGGGTCCAGCGGCGCCCCTTGTGCGTCGACGCTGTAGAACCAGCCACCGTGCTCGGCATCGTGGAAGTGCCGCTGCAACGAGCGGAACAGCGCGGCGGCGCGCTCCTCGGCACCAGGCACCTGACCGATCAGGCTGGCAAACAGATACAACTGCCGCGCACAGGCCATGGCCCGGTAGCGTTGCGGTGGCAGCGGTTGGTGTTCGGCATCGAGCGCCTCGTAGGGCAACGCCATGTCGGCATTCCAGCCCGGACCTTGCCAGAGCGGCACGATGACGTTCAGGAAGTGCTGTTGCACCGAGGCGAACAGGGCGGTCAATTCAGGCTGAGAGGCGGAGCGGGAAACAGGCGGCATTGGCTGGCGTCGTCACGGCAGGGGCGATTGCGCGACATGTTAGCAGAGAGGCTGGCCTGAGAGAGGCTGTGTCTGTCAGGCCGCCTTCGTCGGAACGCCGCCCGGAGCAAGCCCGCTCCCACAGGGATTCGCGGTGTACATGCGATCGTAACCACACCCCAAAAACCTGTGGGAGCGGGCTTGCCCGCGAAGAGGTCAGGTCAGGCGCCGAGGAATCAACCCGCCAACAACCACACACCGGTCGCTGCCGACGCCGCACCCGCCAATCGCACCAACGGTGCCGCCGCCTGCGGCAATATCCGCACCAGCGCATAACCTGCCGCGTGCAATACTGCCGTCGCCGCGACGAAGCCTGCGGCGTAGGTCCAGGGACTCGACATCTCCGGCAACTCCAGGCCATGGGCCACGCCATGGAACAGCGCAAACAACGCCGTCGCAGCCACCGCCATGCCCAGCGGTGGACGCACCGCCAATGCCACGGCCAGACCCAATGCGAACACCGACGCGGCAATCCCGCTCTCCAGTGCCGGCAGGTTCAATCCCTCAAAGCCCAACAGTCCGCCGATCAGCAGGGTGCCGACAAAAGTGCACGGCAGCGCCCAGCGTGCGGCACCTTGTTGCTGTGCCGCCCACAACCCCACCGCGAGCATCGCCAGCAGGTGATCGAGACCGCCAAGCGGATGGCTGATTCCGGCGATCAAGCCGTTGTCGCCATGCCCCGGATGGGCGAAGGCGAGGGCCGGGGTCAGCAGCAGGGCCAGGGCGCCGAGAATGCGTTTGAATGTCATGGATAAGCTTCCTTGTTGATAAGTCGTAATCAGGCCGCGGTCAGCAATCCCTGGCGTTCGATGAAAGCGATGATCTCTTCCAGGCCCAGGCCGGTTTTCTGGTTGCTGAACACGAATGGCTTGCCGTTGCGCATGCGCCGGGTGTCGCTGTTCATCATCTCCAGCGAGGCGCCGACCAGCGGCGCCAGGTCGATCTTGTTGATCACCAGCAGGTCGGATTTGCAGATCCCCGGCCCACCCTTGCGCGGCAGCTTGTCGCCGGCGGATACGTCGATCACGTAGATCGTCAGGTCGGACAGTTCCGGGCTGAAGGTCGCGGAGAGGTTGTCGCCACCGGACTCCACGAGAATCAAGTCCAGCCCCGGAAAACGGCGATTGAGTTGATCCACGGCTTCGAGGTTGATCGAGGCGTCTTCGCGGATGGCCGTGTGCGGGCAGCCGCCGGTTTCCACGCCAATGATGCGTTCCGGCGCCAGGGCTTCGTTGCGCACCAGAAAATCGGCGTCTTCGCGGGTGTAGATGTCGTTGGTCACGACGGCCAGGTTGTAGCGCTCGCGCAGGGCCAGGCACAGGGCCAGGGTCAGGGCGGTTTTGCCGGAGCCGACCGGGCCGCCGATGCCGACACGCAGGGGTTGTGTGTTCATGTGGTTCTCCAAAATAAGGGGCCCTAGGAACGGAACAGGCGGCTGTATTGGCGCTCATGGGCCATACACGCCAGGGACAGGCCGAAAGCGGCGCTGCCGAAATGATCGGGATCGACTTGACTGGCGTTCTGTTGGGCTTGTTGAAGCAGCGGCAACAGTTCGCTGGTCAGGCGTTGGGCGGCTTGCTGACCCAGTGGCAAGGTCTTCATCAGCACCGCCAATTGGTTTTCCAGCCAGCTCCACAGCCACGCGGCCAGGGCGTCCTGCGGGTTGATCTGCCAGGCGCGTGCGGCCAACGCCCAACCCAGGGCCAGATGTGGCTCGGTGCGTTGTTCGAGGAAGGTGCGGGCGGGTGTGTCGAGTTCCGGCAAGCCGTTGAGCAATTGCTGCAACGAGTAGCCCATCTGCCGGCTCTCCTGATGCAGCTCGCGGGTTTCGCGACTGGCGCGGTGTTCCTCACAGCGTTGCAGCAATTGGCCCCAGTTGTCCTCACTGGCGGCCATGCAATGGGCGAGCAGCAACGGTGCTTCGAAGCGGGCCAGGTTCAGCAACAATTGATCGCTGATCCAGCGTCGGGCGCTGTCGGAGTCGTTTACGCGGCCGTTATCCACCGCCATTTCCAGCCCCTGGGAGTAGCTGTAGCCGCCAATCGGCAATTGCGGACTGGCCAGACGCAGCAGTGCCCAGGCCGGGTTCATGGGCGTACGCCGAACTGGTGCAGTTTCGGTGCGTAGTTGAAGTCTTCATCACCGTGTCGCGAATGATGGTGGCCACCACCATAGGCACCGTGTTCCGGCTGGAACGGCGCTTCGATGTTCGAGGCAACGGCGCCGAGTTGTTCGAGCATGGCCTTGAGCACGTAATCGTCGAGCAGGCGCAACCAGCCGTCGCCAACTTGCAGGGCGACATGACGGTTGCCAAGGTGATAGGCCGCGCGGGTCAGTTCGAAGGCATTGGCGCAGGTGACGTGCAGCAATTGTTCGGGGCGGGCGCAGACACGCACGATTCGCCCGTCTTCGGCTTGCAGGCATTCACCGTCATGCAAGGGCGGCTGGCCGCGCGCCAAAAACAAGCCGACGTCTTCGCCTTCGGCACTGAAACAGCGTAAACGGCTTTTGCTGCGGGCTTCGAACGTCAGATGCAGTTCGGCGGCCCAAACGGGTTGAGGGTCGATTCTGCGGTGAATCACCAGCATCGGAAGGCTTCCAGCAATGAACAATGCTCAGGCTAGAGCAAGGGGCTTGCCAATCGACGTGATGCGTAGGAAATGCCTGATGGGGGCGTAGGACGGTTTTTTTGGCGTGAGGTTTTTGGATGAATTTAGTGCGTTGCTTTTGCGGTGCGCACCAAGATGATGCGATGCGCATCTCTGTAGGAGCGAGCTTGCTCGCGATGGCAGTGTGTCTGTCATATGAATGCTGACGGTGCCGACGCCATCGCGAGCAAGCTCGCTCCTACAGGTTGCTTATTCAGTGCTGCCGAGGCCTTGCCAATGCTTGAGGCCGATAAAGATAAACCGCAGTTGCTGGGTGATTTTCGCCTGGGGCGTCAGGTGCTCGGGCAAGGCTTCGGTTGGCGGATCGATGATGTCTGGCAGGGTGGCGAACACGCTTTTGACGATCAGGTCCGCCATGACGCTCAGGTCGGCGATGTCCAAATGCTGCAGTTTCGGCATCAGTGACAAATCCGCCGCCAGATCCGAACTGATGTCTTCACGCAAGCGGCCGATGGCCTTGCGCACCGGCAGCGAACCGCCGTATTGCTCGCGGGCGAGAAACAGGAACTGCGAACGGTTGGCGCTGACCACGTCGAGAAAGATCCGCACCGAGGCATCGATGATGCCGCCCATCACGAATTCGTTGTGTCGTACCAAGCGAATGGTTTCGCGGAATGTCTGGCCGACTTCGCTGACCAGCACCAGGCCCAATTCATCCATATCGGCAAAATGGCGGTAGAAACCGGTCGGCACGATGCCGGCGGTTTTCGCGACTTCGCGCAGGCTCAGGCTGCCGAATCCTCGGCCGCCGTCCATCAAGCGCCGGGCAGCGTCCATCAGGGCGTTACGGGTCTGTTGCTTCTGTTCGGCGCGGGGCAGCATCGCAAGGGCGTTTTCTGGACTGGGACGCGGCGCACTCTAGCAAATCGGCTTTGCCGGCGTCGAACGACTGTGGGGGGATCCAGCGGGGAAGTGCGGTATCTATCCAGCGGACCGCTGAAAAGTCAAAAGCCCAATCCGGGGATTGGGCTTCTTTTCGAGGCGGCCATGGGACTTAGCTCAGGGCGCTGTTGCGTTCGATCACACGGTCACCACCGCCTTCAGCGAGGGTTTGACCTTGTGGAGTACGATCCGAACCGTCGGCAGCCAGGGTTTGACCTTGTGGGGTGCGATCCGAACCGTCGGCAGCCAGGGTCTGGCCTTGTGGGGTGCGGTCGGAACCGTCGGCAGCCAGGGTCTGGCCTTGTGGGGTGCGGTCGGAACCGTCGGCAGCCAGGGTCTGGCCTTGTGGGGTGCGATCCGAACCGTCAGCGGCGAGGGTCTGGCCTTGTGGGGTGCGATCCGAACCATCGGCAGCCAGGGTTTGGCCTTGTGGAGTACGGTCCGAGCCATCCTGAGTGATCAGGCCTTTTTCTTTCAGGCGATCATTGCCGCCTTCGGCAAGGGTCTGGCCTTGTGGCGTGCGTTCGGAGCCATCGGCGGCGACGGTCTGGCTGAACACCGAGTGGTTCTGTTTCACTTGTGGCGTGGCCTGGTCAGCGGCTGGCAGGGCAAAGGCAGTGCTGGCCAGCATCGAGAGGGAAAGGCTAAGCAGGAGTTGGCGTTTCATGATTGTTTTGCTCCTTGTGGGGGCGAATAAGTGGGCACGAGAGCAATGCTACTCTCGATAAGTCGATATAAAAGTTCATAAACGCAATGGTAATAATCAACGGAATTGATTGTTTGCTGCAGAAGCTCTAGGCCGGGCGTTTCAGGCGAATTGTTCTGCACTGATGTGGGTATTTTCGACTCACCTGTGACATGCAAAAGTGCGGGGCCGGTAACGCTGATTGACTGGCTGGTCATTGTTTGACTTGGCGAAATCTGTCTGTCGATTAAACCTGGCGGATTTTTATCGGTCGTAGACTTCATGGCGAGCCGCTTGCGGCTCACCGTTTCACATGTGCGTCGCAGTCGGGGCGCCCGGTCGTATCAGGAGCCCTGTGCAATGACGCGCACTCAAAAGACGTTTGTCTGGACCCTTTCCACTTTCCTTACCTTGTTGGCGGTACTGGTGCTGATCATCGTGTTCTTCGACTGGAACCGGATCAAACCGCCACTCAGCGCCAAAGTTTCCGAAGAACTGCACCGGGCTTTTGCGATTAACGGCAATCTGTCGGTGGTCTGGCGGCCCGAACCCGATGAAAGCGGCTGGCGCGCCTGGGTGCCGTGGCCCCACGTGGTGGCCGAGGACCTCAGCCTGGGCAATCCGGACTGGTCAAAGCAACCGCAGATGGTCACCCTCAAGCGCGTCGAACTGCGTATTTCACCCCTGGCATTGCTGGCGCAGCGGGTGGTGATCCCGCGTATCGATCTCACCGAGCCGTATGCCCACCTGCAACGCCTGGCTGACGGGCGCGCCAACTGGGTCTTCAAACTCGACCCGAAAGACCCGAACGCCGAGCCTTCCAGCTGGGGGGTGGATATTGGCGCGATCGGCTTCGACAAGGGCCACGTCATCCTCGACGACCAGAGCCTGAAGACTCAACTCGACGTGCTGATCGATCCATTGGGCAAACCGGTTCCGTTCAGCGATATTGTCGGCGACAAAGTGGCGAAAGCCGCGCAGGAAAAGGGCTCGTCGCCCCAGGATTATGCATTCGCCCTCAAGGTCAACGGCCAGTACCACGGCCAGAAGCTCGCGGGCCAGGGCAAGATTGGCGGGCTGTTGGCATTGCAGGATGCGGCACGACCGTTTCCGCTTCAGGCACAGGTGAAGATCGCCGATTCCAGCGTTGAACTGGCCGGCACCCTGACCGATCCGATGAATCTCGGCGCCCTCGACCTGCGCCTGAAACTGGCCGGCACCAGCCTGGGCAACCTCTACCCGCTGACCGGCGTAACCCTGCCGGACACGCCACCCTATGCCACCGACGGCCACCTGATTGCCAGGTTGCACGAGGCCGGTGGCGCGGTGTTTCGCTATGAAGAATTCAACGGCAAGATCGGCGAGAGTGACATCCACGGCAATCTGACTTACGTGGCCAGCCAGCCACGGCCAAAACTCAGCGGCTCGCTGTTGTCCAATCAATTGCTGTTCGCTGATCTGGCGCCGCTGATCGGTGCTGACTCCAACGCTGAACAGAAGGCCCGTGGCGGTGACAGCAAACAGCCGGCGGACAAGGTGCTGCCGGTCGAAGAATTCAAGACCGATCGCTGGCGCGATATGGATGCCGATGTCGAGTTCACCGGCAAGCGCATCGTGCACAGCGAAAAACTGCCGTTCAACGACCTCTATACCCATCTGGTGCTCACCGATGGCGTGCTCAGTCTCGAGCCGCTGCGCTTCGGCGTGGCCGGCGGCAAGCTGGATGCGCAGATTCGCCTGAACGGCCATGCCGAGCCGTTGCAAGGCCAGGCAAAACTCACCGCACGGGGCTTCAAGCTCAAGCAGTTGTTCCCCGGCTTTGAGCCAATGAAAACCAGTTTTGGCGAACTCAACGGCGATGCCGATATCAGCGGGCGCGGCAATTCGGTGGCCAAGCTGCTGGGCAGCGCCAATGGCAATCTGAAAATGCTGATCAACGATGGCGCCATCAGTCGCGAACTGATGGAGCTGGCGGGCCTGAACGTCGGCAACTACGTGGTTGGCAAGATCTTTGGCGACAAGGAAGTGAAGATCAACTGCGCGGCCGCCGACTTCGGTATCCAGTCCGGTCTGGCGAGTACCCGCTTGTTTGTGTTCGATACCGAGAACGCCATCATCTACATCGACGGCACCGCTAACATGGCGACCGAACAACTGGACCTGACCATCACCCCGGAATCCAAGGGCTGGCGCCTGCTTTCATTGCGCTCGCCGCTGTATGTGCGCGGCAAGTTCATCAAGCCCGATGCCGGGGTCAAGGCCGTGCCGTTGATGCTGCGCGGAGCCGGGATGGTGGCGCTGGGCGTGATCGCCGCACCGGCGGCCGGGTTGCTCGCGCTGGTGGCGCCGAGTGGGGGCGAGCCGAATCAATGCGCGCCGTTGCTGGAGCAAATGAAGGCGGGCAAGGTGCCCAAGACCGTCAAAAACTGATCGCTGATCCGCGCACTGCATGCCCGGACAACAATGCCTCTTCACGCAGCCACGCAAAAAACGCCCGAACCGGTGGATGACGTTCGCGTCCCGGCACGCACAGTGCGCTATAGCCAGCGCCATCGACCTGGATTTCGCCCCGGTACGGCAGCAACAGACCACTGGCCACGCTTTCCGACACCAGGATATTGCTTGCCAACACCAGACCTTGCCCGGCAATCGCCGCTTGCAGGGCGTAATGCTCTTCGTCGTATTCGCGCACCGCGGGCCGGCCGCTCAGCCAGGTTTCGCCGGAGCGGGCGCACCAGGCCTCCCAGCCGTGGGCATACAGCTTCGAGTTGTGCCAGCGCACGCTGATCAGCGTCGGGGCACGACTCACTGCCAGGGCCACCTGTTCAGGGGAACCGTAGACACCGAAGGACTCATCGAACAGGCACTGGCCGTACAGGTTGGGGTAATCGTCGAGGCTGTAGCGCAGCACCAGATCGACACTGGCGTCCTGATGCAGATCGATGACTTCGCAGTGGGTATCGAGGCGCACGTTGATGTTCGGGTGCCGAGCGTAGAAGCGTCCCAGTCGTGGCACCAGCCACAGCGCGGCGAAGGCAGCGGTGGTGGACACCGTCAGGTTGGCGCCGCTGCGTTGCGGGCGCAGGGTATCGACACTTTGCGCCACTTCGAGGAAAGCCCCGTGCAAGCTCTGGAACAGCCGTTCGCCGCATTCGGTCAGGCGCACCTGGCGTGGCAGGCGCTCGAACAACGGCACGCCGAGCCAGCTCTCCAGGGAGCGGATCTGATGGGACACCGCCGTCGGGGTGACCGACAGTTCTTCGGCGGCCGCCTTGAAGCTCAACAAGCGAGAGGCGGATTCGAAGGCGCGCAGGGCGGTCAAGGGCAGCGAGGCGAACATTGAAAACTCCACGGATGAAATGGATTCACCCTGACTGATTTTTGCTCATTTGAAGAGGCGCAGCTATGAGCCTCAAGCTACAAGCCACAAGCCGTTTGAGTTTAGTCCTTGAGGAGGTTCAGATGAGTAAAATTCTTGCCGTACATGCCAGTCCCCGTGGTGACCGCTCTCACTCCCGTCGTTTGGCCGAAGTGTTTCTGGCGGCTTGGCAGGCCCGTCATCCGCAAGCGCAGTTGACCCGGCGCGAAGTCGGTCGGGCGCTGATACCGCCGGTCAACGAGGCATTCGTGGCGGCCGCGTTTTACCCCGAGCCCGACGCCCGGCCACTTTCGATGCAGGCCGACCTGGCGCTCAGCGACGAGCTGGTCGGCGAACTGCTGGGCCACGATGTGTTGCTGATTTCCACGCCGATGCACAACTTCAGCGTGCCCAGCGGCCTCAAGGCGTGGATCGATCAGATCGTGCGGGTCGGGGTGACCTTCGATCACACCCTGGACAATGGCGTGGCCCAGTACCAGCCTTTGGTGCAGGGCAAAAAAGCCCTGATCATCACCAGCCGTGGCGGCTTCGGTTTTGGCCCGGGAGGCGAGCTGGAAGCCATGAACCATGCCGACAAGCTACTGCGCACGGTGCTCGGATTCATCGGCATCACGGACGTCACCGTGGTGGCCGCCGAGGGTGAAGAATCCGCCGAGCGCACCTTTGAAATCTCCGCCGCCGAGGCCGAGCGGCGCTTGTTGGCGCTGGCCGGGGAGTTCTAGATGGCCTGGCTGTTTCTGCTGGTCGCCTCCGGGTTCGAAGTCACCTTCGCCATGGGCATGAAGTACGCCGAGGGCTTCACCCGGCTCTGGCCTTCGTTGATCACCGTGGTGGCCGCGGTGGGCGGGATCTACTTCCTGACCCTGGCCATGCGCGAATTGCCGGTGAGCATTGCCTACCCGATCTGGACCGCCATCGGTTCGCTGGGCACGGTGTTTCTCGGTTTCGCGCTGCTGGGTGAAAGCCTGACTGCGATCAAACTGGTCTCGGTCGGGCTGATCGTGGCGGGTGTGGCGGGGTTGAAGTAGGGTGGATGACATAGACTTGTCGTCGAGTTGTCATCTTCGCTGGTGATGCTGGGTGGATGTCCTGCACCCCGCCTTGCGTCACCCCCCGACCACAAGGATGTCCACCCATGTCGCAAGGTTCTGCCCCGCGCTACCCGCTGGTGTTGGTACCCGGAATGCTCGGGTTCATCCGCCTGGTGCTTTATCCGTACTGGTACGGGATCGTCGAGGCATTGCGCCGTGGTGGTGCGGTGGTGTTCGCGGTGCAGGTCTCGCCGCTCAACTCGAACGAGGTGCGCGGTGAGCAATTGCTGGCGCGTATCGACGAAATCCTGCGGGAAACCGGTGCCGGCAAGGTCAACCTGATAGGGCATAGCCAGGGCTCGCTGACCGCCCGTTATGCAGCGGCCAAGCGTCCTGATCTGGTGGCATCGGTAACCTCGGTGGCGGGGCCGAATCACGGTTCGGAACTCGCCGATTACCTGCACGAGCATTATTCCCATGACAGTGTACGTGGCCGACTGCTGTGCTTTTTGCTGCGGATGATTGGCGCGCTGATGGCGTGGCTGGATACCGGTTACCGCGGGCCGAAGCTGCCGGTGGATATCCATGCGTCCCACCATTCCCTCACCACCGCTGGCGTCGCGCTGTTCAACCAGCGTTATCCACAGGGGCTGCCCGACATCTGGGGCGGTCACGGAGCGGAAGAGGTCAACGGCGTGCGTTATTACTCCTGGTCCGGCACCTTGCAACCGGGCATTACCGATCGCGGGCGCAATCTGCTGGACGGCACCAACCGCAGTTGCCGGTTGTTCGCCAAAACCTTCGTCCGCGAAGCCGGGCATTGCGATGGCATGGTCGGACGCTATAGCTCACACCTGGGGACGGTGATTGGCGATGAATATCCTCTGGATCACTTCGATATCGTCAACCAGTCGCTGGGGTTGGTAGGCAAGGGGGCCGAGCCGATCCGGTTGTTTGTCGAGCATGCGGCGCGGCTCAACGCGGCTGGGCTCTAGTCCGCGTTATCGTTCATCGCGGGCAAGCCACGCTCCCACAGGTTTCCGGTTGCTCACAGATTTCAGATTCGACACAAAACCTGTGGGAGCGTGGCTTGCCCGCGAAGGCGCCGGATCAGGCAACGCAGGCCTTACGACCCAACACCATCGTCCAGCGCTCGGAAACAATCACCCCGCCCAAGGTCAACACCCCGCCCACCAGGTGATACATCGCCAGTTGTTCATGCAGCACCACCGCCGCAATCAATGCCGTAATCACCGGCAGCAAGTTGAAAAACTGCGTGGTCCGGCTCGGCCCCAAACGCACCACGGCCTGCATCCACGCCAGCGGCGCAACCATCGAAGCCAGCAGGCAGGCATACAGCACCAGTGGAATGTTCTGCAGGGTCGGGCCGACTTTCGGTGAGGCGAGGAACAGCGGAAACAACACCACCACGGCCACCAGCACCTGCAAATACAGGAGCACCAGCGGCGGCAGTTTCAGCTGCCATTTTTTCAACAGGGTGCTGTAGACCGCGTAGGCCAGGGTGGCGATCAGCATCATCGCGTCGCCCAGGTTGACCCCGTGCTCCAGCAATACCTCAAGGCTGCCGGATGACACCACCACCAGGACACCGGTGAATGACAGCGCGGCACCGGCCAGGGCCCCCATGGTCAGGCGCTGGCCGAGGCTGATGATTGCCATGGCGAGCGACATCAGCGGCATCAGCGACAGGATGATGCCCATGTTGGTGGCCGAGGTCAGGCTCGCGGCGAAGTACGCCAGGCTTTGATAGACCGCCATGCCGAGAACACCGAGGACAAGGATCTTGCCCAGGTTCGGGCGGATCAGCGGCCAATGAGCGAGCACTGGCTTGAGCATGAAGGGCGTGAACAGCAACCCGGCCAGCAGCCAGCGGTAGAAACCGATCTCGGCGGGGAAGATCGCCCCGGCCGACATTTTGGTGATCACGGTGTTGCCGGCCCAGATAAAAATAGCCAGCAGGGGATAAGCGTATTGCATCGGGAAAAACCAGAACGTTAATGAAGGGCAATTATCCGCTTGTCTGGATGCAAGCCTATACTTCGAACCAGACAACCCGCCCCTGATGACGGACAGCATGAGCAGTAAACACATCGACCTGCTGGATTTCAGCGAACTGCCGTCGGCGGTGTACTTCCGCTACGCCGATTTCGACGCCCACGAATACGCCGCACCCCATCGACATCCTTGGGGGACGCTGGAATATGCAGCCCATGGCGTGCTGCACATGGACGTCGAGGGCAGCCGTTTCATGTCGCCACCGCAATACGCGGTGTGGGTACCGCCGCAGATCGAGCACAGTTTCTATAGCCACCAGCCGGTCAACTACCGCGCCGTGTGCCTGGCACCCAAGGTGTGCGCCGATCTGCCGTCGCGAGCCTGCACCCTGGCCATCAGCGACATCCTCAAGGCGATCCTCAAGGACTTCGCTGCCCGGGATGTGAAAATTCCCGAACAGGCCGCCGATCAGCGTCTGGCCCAGGTATTGGTGGACCAGCTACAACAGGCCCCGGTGCACGAGTGTTATCTGCCCTACGCCAGCAGCCCCGGATTGCTGGGGATCCTGGAGGCGTTGCAGGCCGAGCCTGGGGATAACCGGCCGCTGTCGGAGTGGGCCGCGCGCATCCATGTCAGCGAGCGCACACTGGCACGGCAGTTCATGCGCGAGCTGGGCATGAGTTTCGGTGAGTGGCGCCAGCGCCTGCGCTTTCTGGCGGCGATCGAAGCGCTGGATAGCCCGCGAAGCATTCAGGAAATCGCCTTCGACATGGGCTACAGCACTGGTTCTGCGTTTATCGCGATGTTCCAGCGCCAGGCCGGGTGCACGCCGGAGCAGTATCGACGCAGCCATCTGGAGAACAGGAAGGTGTAACAGGGGTTGTCTACACTCCAGTACAAGGCCGCGCCCCTCGGTGTGGCAACCAGGAGAAAACTCCATGAAGATGTTGCGTGTCCCTTTGTTGATTATCGGTTTGCTGCTCTGTTCCCAGGGTTTCGCGGCCACGGCCCAACAGAACAAAATGACTACCTGCAACGCCGACGCCACGGCCAAAAGCCTCAAGGGTGACGAGCGCAAAGCCTTCATGAGCACCTGCCTGAAGGCCGCGCCGGCGGCAAACGAGGCCGGTAAAGCCTTGACCCCTCAGCAAGAAAAGATGAAGACCTGCAATGCCGACGCCGCCACCAAAGCTCTCAAGGGTGATGAGCGCAAGGCATTCATGAGTGATTGCCTGAAGAAGAAATAATTTGCACTTGTAGGAGCCGGCTTGCCGGCGATGAAAATGACGCGGAGTATCAGGTCACCGTGGTGAGCCCATCGCTGGCAAGCCAGCTCCTACAGGTCGCCCCACACAATCCCTAGTGCTCGCACCGGATCGCTGGCAGACTGCCAATCCTTTTTATGCCGTTCGTTTTTGAGGCTGTATGCCAACGTTTTCTCAGCGTCAAGTTTTGCTGGTCATCAGCTGGGTCATCATTTTTGGCGGGCTGCTGCTGGTCCTGCCGCTGCGGTTGCTGCCCAGCCTGCTCGCCGGGCTGCTGGTGTTCGAACTGGTCAACATGCTCACCCCGCAACTGCAACGACTGATTGAAGGCCGACGTGCACGTTGGCTGGCAGTGGCGTTGCTGGGGACTCTGATTGTCAGCGTACTGTCGCTGATCTTTGCCGGCGCCATCAGTTTTCTGCTGCACGAAGCGGAAAACCCCGGTGCTTCCCTCGACAAGTTCATGGGGGTGGTCGACCGCGCACGCGGACAACTGCCGCCGTTCATCGACGCCTATCTGCCGGCCAGTGCCGCCGAGTTTCGCGTGGCGATTGGCGAATGGGTCAGCAAGCACCTCAGCGATTTGCAACTGGTGGGCAAGGACGCGGCGCACATGTTCGTGACCTTGCTGATCGGCATGGTGCTGGGGGCGATCATTGCCTTGCAGCGTGTGCCGGACCTGACCAAACGCAAGCCGCTGGCTGCGGCGCTGTTCGATCGCCTGCACCTGCTGGTCCAGGCGTTTCGCAACATCGTGTTCGCCCAGATCAAGATTTCCCTGCTCAACACCTTCTTCACCGGGATTTTCCTGGCAGTGATCCTGCCGCTGTTCGGCATCAAGCTGCCGCTGACCAAAACCCTGATCGTGCTGACGTTCCTGCTCGGCCTGCTGCCGGTGATCGGCAACCTGATGTCGAACACCCTGATCACCATCGTCGGTCTATCGCTGTCGATCTGGGTCGCCGTGGCGGCGCTGGGTTACCTGATTTTTATCCACAAGCTCGAATACTTCCTCAACGCGCGCATCGTCGGCGGGCAGATCAGTGCCAAGTCGTGGGAGTTGCTGCTGGCGATGCTGGTGTTCGAGGCCGCGTTCGGCCTGCCGGGGGTGGTGGCGGGGCCGATTTACTACGCGTATCTGAAGAGTGAGTTGAAGCAGGTGGGGATGGTTTGATCCGGTACTTGCGTACCTGATCTGACGCTATCGCTGGCAAGCCAGCTCCTACAAGGGCGACGCAATACCTGTAGGAGCTGGCTTGCCAGCGATGGGCGTACCGCAGATTTCGGATCAGTCAATCGAGCCGTAACGCTTTGCAGCCTCGATCGCCAGACCGCTACCGATACTGCCAAAGATATTCCCTTCCACATGCCGCGCCTTCGGCAGCATCGCCGAAACGCTGTTGCGCAGCGCCGGGATACCGCTCGAACCGCCGGTGAAGAACACCGTATCGACCTGGTCGACCCGCACGTCGGCGTTTGCCAGCAGTTGGGTGACGCTGTTGCGCACCCGCTCCAGCAGGCTGTCGATGGCCGACTCGAACAGTGCACGGCTCAAGTCCACGCTCAGGCCCGCTTCAATGCGGTCCAGCGGCACGTGGCGGCTGTCGGCGTGGGTCAGCTGGATCTTGGTTTCTTCCACTTCCATCGCCAGCCAGTGCCCGGCGCGCTGCTCGATCAGCTTGAACAGGCGATCGATGCCGCCGGTGTCCTCGATGTCATAGCGCATGCTGCCCAGGGCCAGCTGGGACTTCTGCGAGTACACCGAGTTGATCGTGTGCCAGGTCGCCAGGTTCATGTGGTGGCTGGTGGGCATGTAGGCTCCGCTCTTCATCCGGCTGCCGTAGCCGAACAGGGGCATCAGGCCGGCCAGCGAAAGTTGTTTGTCGAAGTCGGTTCCGCCGATGTGCACGCCGCCGGTGGCGAGGATGTCGTCCTGACGGTTATCCACAGCGCGACGCTCTGGCGACAGACGCACCAGGGAGAAGTCGGACGTACCACCGCCGATGTCGACGATCAGCACCAGCTCTTCTTTCTCGATGGTCGACTCGTAGTCGAATGCCGCGGCAATCGGTTCGAACTGGAACGAGACTTCCTTGAAGCCGATCTTGCGCGCCACTTCGACCAGGGTGTCTTCGGCTTCCTTGTCGGCCATCGGGTCATCATCGACAAAGAACACCGGCCGACCCAGCACCACTTCTTCGAACTCGCGACCGGCGGCCGCTTCGGCACGGGCCTTGAGCTGGCCGATGAACAGCCCGAGCAGGTCCTTGAACGGCATCGCCGTGCCCAGGACGCTGGTGTCGTGCTTGATCAGCTTGGAACCCAGCAGGCTCTTGAGCGAGCGCATCAGGCGGCCTTCGTAGCCTTCCAGGTACTCGTGCAGTGCCAGCCGGCCGTACACCGGGCGGCGTTCTTCGATATTGAAGAAGACCACTGACGGCAGGGTGATCTTGTCGTCCTCCAGCGCGATCAGCGTTTCCATGCCGGGGCGCAGCCAGCCGACGGTGGAGTTGGACGTGCCAAAGTCGATACCCACGGCACGGGCTGGAGATGCGTTGTTCATGTCTTTCAGGTTCCGGTTAAAAAACGGCCGCGCAGTGTATGTCAGAGTGCGCCAGATTCGAAGGCCGGTTATCTGCTAATTCTTCGCAAACAATGCCTTGAAAGATGGGGCATCCCCCCCAAACTACCCTGCATCAACCGGACAGCCACGGGAGTGCTCGCAAGAAGCCCCGCCTGCTGCCGATAAACTTCTGCTGCGCCGCCCGGTCACAAATTTGAGATCGGTCAGACCAATGGCTGCAAACAAGCGCATGCTGTGGCCCGTGGCGCGATTTTGATAACGGATGGTGATTCCCGCGATGGACTTCAAAGACTATTACAAGATTCTCGGTGTGGAACCGACCGCAGACGATAAGGCGATCAAGGCCGCCTATCGCAAGCTGGCGCGCAAATACCACCCCGACGTCAGCAAGGAAAAGGATGCCGAGGCCAAGTTCAAGGACGCTTCGGAAGCCTATGAAGCACTGAAAAGCGCCGACAAACGCGCCGAATACGATGATCTGCGCCGCTATGGCCAGCATGGCCAGCCGTTCCAGGGGCCACCGGGCTGGCAGAGCCGTGGCGGTTTCGGTGGTGGCGGCCAGGACACGGGCGATTTCTCGGACTTTTTCAGTTCGATATTCGGCAACCGTGGGCCAGGCTTTGGTGGTGGACAGTCACGTCGCAGCACAGGACGTCGAGGGCAGGACGTGGAAATGGAGCTTGGGGTTTTTCTCGAAGAAACACTGTCGACCGAGTCGAAGAAGGTCACCTTCCAGGTACCGCAGTACAACGCGGCCGGCCAGCATGTGAGCAACACCAGCAAAAGCCTGAACGTGAAGATCCCCGCTGGCGTGAGCGACGGCGAGCGTATTCGCCTCAAGGGGCAGGGCGCGCCGGGTACGGGTGGCGGGGCCAATGGCGACCTGTACCTGACGATCCGTTTTGCGCCGCACCCGAAATTCGACGTTGAAGGCGAGAACCTGATCATCACCTTGCCACTGGCACCGTGGGAGCTGGCGCTGGGCGCCGAAGTCGCCGTGCCGACCCTGACCGGCAAGATCAACCTCAAGGTGCCGGCCGGCAGCCAGAACGGCCAGCGCATGCGCGCCAAAGGCCATGGCCTGATGAACAAGGCCGGTGAGCGTGGTTACCTGTTCGTGCAACTGAAGGCCGTGATGCCGAAGAAGTCCGATGATGACATCAAGGCCCTGTGGCAGGAGTTGGCGAAAAAAGCCGCGTTCGACCCGCGAGAGCATTTTTGATCCCTTGGAACCAAGGAGTCACTGACAATGAGCAGTCCCCTGAACGTTCAACTGGACATGGCAGAATTCTGTGAGGCGACCGAGCTGTCGGACGTCTACGTGATCGAAATCGTCGAACACGGCATCCTCGAACCTCAGGGCGCTCAGCCCAAGGACTGGCGTTTCAATGACTACGAGCTGACCCTGGCCAAGCGCGCCGCCAAGCTGCGGCGCGACCTTGATCTGGAATGGGAAGGCGTCGCCCTGGCGCTGGACCTGCTCGAGGAAGTGCGGCAACTGCGGGCCGAGAACGAAATGCTCAAGCAGCGGCTGGGGCGGTTGGTGGTGGAGTGATGTTTTCAGGTCATCTGGCATGACTCTTTCGCGAGCAGGCTCGCTCCCACAGTTGATCGTATTTCACCTGTGGGAGCGAGCCTGATCCCTCGCGTCCTGCAAGGCATCGAGGCCTGTTTCATGGTGTGGCGAGGGCTCAGAACAGGAAATATCGCTGGGCCATCGGCAGGGTTTGCGCCGGTTCGCACCACAGCAACACGCCATCGGCCTTGACCTGATAGGTCTGCGAATCGACGTCGATGTTCGGCAGGTAGTCGTTGTGGATCAGGTCGGTTTTCTGCACGTCGCGGCAACCTTTGACCACAGCGATTTTCTTCTTCAAGCCCAACGCCTCAGGCAAGCCTGCATTCTGCGCTGCCTGGCTGATGAAGGTCAGGCTGGTGGCGTGCAGCGAACCGCCGAAGCTGGCGAACATCGGGCGGTAGTGCACCGGTTGCGGCGTCGGGATCGAGGCATTGGCGTCGCCCATCAGGCTGGCCGCGATGGCACCGCCCTTGAGAATCAGCGTCGGTTTCACGCCGAAAAACGCCGGACGCCAGAGCACCAGATCCGCCCATTTGCCCACTTCGACCGAACCCACTTCATGGCTGATGCCGTGGGTGATCGCCGGGTTGATGGTGTATTTGGCGATGTAGCGTTTGGCGCGGAAGTTGTCGTTGCCTGCGCCATCGCCGGGTAGCGGCCCGCGTTGTTTTTTCATCTTGTCGGCGGTCTGCCAGGTGCGCGTGATGACTTCGCCGACCCGTCCCATGGCTTGGCTATCCGAGCTGATCATCGAGAAGGCGCCGAGGTCGTGGAGGATATCTTCGGCGGCAATCGTCTCGCGGCGAATGCGGCTTTCAGCGAAGGCCACGTCCTCGGCAATGCTCGGGTCGAGGTGATGGCAGACCATCAGCATGTCGAGGTGTTCATCGATGGTGTTGCGGGTGAACGGCCGTGTCGGATTGGTGGAGCTCGGCAGCACGTTGGCAAGACCGCAGGCCTTGATGATGTCCGGCGCGTGACCGCCCCCGGCACCTTCGGTGTGATAGGTGTGAATGGTGCGGCCCTTGAAGGCGGCAATGGTGGTCTCGACGAAGCCGGATTCGTTGAGGGTGTCGGTGTGGATCGCCACCTGCACGTCGAACCGGTCGGCCACGCTCAGGCAGTTGTCGATACTCGCAGGCGTGGTGCCCCAGTCCTCATGCAACTTGAGGCCGATTGCGCCGGCCTTGACCTGTTCGATCAACGGCTCCGGCAGGCTGGCATTGCCTTTGCCGGTCAGGCCGATGTTCATCGGGAACGCATCGGCGGCCTGGAGCATGCGCGCCAGGTGCCACGGCCCGGAAGTGCATGTGGTCGCATTGGTGCCGGTGGCCGGTCCGGTGCCGCCACCGATCATGGTGGTGACGCCGCTCATCAATGCCTCTTCGATCTGTTGCGGGCAGATGAAGTGGATGTGGGTGTCGATGCCACCAGCGGTGAGGATCATGCCTTCGCCAGCGATGACTTCGGTGCTGGCGCCAATGGCGATGTTGACGTTGGGCTGGATGTCCGGGTTGCCGGCCTTGCCGATCGCCGCGATGCGCCCGTCCTTGAGGCCGACGTCTGCCTTGACGATGCCCCAGTGATCGATGATCAGCGCGTTGGTGATCAGGGTGTCGACCACCTCGGCGGCCAGCAACTGGCTCTGACCCTGGCCGTCACGGATGACTTTACCGCCACCGAATTTCACTTCTTCGCCGTAGGTGGTGAAGTCCTGTTCCACTTCGATCCACAACTCGGTATCGGCCAGACGCACCTTGTCACCGACGGTGGGGCCGAACATGTCGGCGTAGGCTTGACGGGAAATCTTCATTCGTTCGCCTTGGAATTCAATTGGATTTGAGACCGCTCGCGTTGCTCGCTATCGCTGGCAAGCCAGCTCCTACAGGGGAAACGGTATTGGAGTGCGATTCCCTGTAGGAGCCGGCTTGCCGGCGAAGGGGCCGGTACTGGCGCTGCATGACTTAGAGATCACCCATGATGCGCCCGGCAAACCCGAACACCCGCCGATGCCCGGCCAGGTCCACCAACTCCACCACGCGACTCTGCCCCGGTTCGAAACGTACCGCCGTGCCGGCCGGGATGTTCAGGCGCATGCCGCGACTGGCGGCGCGGTCGAAAGTCAGGGCGTCGTTGGTTTCGAAAAAATGGTAGTGCGAGCCGACCTGAATCGGCCGGTCGCCGCTGTTGGCCACCTTCAGGCTGAGGGTGCGCCGGCCGGCGTTGAGCTCGATCTCGCCAGGCTGGATCTGGTATTCACCGGGAATCATCAATGGGCTCCTTGGAGAATCTTGTAGTAGAGGGCGGTCGGCTTGTAGCGGCCGCTCGGGTCGCAGGCGTAATCGGGAATCTCACCGGCGCGGGTATAGCCCAAGGACTGGTAGAAGGCTTCGGCGGGTGAACCGGCCTCGGTGTCGAGGTAAAGCAAGCCGCGCTTGTGCTGCAGGGCGGCCGCCTCCAGAGCGCTCATCAGTTGCTGGCCCAGTCCACGACGCCGCGCATGCTCGCGTACCAGCAACTTCTGCACTTCGGCACGGTTCAGGCCGTTGGCTTTCTGGCACAGACTCAGCTGTACGCTGGCCTGCACCTGCTCGTCCTTGACCACCACCCACAGCAATACACTGCCCTTGTTGAGGTTGTCCTGGACCTCATCGAAATAGGCATGGGCCTGGGTTGCATCGAGGTCAGCCATGAAGCCGACACTGGCGCCATAGCCGACGGCATCGAGCAGCAGGTCGATCAGGCCCTGGCGATAATGCGCAAAGCTTTCAACGTTGACGCGTCGCAGTTGGGCGGCGTTCATCGGGCATTACTCCTGGTCGATGCCTGGCGGCTGGGCGCCGGGGTTGAGGGTCAATTGCATGAACGTCAGGTCCAGCCAGCGGCCGAACTTGGTGCCGACCTGAGGCATTTGCCCGGTGGTGATAAAGCCGATGCGCTCATGCAAGCGAATGGAGGCCGCGTTACCGCTTTCGATGGCGGCGACCATCACATGCTTGCCGCAGCCTTTGGCACGTTCGATCAGCGCTTCCATCAATTGCGGGCCGAGGCCGTTACCGCGCTGGTCGCTGCGCACGTAGACCGAGTGCTCGACGGTATGGCGGAAACCGTCGAATGGCCGCCAGTCACCGAACGATGCATACCCGAGCACGGTGTTGTCGGCATCGACGATCACCAGAATCGGATAAGCCTGGGATTGCCGGGCGCTGAACCAGGCCTGGCGGTTGCCGAGGTCGACTGCCTGCTCGTTCCAGATCGCGGTGGTGTTGAGCACCGCGTCGTTGTAGATGTCGCGGATGGCCGGCAGGTCGGCATGCACGGCATCGCGGATGTGGTAAGTCATGGCGTGGCCTCAGGCGATGGGTTGGTGGACGGTGACCAGTTTGGTGCCGTCGGGGAAAGTGGCCTCGACCTGGATTTCCGGGATCATTTCCGGGATGCCTTCCATCACTTGCTCGCGGGTCAACAGGGTGGTGCCCAAGTGCATCAGGTCGGCCACGGTCTGGCCGTCGCGGGCACCCTCAAGCAGCGCGGCGGAAATGTAGGCCATGGCCTCCGGGTAATTGAGCTTCACACCGCGAGCCAAACGCCGCTCGGCCACCAGGCCGGCAGTGAAGATCAGCAGCTTGTCTTTTTCGCGTGGGGTCAGGTCCATCGTTGAGAATCCATCCGGGCAGATAAAAAATATTCGGATCTGTAAATACATAACCTGTAGGAGCTGGCTTGCCAGCGAAGGCGTACTGACTGACGCCAAAGGCTTCGCTGGCAAGCCAGCTCCTACAGGGGACTGTGTGTCAGGTGTTCCATATTCTGGGTGGTATGGCCTCGCGATCCAGCAGGGCTGGGCGTAACAACTTCCACAGTTCAATCAGCCAACCTCGCGCCAACAGCGCCTCACTGGCCAGGCATCGGGCAACCAGCAACCCCGGCAATTGGGTCAAATCACCGCGCACGTCGTTGGCCAGCGAACGGCACTTCTCCAGCAGCTCGCTATCAATTTCACCCGTCACCAGCAACGTCGCAAACACCGGTTGCCCATCCAGCCCGATGGGCGAATCCAGCAGACCGTCCGCCCCGACAATGCGCTGGCGTTCATGCCAGAGCAACTGGCCGTCGCGGCGGATGTCCAGATGTGCCTGGAAGTGCCCAAATTCGAAGCGTTCGCCACTGGCCGGGCGGCCCAGAGCCACGACGTCCCAGTAGAACAGCCGCGCATCGCCTTCGAGGTCGATGGACGTGCTGAGTTCAGCCTGGGCTGCGCTGAAAATGATCGTTTCCTGGGGCAGCCATTCCAGTGTCGCACCGGCCGCTACCTGCAACTTCAGGTGTTGATAAGCGGGACCGGCGGCGCGATACCACTTGGCCGCGCCGGGGCTGGTGATTTGCGCCCAGGCATCGCCCTCGACGCTGGCCGAGATGTCCAGCCGATCCCCCCCGGCAATTCCGCCGGGGGGGTGGACGATGATGTGCTGACAGACTTCCGGCCCTTCGGCATACAGGTGTTTTTGCACCCGCAACGGACCTTTGTGTCGGCGCTGGACCGGGCGAGTGGTGTTGTCGAATCGGGCGTAGCCCAGTTCCAGTTCGGCGTGCCAACTGGGGGTAAACAAGGCACCGGAAGCGGGAAGAGTCATGGTCAGTGCTTATCGTGAGGTCATCAGGATGTTGCAAAGGCTGTGCCGCAAGGTATTGCAGGCAGGAGGCGGCTGTTGAATGTCGTGGCGCACCAATGGTGTGCGCGACCGGAGGTTTGGTGCGACAAATTGGTGCCTTGCCTCCCGAAGCGGTCCGCTTGGGAGGTTTCGGCCAGGTGAGTGCGGAGCGTGACGGCTCAGATGGTGACGAGCCCGCGTACACCTTCTGCTTCCATATTTTCTCCGCGCCCCTGTTGCACGATTTCGCCCCGGGACATCACCAGGTATTGATCGGCCAGTTCAGCGGCGAAATCGTAGAACTGCTCCACCAGCAAAATCGCCATGTCACCCCGGGCGGCGAGTTTTTTGATCACGGCACCGATCTCCTTGATCACCGACGGCTGGATGCCTTCGGTGGGTTCGTCGAGGATCAGCAGGCGAGGGCGGCTGGCCAGCGCACGGCCAATGGCCAATTGCTGTTGCTGGCCACCGGACAGGTCGCCGCCGCGCCGTTGCTTCATTTGCAGCAACACCGGGAATAGCTCGTAGATAAACGCCGGGACTTCCCTGGCTTCGCTGCCGGGAAACCGCGACAGCCCCATCAGCAGGTTTTCTTCCACGGTGAGGCGGCCGAAGATCTCCCGGCCCTGCGGCACGTAGGCGATGCCGGCATGCACCCGCTGGTGCGGCTTGAATGTGGTGATTGGCTTGCCTTCCCAGTTCACTGCGCCTTCTTTGGCCGGCAGCAGGCCCATCAGGCATTTGAGCAGGGTGGTCTTGCCCACGCCGTTACGGCCCAGCAGGCAGGTGACTTCGCCGACCCTCACATCAAACGTCAGGCCGCGCAGGATGTGGCTCCCGCCGTAGTATTGGTGCAGCTTGTCGACTTGCAGCATGTTCAAACTCTCCTCAAATCCCTTGTAGGAGCTGGCTTGCCAGCGAAGCTTTTGGCGTCTGCCAGTACGCCTTCGCTGGCAAGCCAGCTCCTACGGGGTTTGTATTTGCAGGTCAGCGACCGAGATACACCTCGATCACCCGCTCGTTGTCCTGCACCTGCTCCAGCGACCCTTCGGCCAGCACGCTGCCCTGATGCAACACCGTGACGTGGTCGGCAATCGAGCCGACGAAGCCCATGTCGTGTTCCACCACCATCAGCGAGTGCTTGCCGGCCAGGCGCTTGAACAGCTCGGCGGTGAATTCGGTTTCGGCGTCAGTCATGCCCGCGACCGGTTCGTCGAGCAGCAGCAATTGCGGGTCCTGCATGAGCAACATGCCGATCTCCAGGAACTGCTTCTGGCCGTGGGACAGCAAGCCGGCCGGGCGATTGACCGAGCTGGTCAGGCGAATGGTCTCCAGTACGTCGGCAATGCGGTCTTTCTGCTCACCGCTCAAACGCGCCCGCAGGCTGGCCCACACCGACTTGTCGGTGTTCTGCGCCAGCTCAAGGTTTTCAAACACGCTCAAGGCTTCGAACACTGTCGGCTTCTGGAATTTGCGACCGATACCGGCCTGGGCGATCTGCACTTCGCTCATCTGCGTCAGGTCCAGGGTTTCGCCGAACCAGGCCTTGCCGTGACTGGGGCGGGTCTTGCCGGTGATCACGTCCATCAGTGTGGTCTTGCCCGCGCCGTTGGGGCCGATGATGCAGCGCAGTTCACCAACGCCGATGTACAGGTTCAGATTGTTCAGCGCGCGGAAGCCGTCGAAGCTGACACTGATGTCTTCCAGGGTCAGGAGGGTGCCGTGGCGCGTATTGAGGCCTTTGCCGGCGCGCTGGCCGAGACCGATCGTGTCGCGGCTGGTGCCGGCGTCCTTGTTGGGCTCCACGGGGAAAAAGGCTGGCTCAAGCATGAATTCAGCCGTCGCAGTGACTCTCATGATTCACCTCTTTTCTTCAACAGACCGATCACACCCTTGGGCAGGTACAGGGTCACGACGATGAACAGCGCGCCAAGGAAGAACAGCCAGTACTCGGGGAACGCCACGGTGAACCAGCTCTTCATGCCGTTGACCACACCAGCGCCGAGCAACGGACCGATCAAGGTGCCGCGCCCGCCCAAAGCCACCCACACTGCAGCTTCGATGGAGTTGGTCGGCGACATTTCGCTCGGGTTGATGATCCCCACTTGCGGTACGTACAGCGCACCGGCCAGGCCACACAACACCGCGCTCAACACCCAGACGAACAACTTGAACCCGCGCGGATCGTAGCCGCAGAACATCAGGCGGTTCTCCGCATCGCGCAGCGCAGTCAGCACCCGGCCGAACTTGCTCTGCGCCAGGCGCCAGCCGATGTACAGGCTCGCCACCAGCAACAGCACCGTGGCGAAAAACAGCACCGCGCGGGTGCCCGGTTCAGTGATGCCAAAGCCAAGAATCGTGCGGAAGTTGGTGAAGCCGTTGTTGCCGCCAAAGCCGGTTTCATTGCGGAAGAACAACAGCATGCCGGCGAAGGTCAGGGCCTGGGTCATGATCGAGAAGTACACGCCCTTGATCCGCGAACGGAAGGCGAAGAAGCCGAACACCAACGCCAGCAGCCCCGGCGCCAGTACCACCAGGCACATGGTCCAGAGGAAGCTGCTGGTGCCGGTCCAGAACCACGGCATGTCGGTCCACGACAGGAACGTCATGAACGCCGGCAAACCATCGCCCGAGGCCTGGCGCATCAGGTACATGCCCATGGCATAGCCGCCGAGGGCGAAGAACAAGCCGTGGCCGAGGGACAGCAGGCCGGCGTAACCCCACACCAGATCGAGCGCCAGTGCGACGATTGCATAGCAAAGAATCTTGCCCACCAGCGTCAGCGTGTAAGCCGAAACGTGCAGCGTGCTGTCCGGCGATAACAGCGACAGTAGCGGTAACGCCAACAGCAGAACGAGGATCACCGCGCCGACGGTAATCGTGATTTTCGGGCCGGCCTTTTGTGTGGCCTTGAGCATCAGGGGCTGGTTCATCAGTCGATCACCCGTCCTTTGAGTGCGAAGAGGCCTTGCGGACGTTTCTGGATGAACAGAATGATCAGCGCGAGGATGAGGATCTTGCCGAGCACGGCACCGATCTGTGGTTCGAGAATCTTGTTGGCTACCCCTAAGCCGAATGCGGCCAGCACGCTACCGGCCAACTGGCCGACACCGCCGAGCACCACCACCAGAAACGAGTCGATGATGTAGCTCTGGCCGAGGTCCGGGCCGACGTTGCCGATCTGGCTCAGGGCTACGCCGCCGAGGCCGGCGATGCCCGAGCCGAGGCCGAAGGCGAGCATGTCCACGCGCCCGGTGGGCACGCCGCAACAGGCGGCCATGTTGCGGTTCTGGGTGACGGCACGCACGTTGAGACCCAGGCGTGTCTTGTTCAGCAGCAGCCATGTGAGCACCACCACGAACAGCGCAAAGGCAATGATGACGATGCGGTTGTACGGCAGCACGAGATTGGGCAGCACTTGAACCCCGCCTGACAGCCACGCGGGGTTGGCCACTTCGACGTTCTGCGCGCCGAACACCAGGCGAACCAGTTGAATCAGCATGAGGCTGATACCCCAGGTGGCGAGCAGGGTTTCCAGCGGGCGGCCGTAGAGGTGACGAATCACCGTGCGCTCCAGCGCCATGCCGATGGCCGCGGTGACGAAAAACGCCACGGGCAGCGCGATTAGTGGATAGAACTCGATCGCCTGCGGGGCGAAACGCTGGAACATCAGTTGCACCACATAGGTCGAGTAGGCGCCGAGCATCAGCATCTCGCCGTGGGCCATGTTGATCACGCCGAGCAGGCCGAAGGTGATTGCCAGACCGAGGGCGGCGAGCAGCAGTATCGAGCCCAGCGACATACCGCTGAATGCCTGGCCGAGCATCTCGCCGACCAGCAGTTTGCGTTTGACCTGGGCGAGGCTGGTCTCGGCGGCGGTGCGCACATTCGCGTCGGTTTCAACGCTCGGTTCCAGCAGGCTTTCGAGGCGGGTGCGGGCCAGCGGATCGCCGGTTTCGCCGAGCAATCGCACGGCGGCGAGGCGCACGGCCGGATCGGCGTCGACCAGTTGCAGATTGGCCAGGGCCAGGCTGAGGGCGGCATGAACGCTCTCGTCCTTCTCGCCCTTCAGTTGCTGGTCGAGGAATGCAAGCTGTGCGGGTTTGGCGCTTTTCTGCAATTGCTGCGCGGCGGCCAGACGGGTTCTGGCGTCGGCGGCGAGCAAATGATGACTGGCCAGGGCCGTGTCGATGAGACCCCGCAGGCGGTTGTTCAGGCGCAGGTTTTTCGGCTGCCCGTCGAGGTTCAACTCGCCTTGTTGCAGGGCGTTGATCAGTTCAATGCGCGCCGCATCGGGCTGCGCGGCCCATGCTTCTAGAAGCCTGGCTTGCTGCAAGGGATTGGCGGCGACGAAGTCTTCGGCGTCGCTGGCGAAAGTTGCCATCGGCAACAGCAGGGCGATGGCAACGATGAGGCGGTAAAGGGCGGTGGGCATAGCAAATGTCCTGGTCATGCGCGGACCCTGTAGGAGCTGGCTTGCCAGCGAAAGCGGATTGACTGACACCAAAAGCTTCGCTGGCAAGCCAGCTCCTACAGGTGTTGTGTCAGGCCCAAGCTCCATGCTCAGGCCCGACATCCAATGGCTCAGTTACTCTTCACCGCATATTCCGGCTTCTTGTCATTGCCCGGGATGAACGGGCTCCACGGCTGGGCGCGGATCGGTCCTTCGGTCTGCCACACCACGTTGAACTGACCGTCAGACTGGATCTCGCCGATCATCACCGGCTTGTGCAGGTGATGATTGGTCTTGTCCATGGTGAGCGTGTACCCGGACGGCGCGGCAAAGGTCTGGCCGGCCAGGGCTTCGCGGACTTTGTCGACGTCGGTGGACTTGGCTTTTTCCGCCGCTTGCGCCCACATGTGGATGCCGACGTAAGTGGCTTCCATCGGGTCGTTGGTCACGGCCTTGTCGGCGCCTGGCAGGTTGTGTTTCTTCGCGTAGGCCTTCCAGTCATCGACGAACTTCTTGTTCACCGGGTTCTCCACCGATTCGAAGTAGTTCCACGCCGCGAGGTTGCCCACCAGTGGCTTGGTGTCGATGCCGCGCAGTTCTTCTTCACCGACCGAGAACGCCACGACCGGAACGTCGGTGGCTTTCAGACCCTGGTTGGCCAGTTCTTTGTAGAACGGCACGTTGGAGTCGCCGTTGACGGTGGAGATAACGGCCGTCTTGCCACCCGACGAGAACTTTTTGATGTTGGCGACGATGGTCTGGTAGTCGCTATGACCGAACGGGGTGTAGACCTCTTCTATGTCCTTGTCGGCCACGCCTTTGGCGTGCAGGAACGAACGCAGGATCTTGTTGGTGGTGCGCGGGTAGACGTAGTCGGTGCCGAGCAGGAAGTAGCGCTTGGCGCTGCCGCCTTCTTCGCTCATCAGGTATTCCACCGCAGGGATCGCCTGCTGGTTCGGCGCAGCGCCAGTGTAGAACACGTTCGGCGACATCTCTTCGCCTTCGTATTGCACCGGGTAGAACAACAGGCCGTTGAGTTCTTCGAACACCGGCAGCACCGATTTGCGCGACACCGATGTCCAGCAACCGAACACCACGGCGACCTTGTCCTGGGTCAGCAGTTGACGCCCCTTCTCGGCGAACAGTGGCCAGTTCGACGCGGGGTCGACCACCACAGGCTCGAGCATCTTGCCGTTCACGCCACCCTTGGCATTGATCTCGTCGATGGTCATCAGCGCCATGTCTTTCAACGACGTTTCGGAAATCGCCATGGTCCCGGACAACGAATGCAGAATACCGACCTTGATGGTCTCGGCGGCCTGGACGGTCCAGGTCATGCCCATCGCGGCAATGGATGCCGAGAGTGTGAAAGCCTTGATCAAACTGCGACGCTTCATTGTGCGATCTCCATGAACATTGAGTTTTTATGGTTGGCAGATGCGGACGACTGAAGGCTGTTTTGCAAGGGCTGTGCCCGGTTTGGAAAAGGCGGGGGATGACGGTTTAGAGCGGTTGCGTGGCTCTCGAACGCACCATGAAAGGACAATGTCAGTGGTCTGGTGCGTTGAGCTGCGTCACATTGGGGCGAGTAATAGTGATCACTTGTGGGAGCGGTGAATCAGCGACGACGCATCAGGCCGACGAAGAACAGGCCGCCGATAGCTGCGGTGGCGACGCCGATGGGCAAGTCTTCAGGCGCGATCATCGTCCGTGCGGCGACATCGACCCAGACCAGGAATACGCTGCCGAGCAATACACACACCGGCAGCAACCGTCGATGTTCAGCCCCGACCAGACGCCGGGCAATGTGCGGCACCATCAGCCCGACAAACCCGATGGAGCCGCTGATCGACACCAGCACTCCGGTCATCAGTGAAGCGATCACGAACACTCGCAGGCGCACCGCACGGGCATTCAGGCCGAGGGTGACAGCGGTCTGTTCACCGGCCATCAATGCGTTCAGCGGTCGTGCCATGCCGAGCAACAGAACCAGCCCGAGCAACACACTCAGTGCCGGCACCGCAAGCAGCTCCCAACGCGCCAACCCGAGCCCGCCGAGCATCCAGAACATCACGGCGGAACTGGCGCGATGGTCGCCCATGAACAGCAGCAAATTGGCGATCGCCATCATCACGAACGAGACCGCCACGCCGCACAGCAGCAACCGATCACTGTCCAGGCGGCCGTGGCGACTGGCGATCATCAGCACCACCAGCATGCTCAGCAACGCACCGATGAACGCGGCAATCGGCAACGTCAGCAGGCCGACGATTTCGCCGACATGCAACACCACAATCACCGCACCGAGGGTGGCGCCGGAGGTGACGCCGAGCAGGTGCGGATCCGCCAGCGGGTTGCGCGTCACCGCTTGCAGCACCGCGCCGATCAGTGCCAGCCCGGCGCCCACCAGTGCGCCGAGCAACATGCGCGGCACGCGGATCAGCCAGACGATGTGTTCCTGGCCGGCGCTCCAGTCCTGCACGCCGATGCCGAACAGTTTGTGCAGCAGGATCCGCCACACCACGTCCACCGGTACCCGAGCCGGGCCAAAGCCCAGGGACACCACGCACGACATCAGCAACACGGCGCCCAGGGCGATCAGCAGCAGCGCAAAACGACGATTGATCATTCGCCGTGGAAACCTTTGGCGAGGGTCGCCACTGCCAGCACATTGTCGATACCCGGCGTGGCCTGCACGTAAGGGATGACGATGAAGCGCTGGTTCCTGATCGCGTCCACCGATTGCAGCGCCTTGTTATTGAGCAGGAACCGGATCTTCTGCTCTGCGGTGATTTCGCTGTAGTCAACGATCACGATCACCTGCGGATTGCGCTCGACCACGGTCTCCCAATTGACTCGGGTCCAGCTCGCGTCGACGTCATCGAGGATGTTGCGCCCGCCAGCGGCGTCGATCAGCGCTTGCGGCATGCCGAGGCGACCGGACGTCATGGCGCGGTCTTCGCCGCTGTCGTAGAGGAAAACCCGGGGTTTTTCCGCCGGCAGGTCCTTGCCGATCTCTGCAACCTGATTCTGCATGTCGGCGATGAGCGCGTTGGCACGATCCTGCACGTCGAAGATTTTGCCGAGGTTGCGCAGGTCGTTGTAAGTGTCTTCCAGGGTCGCGGCAGGGCGCTTCATCACGAAGGCGCAGGACTCGGTCAGCTCATACACATTGATGCCCAGCGGTTGCAGGGTTTGCGGCGTGAGATCGCCACCGACGCGCATGCCGTAGTCCCAACCGGCGAAGAGGAAATCGACGTTGGCGTCGAGCAGGGTTTCCACCGACGGGTACTTGGCCGCCAGCTCCGGCAGGCCTTCGAGAATGGTCTGCATCTCGGGTGTCACGGCCTTCCAGCCACTGATGCCGCTGTAACCGGCCATCTGTGGCTTGAGGTCGAGGGCGAGCATCATTTGGGTCATGTTGATATCGTGGCTGAGGGCGTGTTGCGGTGCCTGCTTGAAGGTCACTTCGCGGTTGCAGCTTTTGATCGTCAGCGGGTAATGGGTGGCTTCCGCCAATGCCTGGGCGCTGCCCAACAGCAACGCGAGAGAGAGGCCGGAGCGCAGCAGGGAACGCAAAGTCATGGTTGGGTTATCCAGGTAATTCGTGGGTAGCCGTGCAGCGGATGTTCATCGATCAGCGCTTCGACGCCAAACACATTGCGCAGCAGCGCAGCTGTCAGGACTTCTTTCGGCGTGCCGCTGGCGAGAATACGGCCATGATTGATCACGTACAGCCGATCACAAAAAGCTGCAGCCAGGTTGAGGTCATGGATGCTTGCCAGGGTGCCGATGTTCAAGCGTTTGACCAACTTCAAAAGCTCAAGCTGATATCGCGGGTCGAGGTGGTTGGTCGGCTCGTCGAGGATCAGCAACTGTGGTTGCTGGGCCAGGGCGCGGGCGAGGATGACTCGCTGTTTTTCGCCACCGGAGAGGCTGGCGAACCCGTGGTCTTCGAAGCCCTTGAGACCGACCAATGCCAAGGCCTGGTTGATGAGATTCGAGTCTTCAAGCGTGTCGCCATCGAACAGGCCTTTGTGCGGCGTACGGCCCATGGCGACCACCTCAAAAACGGTCAGGCCGAAGGCATCAGGGAATTCCTGCAACACCACGGCGATGCGTTGCGCGCACCAGCGCGAGGATTGCTTCCAGACATTCTGGTGATCGAGCCTGACCTCGCCGTGCTCCGGTTTGCTGAAGCGCCAGGCACAACGCAAGAGGCTGGTCTTGCCGCTGCCGTTAGGGCCGATCAGCCCGACGAACTCACCGGTGGCCACGTGCACAGAAGCATCACGCAGCTGGAACTGGTGATGGCAATGGCCGTGGCCCAGGGGTGTCCAGGAAATGTTTGCGAGGTTCAGCGAGGTCATGCAGTGACTCTTGAGGTGTTGCTAATGGCCCCATCGCTGGCAAGCCAGCTCCTACAAGGTTTGTGCACATTCTGTAGGAGCTGGCTTGCCAGCGATGAGGCCCGAAAGGAAATCCGCTATTACCCGGGTGATGCGCGGGGGAAGTCTACATTGCTATTGCCCTCGTGCATCTCGTCTGTTTCATGATGAAGATGAGGCGCTTTCAGTCGGTCGGGTAAAACGCGACAGCAGCAGGCGATCCAGCAACCACACCGCCACCAGCGAAGCGCCCACCAATGGAAAGGCCGCCGCCAGAACGAACATGATCACCATCGCGGTTTTCCATTTCGGCAGGTCGTGGCGCAGCGGCGGCACGCCAAGTTTTCCTTGCGGGCGGCGCTTCCACCAGATCACCACGCCGCTGACGGCACTGAGCAAAATCATCAGGCAGATCAGCAGCACGATGATCTGGTTGAACACGCCGAACATCTTGCCTTCGTGCAGCATCACGCCGATTTCCGTGGCGCGGGCGACGGTGCCGTAGTGCTCGAAACGAACATCAGCCAGGACCTTGCCGCTGTACTGATCGACATGCAGGGTGGCGTCGTTGCGCGGGTCATCGGCGAACACCGAGATGGTGAACACGCCGGTTGCGGATTTCGGCAAGGTGATGCTGTAGCCCGGCTCGACCTTGCTCTGCGTGGCGATGTCTTGTACGTCTTGCAGGCTGATGATCGGCGCCGCCGGGCCAGCATGCGCTCCGTCGTGGGCCATGTGCTCGGCGTGGTCACCGGACATCGGCATCGGCGTGTTTTCCATGGCCCATGGCACGGTCTGGCGCGTGGCGCTGTTGAGGCTGCGTGCCTCGACGTCGGACTTCGGCACGTCATCCCACATCGCGGCAGGGAACACGTTCCACACGCCTGCAAATTTTTCGCCCCAGAACCCGGTCCAGGTCATGCCGCTGAGCAGCATCACCAGCAACAGCGAAGCACCCCAGAACCCGGTGACGGCGTGCAAGTCACGCCACAGCACCCGGCCGCGACTGCTCAGGCGTGGCCACAGAATGCCGGCGGCCTGGCCCCGTGGCCACCACAGGAACACCCCGGAAACCACCAGCACCACGCCCCAGCCGGCGGCCAGTTCCACCAGCCGGTCACCGACGGTACCGATCATCAATTCGCCGTGAATCGCCCGCGCGATGGCTTGCAGATTCTTCTTGGCGTCTTGCTCGCCAAGGATGTCGCCGTGGTACGGGTCGATGAATACATTCAGCTCCTTGCCGCTGTCGAGCACGACAAACTGAGCACTGCGTTCGGCGTTCACCGGTGGCAGGTATTGCTTGATCGTGCCTTGTGGATAAGCGCCTTTCACCCGGTTGAGCAGGTCGTCGGCCGCCAGGGTGTGATGGCCGGCAGGGACGTTGAGCCAACTGCTGTACATCAGCGAGTCGAGTTGTGGTTTGAACAGGTAAATGGTGCCGGTCAGGGCCAGCATCACCATGAAAGGCGCCACGAACAATCCGGCATAGAAATGCCAGCGCCAGGCCAGGTTGTAGAAATTCACTTTGGGCTGTTTCATCACATGTGCTCCGCTTGGCTGGATCTTTTAGTTGTGTGTTGGCGGTTGCTGCGCAACCGATCGCGAGCAAGCTCGCTCCTACAGCGATGCTCTTAAAAGCTCATGTCCACCTTGGTCCAGAGCGTGCGCCCCGGTTCCTTGATGGCTTGCGGGTCATTGGCGGGGAAGCCGAAACCGGCGTTGCCGGCCAGGTTCAAGTGCTCGGCGTAAGCCTTGCCGAACAGGTTGTCGACGCCGCTGCTGACCTTCCAGTGGCTGTTGATCCGATAGGCACCGTTGAGGGAAAACACGCCGAAGCCTGGCGTCTTGTCGAAGTCCTTGCCGACCACGTTGCCCTTGTTCTGGTCGATGCGGTTTTGCGCGGCGACCACTCTCCACAGTGCGCCGGCGCTCCAGTTGTCTTCGCTGTAGGTCAGGCCGAAACGGGTATCCAGTGGCGGCATCTGCGGCAACGCAGTGCCATCGCTGCTGTTCTTGCCCCAGGCGTAGGCCAGGGTCGCGTCGGCTTTCCAGTTGTCGGTGAGGTTGTAAGCGGCGCCCAGTTCACCGCCCATGATTCGCGCGTCGATGTTCTCGGCTTGCGAGGTTGTACCCATCATTGTCGGGGTGTAGTTGAACAGGATGTAATCGCGCACCTGCCCGACGTAAGCCGAGGCCCAGGCTTCGAGTGCTTCGGTCTTGTATTGCAGGCCGAAGTCGAGCTGGGTGGTTTTTTCCGGCTTGATCGAGTCGAAGGCATTCACCGAGCCGGCGGGGCCGAACTTGGGTGAAAACAGCTCCCAATAATCCGGGAACCGCTGAGTGTGACCGAGGCCGGCATACAAGGTTGTCGGGCTGTCGGCCAGGTCGTGTTCGTAGCGGATGAAACCGCTCGGCAGGGTGTCGGCGCGGGTGTCATCGGCGGTCGGGTTCGGGCGGGTCATCATTCCCGAGCCGGTGGTCTGCCGAAAGTCCTTGGCCGAGGCGCGGTCCAGGCGTGCGCCGCTGATCAGGCGGTCACGGTCGGCGGCGTACCAGGTCAGTTCGCCGAACATGCCGTAGTTGTGGAAGTCTGCATCCTTGGTGTACGGCAGGTCCTTGTAGGTGTCGATGCCCATGGCGCTGCGCTGGCGATGTTCGTTGGTCTGCGCGTCGATGCCGCTGATCAGTTGCACATCAGCCCAGCGCCAGGTGGCCTTGATCCGTGCGCCGAGGGTGCGACGGTCGACGTTGGAGGCCATGGGGCCGGCCATCATCCCGGTGCCGGATGGCGTGCGCAGGGTGTAGTTGTCCATCACGTGATCGGCGTAGTTGTAGTAGACCTGTGCTTCGACCTTATCCAGTACGTCGCCGATGTTGGACTGTTCGAAGCGCAGACCGAGGCTCTCGCGCAGGAACTGCGAACCGTCCATGCCGCGCCCGGCGTACCGGGCCTCGCCATCGCCACGGCCGGCGGTCAGCTCCAGCAGGGTGTCGGCGTTTGGCGTCCAGCCCACTGCCACATCGCCGTTCCATTTTTCATAGCGCGACGGCACGGTGTCGTTATTGCCGTCCTGGTAGTCGTCGGAGTGCGCGGTGTTGCCGATGACCCGCACGTAACCCGACTGGCCACCGGCTGCGGCGTCCAGCAGTTTGTCGAAGCGGCCCCAGGAGCCGGCCAGCACGCTGGCATTGACCCGTGTGCCGAGCTCGCCGAAGTGTTCCGGTTCGCGGTCGAACAGAATCGTCCCGGCCGACGAGCCCGGCCCCCACAGCACGGTTTGCGGGCCTTTGATCACGGTGAGCTTGTCGTAGGTTTGCGGCGAGATGTAGGAGGTCGGGGCGTCCATCCGGCCCGGGCAGGCACCGAGCATCATGCCGCCATTGGTGAGAATGTTCAGTCGTGAACCGAACATGCCACGCAGCACCGGGTCGCCATTAGTGCCGCCATTGCGCACCAGGGCGAAGCCCGGGATGGTTTTCAGGTAATCGGCGCCGTCGCTGGCCGGCACCGGTTGGCGCGGCTCCTTGGGGTTGGTGACGATGGTCAGTGGCGAACTGGGGGCAACGGCGGTAATCACCGTCGGGCTCAGTTCTTCATTGTGACCGGCATGCTCATCGGCCAGCGCAGAAGGCGCCAGCAAAGCACCGCACAGGATGGCGGTGGCGTGCCTGAAACGAACGGCGGATTCGTTCAGGGCAAAAGAGGCTTGGGCAGGGCTCAAGCACGGGACAGCAGAAAACCTGGACATGACAATTTCCATCGAACAGTCGTAAACGACACGGCCGGCAGCCTGCGCAATCCCTGTAGGAGCGGGCTTGCTCGCGAAGAGGGAGTGCCAGTCAACATTGATGTCGCCTGGCACACCGCGTTCGCGAGCAAGCTCGCTCCCACAGGTTGCTTTGGCTGTCTTGCGGACCGTGTGAAATCAGAAGTGAGTGTTTACGCGACGACGGGAGGAGCGCGGGTGCGGGCGCCGGGAAAGTAGGTTTGCCGGGCATGGCCCTGGCGCGCAGAGGGTGTGGTGAAGGTGTTGACGGGTGGAATGACGAAGTTGGCGAAGGACACGCCACCGGTCAGCGCCGGGCAATTGAACAGCAGGCTGCAATAGCCGCACTTTTCCCACAGCACATGGTGCCCCGGGGCAGGCGGGCAGTGTTCGGCGGTGGCTTGCGTGCCATGCTCGGCATGCTCCATCGCCGACATGTCCATGCTCATACCCGCAGGCATGCTCATCGACATGGCGCGCGAATCCATCGGCATCGACTGAGAAATCAGCGGACCGATAAAGATCATCAGCATGGCGAACAGGCTGATCCAGCTGCCGCGTGTCAGGCTCAATGCCTGATTTCGCGACCTGGATGACCTGGCGCTAAGCGAGCGCATGGGCGTTTTCAGCTCAGGCGATTACGGCGTGTGCACATGCGCTTGCAGGCTGTCCGGCGCCTGCTTCTGTACCGCGACTTCGACCGTCACGTCACCGGACTTCTCGAAGTGCAGCGTCATCGGGAAGCGCTTGCCGTCAACCAGCAGGCTGCGGTCCTTGAGGCCCAGCAACATCACGTGATAGGCCATCGGTGCGAACGTAACCTCGCCACCGGCGGGCACTTCCACGCTCGGCACGTGCTGCATTTTCATCACGTCGCCTTGCATCACGTGTTCATGCAATTGCGCTTCGCCGGCAATGGGGGTGTCGACGCTGAGCAGGCGGTCGGCGGTCTTGCCTTCGTTGTTGATCACGAAATACGCCGCAACGGTGGGCGCATTGGGTGGCAACTCCTGGGACCACGGATGAGCGATTTCCAGTTCGCCAACCTTGTATTCGTGGGCATTGGCAAAGCAGGCAGGCAGCAGCAACGCGGCCAGAACGATGAGTTTGTTCAACATGGCAGTTCTCCAGAGCGATTAGATACGCAGGTCAATTGCGAAAAAAATCACACCAGAGGGGATGCGCGGGGGTTGAGACTCGGCCATTGCTGGCGCGGTGTCGGGCTTTCGAGAGAGGTCGCAGGCAGGCTTCGGTTGGACTCGAAGTGCGCGAAATACAGCTGTGGCGTATGCCCCGGCAACGCCACCAATGGCGCAGAACCCGAGCAGCACCAGCAATGCTGCATGTTGGAATGATTGTCGCCTTGCGGGGCTTTCTGTTCCAGGTCCCCGATGGAAATCGCCACCATCCTGGTGCCGCCGGAGCTGCAGAAACTGCCCCACAACAACTGTTCGGCCGGTGACTTCACCGTTTGCGCCATCGCTCCGGACATCGGCATGGCGAGCATGTTGAACAGCACTGCGAAGCAGGCTATCCAGGCAATTGCGAGCCGGTGTCGGGACATGGGACAAATCCGTTTGGGTGGGCGATCAGGCGCGGGCTATTTAGCCTGATCAGGGCCGATAAGTAAAAAGGCAGCGTGCGGTTTGGTGTCGCAGTAAAAAGATATTGGCTCAGTGCGCACGTACCGCATGTACTTGTATTTCTACTCCAAGCGTAGCGCGAATTACGGCGAATATTGCAGCCAGGTTGTCCATGCTTGGGTTGCCTTTGGCGGACAACATTCGATGGAGGCTTTTGCTGGGCTTTGCCGTTTCCTTTGCCAGTTCCTCAAAACCAACGGTGGCGTTGATGAGGTCGCGCAGGATGATCCGGGCCATTTCGGGTTCGCCATTAAGAAACAGAGTAGCAGCCTCATCCAACAGTGCCTGGGCGAACTCGGGATCACGTTGGGCACGCTCGGCAATGGTGTGTTTGTAGCTTCGGGTGAGCGCCATGACGTTATCTCCGGTGTCGTTCAGTCTTTTTTCGGGATCGAAACTCGGCTATCAGTACTTTCGCTTGTTTGATGTCAGTTTTTTGTGTGGACTTGTCACCGCCACCAAAAAGGATGATCAGGTGTTTCCCTTCTTGAACGAGATAGATTCTATAGCCCGGGCCCCAATCTATCCGGTACTCGCCGAGCCCATCGAACCACTTGATGTTTGATGTGTTTCCTAACTCGAGGCGCAGCAGCGCGGTGGATACCTTAAGCGCTGCCTGCGCATTCAAGTTGGAAAACCAGCGACCAAAGGGGCTGGTTTCGTTGTCCTGTACGTATTCTTCGAGTGTGATCACAGGCGGCCCTGACGGTAACAAATAGGTTACTTATCATGCAAGCCAATGATCCTGACCTAATGAACGAAGACCGACAACGCGCCAAGTGTTTCCTCAGGCGTCAGGAACTCCCGATCAACCCCCGATAACACCGGCCGCTTCAAAACAATCACCGGCACCCCCCGCTCACGGGCGACTTCCAGTTTCGGCTCGGTCGCCGTGCTGCCGCTGTTCTTGCTGATCAGCACGTCGATGTTTCGCCGCTCGAACAACTCGCGTTCATCGTCGATCAGGAAGGGGCCTCGGGCGCCGATCACTTCGCAGCGTTCGTTGCCCGGATACACGTCCAGTGCGCGCAGGGTCCAGAATTGCTCCGCGGGAATGTCATCCAGGTGTTGCAGGGGCTCGCGACCGAGGGTGAACAGCGGTCGACGGAAGGGCTTGAGGGCTTCGATCAGTTCGGCCCAATCGGCGACTTCCCGCCAGTCATCACCCGCCTGGGCTTGCCAGGCTGGACGCCTTAGCGCCCAGCAGGGAACGCAGCTCAAGCGTGCGGCGGTCGCGGCGTTCTGGCTGATTTGGGCGGCGTAGGGGTGAGTGGCGTCGAGCAGCAGATCGATCCCTTCATCGCGAATGAATTGCGCCAGGCCCTCGGCACCACCGTAGCCGCCGACGCGAACCTGGCATTGCAGATCGGTCGGCACCCGACCGATCCCGGCCAGGCTGTAGATATGCTGTGGGCCCAGCGTGCGGGCAATGACCATGGCTTCGGTCACGCCGCCGAGCAACAGGATGCGTTTCATTGAAAGGCTCCCGCATGGCCAACGATCCCGCCCTGGCGATCGATGGCAAAGACTTCCACCTGAACCTGCGCCGGCACCACGCTGCGGGCAAACTCCAGGGCGTGCTGACAGACCGCATCTCCCAGGGCTACCCCGGCGGCGGCGGCCATGGCCAGTGCCTGCTGGCTGGTGTTGGCCTCGCGGATGCTCTGCTGCAAGGCCGCATCGGCGCCAACTTGCGCTGCCCATAACGCCAGTTGCGGTAGGTCGATGCTCGAATGACGACTGTGCAGGTCCATATGCCCGGCCGCCAGTTTGCTGATCTTGCCGAAACCACCGCACAGGCTGAGTTTATCCACAGGTACTTTGCGCAGGTGCTTGAGCACGGCGCCCACGAAGTCGCCCATTTCGATCAGGGCGATTTCCGGCAGGTTGTAGACCCTGCGCATGGTGTCTTCGCTGGCGTTGCCGGTGCAGGCGGCGATGTGCAGGTAACCGTTGGTTTTCGCCACGTCGATGCCCTGGTGGATCGAGGCGATGTAGGCCGCGCAGGAAAACGGCCGGACGATGCCACTGGTACCGAGTATCGACAGGCCGCCAAGAATGCCCAGGCGCGGGTTCATGGTTTTCAGTGCCAGTGCTTCGCCGTTCTCGACATTGACCGTGACGTCGAAACCACCGCTGTAGCCGAGTTCGTCGGCCAGTCGGGCCAAGTGCTCGCTGATCATTTTGCGAGGCACCGGATTGATCGCGGGCTCGCCGACACCCAGCACCAGTCCCGGCCGGGTCACGGTGCCGACGCCAAGTCCGGCCTTGAAGCGAGTCCCCGGTTCGGCGCTCAGGCGCACCTGGGAGTACAGCAGGGCTCCGTGGGTCACGTCGGGATCGTCACCGGCATCCTTGAGGGTTCCCGCTTCGGCGCCGTCCTCGGTGAGGCGGCAGAACTCCAGGCGCATCTGCACCTGTTTGCCCTTGGGCAGCACGATTTCCACCGCATCGGTCAATGTGCCATCCAGCAGCAGGCGCGCGGCGGCGAGGCTGGTAGCCGTGGCGCAACTGCCGGTGGTCAGGCCGCTGCGCAGGGGGGCAGGTTGTTCGGCGGTTTCATCACGCATCGAAGGGTTTCGTCACGTCGAGCAAGGTAATCGGCAAGGCCTGGCGCCAGGTGTCGAAGTCGCCGAGCGGTTGTGCCTGGGCGATATGAATGCGGGTCAACTCCCCGCCGTGTTGCTCGCGCCAGGCCATCAGGGTCATTTCACTTTGCAGGGTGACTGCGTTGGCAATCAGCCGGCCCCCGGGTTTGAGTTCGGCCCAACAGGCATCAAGCACGCCTTCGCGGGTGACACCGCCGCCGATGAAAATCGCATCGGGTCGCTCGAGCCCGGCCAAGGCCTGGGGCGCGCTGCCGCGAACCAGCTGCAGACCAGGTACGCCGAGGGCATCGCGGTTGTGTTCGATCAACGATTGGCGGCCCGCATCTGCTTCGATGGCCAGTGCGCGGCAACTGGGGTGAGCGCGCATCCATTCGATGCCGATCGAGCCGCTGCCGGCGCCGACGTCCCACAACAGTTCGCCGGGAGTCGGAGCCAGGCGCGCGAGGGTGATGGCGCGCACATCGCGTTTGGTCAGTTGGCCGTCGTGCCGGAACGCCGAGTCCGGCAGGCCAGCCAGTCGCGACAACCGCAACGTGTTCGGCTCGGCGATGCACTCGATGGCGATCAGGTTCAGGTCGGCGATCGGCGAATGGATCCAGTCGCTGGCGATACCGTCGATGCGTCGTTCGGCGTCGCCTCCCAGATGTTCCAGCACGGTGAGACGGCTAGGGCCGAAGCCACGTTCGCGCAACAGTGCAGCGATGGCGGCGGGGCTGCGGCCGTCGTTGCTCAATACCAGCAAGCGCACGCCGCTGGACAGGTGGGCGTTGAGTGCGGCGACAGGCCGGGCCACCACCGACAGTGTCACCACCTCCTGCAACGGCCAACCCATTCGCGCTGCGGCCAGTGAGCAGGAGGAGGGCGCGGGAAGCGTCAGCATCTCGGCTGCGGGGAGTTGTCGGGCAAGGCTGGCGCCGACGCCGAAGAACATCGGATCGCCACTGGCCAGAACGCAAACGGGTTCGCCACGGTGCGCCAGCAGCGACTCAAGGCAGAAGGGGCTCGGCCACGGCTGGCGCTCGCCGCGTATGCACGGCGGGAGCAAATCCAGGTGCCGCTGGCCGCCGATGATTTTCGCGGCGCGCAACAGCGCATGCCGGGCGTTCTTGCCCAGGCCCTTGAAACCGTCTTCGCCGATGCCTACTACCGTCAGCCAGGGTGTCATGCCGTTCCTCAATCACGCGTTCAACGTTGTTGGGCGGCATGATAGCGCGGGTTCCTTGAGCTGACTGCCTTCTCTTCCCGACCGGAGTCTTTTCATGCAGCGAAGTAAAGCAGGCATAATACCGCGCACTTTCGCCGTGAATCGCCTCGCCACCTGAACGGGTCCGCCTTGAACGAACGTCCGCTGTCCGCTGCCTTACGCCCCTCGGCTTGTCCGGGGTTGCTGCGTATCGTGCCGGCACTGGATGGCGGCATCTGCCGGATCAAGTTGAACGGCGGTTCGATCAGCTGCGTCCAGGCCGAGGCGGTGGCGGCTGCGGCCGAGCGTTTCGCCAGCGGAGCGATCGAGGCGACCAACCGGGCCAACCTGCAGATCCGCGGCGTCGGCAACGAGCAATCGGCGTTGATCGACAGCCTGCTGGCCGCCGATCTGGGACCGCGCACGGCGGCTGGCGACGATGTGCGCAACCTGATGCTCAGCCCCGGCGCCGGGATCGATCGGTGCATGCTGTTCGACACTCGCCCGCTGGCCGGGCAGATCCTCGCCACACTGCAAAGCCACGCGGTTTTTCACGACCTCAGTGCCAAGTTCGCCGTGCTGCTTGATGGCGGTGAAGACCTGGCGATGCTCGAACATCCCCATGACCTGTGGCTCTCCGCGTTTGTGCGAGACGGTGAGCAACGGCTGGCGTTCGGTCTGGCGGGATGCCCGACGGACAGCCCCGCCGGTTCGGTTGCACTCGATGACGGGCACGCGCTGGTGGTCGCGGTCCTTGAGTTGTTCCTTGAACTGGCGCGCCCCGAGCAGACGCGGATGCGCCATTTGCTGACCGAGTGCTCGGTCGAGGCCTTACTGCTTCGGCTGGCTGAGCGAGTGCCGATGCAAGCCGTTGTCGACTGGCAACGGGTTTCGGGCTCAAGTGATTTGCACATCGGCGCCCATCCCCAGGTCGAGTCCGGTGTTGTCTATGTGGGGGCTGTCCCGCCGCTGGGGCGACTCGATCCGGCGATGCTGCGGGGTGTGGCACAACTTGCACGGGAGTTCGGTGATTCCAGTCTGCGCTTCACACCCTGGCAAAGCCTGCTGCTGCCCAATGTCCGCGCGCAAAACGCCGCTGAGGTCATTCGGCAATTGCAATGTCTGGGCTTGCAGTGCGAAGCCGATCAGCCCTTGTCGCGGTTGATCGCCTGCACCGGTTCAAATGGCTGTGGTAAAGGCCTGGCCGAGACCAAGGGCGATGCCCGGCAACTGGCCTCACTGCTGCAGCGTCAGGGTCAAACGCCAAGCGTGCATTTGAGCGGATGCGCGCGTTCCTGCGCCGCCGCGCATACGGCGCCCGTCACCTTGCTGGCCGTCGCCCCCGGTCACTACGATCTCTATTTTCGCGATGCAGTGCAGCCGGGTTTCGGCGCACTGCACGCACGCAACCTTACTATTGAAGCGGTCGCGGCCCTGCTCGACGCCCGCTCACGGAGCCCACTTGATGCTTGATTACATCCGCGACGGTCAGGAGATCTATCGCAACTCCTTCGCGATCATTCGCGCCGAGGCCAACCTCGACCGAATCCCGGCCGATCTGGAGAAACTCGCGGTCCGTGTGATTCACGCCTGCGGCATGGTCGAGGCTATCGACGGTTTGCAGTTTTCCGAAGGGGCGGGCAAGGCCGGGCGTGACGCGCTGGCAGCTGGCGCGCCGATCTTGTGCGATGCGCGGATGGTCTCCGAGGGCGTGACCCGCGCGCGGTTGCCGGCGAACAATCCGGTGATCTGCACCTTGCGCGATGAGAGCGTTCCGGAACTGGCCCGTGAATTGGGCAATACCCGTTCAGCCGCTGCGCTGGAATTGTGGCGTCCGCACCTCGAAGGCAGCGTGGTGGTCATCGGCAACGCCCCGACGGCACTGTTTTATTTGCTGGAAATGCTCGACGCCGGCGCGCCGAAACCGGCGTTGATCCTCGGCTTTCCGGTGGGCTTTGTCGGTGCTGCCGAATCCAAGGCAGCGCTGGCGGCCGACAGCCGTGGCGTGCCTTTTGTCATCATGCAGGGTCGCCTGGGCGGTAGCGCCATGGCCGCCGCCGCTGTCAATGCCCTCGCCACGGAGATCGAATGATGCAGCAACCTGGACGTTTGATCGGCCTCGGCGTCGGTCCCGGTGATCCGGAACTGATTACCGTCAAGGCTCTGCGTTTGCTGCGCGAGTCGCCTGTAGTGGCGTACTTTGTCGCCAAGGGCAAGAAGGGCAATGCCTTCGGCATCATCGAAGCGCACCTGCAAGATGCCCAGAACCTGTTGCCACTGGTGTACCCGGTGACCACCGAAGCCTTGCCGGCTCCTTTGTCCTACGAGCAAGTGATCAGTGACTTCTACGATGACGCTGCCGCAGAACTGGCCACGCATCTCGACGCGGGCCGTGACGTGGCGGTGATCTGCGAGGGCGATCCGTTCTTCTACGGCTCCTACATGTACTTGCACGACCGGCTCGCCCAGCGTTATCAGGCTGAAGTCGTGCCCGGTGTGTGCTCGATGCTCGGCGGTGCCTCGGTGCTCGGTGCACCACTGGTGTATCGCAATCAGAGCCTGTCGGTGTTGTCCGGTGTGCTGCCGCACGACGAACTCAAGCGCCGCCTGGCCGATGCCGATGCGGCGGTGATCATGAAACTGGGCCGCAACTTTCCCAAGGTCCGCCAGGTGCTGGAAGAGCTCGGTCTGGCCGAGCGTGCGCTGTACGTTGAACGCGCGACCATGGCCAATCAGAAGATCGTGCCGCTGGATCAGGTCGAGCCGATGTCCTCGCCGTACTTCTCGTTGATCATCGTTCCCGGTGAAAGGTGGCAAGGCTGATGACTCGTCCAGTTCCGGCGATTGTCATACTTGGCAATGGCAGCCTCGCTACCGCACGCAGCATTCAGCAGGTGTACCCCGACGCAGTGATCCACGGCCTGGCCGAACGGGTCGACGGCGCGGATCGGGTCTATCACGAATTTGGCGCGACCCTGCGCGAGCTCTACCAACAGGGCACACCGATCATTGCCCTGTGCGCGGCCGGGATCGTGATTCGCACGCTGGCGCCCCTGTTGCTGGAAAAGGGCGCCGAACCACCGGTACTGGCGGTGGCCGAAGACGGCAGCGCCGTGGTTCCACTGCTGGGTGGTCTCGGCGGGGTGAATGTGATGGCTCGGGAGATTGCCGCCGGGCTTGAAGTCGCTGCTGCGATCACCACCAGCGGCGAATTGCGTTTTGGCACGTGCCTGCTCAACCCGCCCAGCGGTTATGCCCTTGGCGATCTGGAACTGGGCAAGCGTTTCGTTTCCGATTTGCTCGCGGGGGAAACGGTGCGCATTGAGGGTGAGGCCCCGTGGCTGGCGCAGGCGCAGTTGCCCGAAGATGCCCAGGCCCGATTGGCGGTGCATGTCAGTCATGCCGAACGGACACCCGCGGCCAATGAGCTGTTGATCTATCCGCGCAATGTGGTGGTCGCAGTGGATGCTGGCCTGGTGAACGTCGCGGGGGCTGTGCGCCAGGCATTGCATCGGGCCAAAATTGCCTTGCAGTCGTTGGCTTGCCTGTTGGTCGCCGACACAGAAATGGCCAGTCCCGGGTTGCGCGAAGCGGCGCTTGAATTGGGTGTGCCGCTGCGTTTCGCCAGCGCCAGGGGGAATCTCGGCGAGTGCCTGCGCTTGGCGATCGGCGAGCCTGTCAGCCTCCATGGCGACGATACGCTGACCATCGCGGTTGCCGGTCAACCGCTGGATCCGTTGCAGGTTGGCCGGCCTCGTGGACGCCTGGCCGTGATCGGTCTGGGGCCGGGTGCCGCGGAACTGATGGTGCCGGCCGTGAAGGCGGAACTGGCCCGCGCAACCGACGTGCTGGGTTACGAAACCTACGTGCGCATGGCTGGGCCGTTTCGCGCCGATCAGGTGCTGCATTGCACCGACAACCGCGAAGAGATGCAACGCGCCCGACACGCTTTCGAACTGGCCGCCCAAGGGCGTTCGGTAGTGGTGGTTTCTTCAGGGGATCCGGGGGTTTTTGCCATGGCTGCGGCGGTGCTGGAAGCGCTGCATGAATCCACCGATGCCCACTGGCATAATGTTGATCTCGAGATTCTGCCGGGGGTTTCGGCCTCGCTGGCGACAGCCGCCCAGGCCGGTGCACCACTGGGCCATGACTTCTGTGTGCTGTCGCTGTCGGATAACCTCAAGCCATGGGCAATCATCGAGAAACGGCTGGACCTGGCCGCTCAAGCCGATCTGGCCCTGGCGTTCTACAACCCGATTTCTCGTTCGCGGCCATGGCAACTGGGCCAGGCGCTTGAAATCGTCGCCCGGCACCGTGTGCCTGAGACTCCTGTGGTGTTGGGCCGGGACATCGGGCGCCCGGGGCAAACACTGCGGATCACCACCCTTGGCCAATTGACCCCGGATCAGGTCGACATGCGCACCATGGTGTTGATCGGTTCATCCCTGACCTGCGTTTTTCCACGTGCTGGAGGAGGAGAGTGGGTCTACACACCACGCTGGTACGGCGAGAAGCCATTGACCTGATTTTTCAGGTGGAGTACGGGCTTTTCAGCCGTGCTCCACCGCGATCAAGTGTCAGGGCGCCAGATAGCCTTTCACGCCGGTAAAGATGATCTGTGCCGCAAGCGCGCAAACAAACAGCCCCATCAAGCGGCTGACAATCTGCAAGCCCTGATCGCCGAGTATGCGTTCAATGCGGCTCGACAGATAAAGCACCACCCCCACGGTGAAGCTGGCCAGGGCAATACTGACAATGGCGGTGAGCTTGTCGTCCCAGTGCGGCTGGCTCACGCCCATCACCAGCAAGGCACCGATGGTGCCGGGGCCGACGGTCAGCGGAATGGTCAGCGGGACGATGGTCACATCCTGCTGCACGTTGTCGGTCTGTACCGCCGATTTGCCTTGTGCCATTCCGAGTGCCGAAATGAACAGTACGCTGCCTGCGCCGATGCGGAAGGCGTCCACGGTAATGCCGAAAACACTGAAAATCACTCGGCCGAACAAGTACAGCAGCACACTGGAGACCAGTGTGGCGACCGCTACTTTCCAGGCCAGCCGACGCTGTTCCTTGCGCGAATAACCACGGGTCAGGCTGATGAAGCAGGACAATACGAAGAATGGGCTGTAGAGCACCAGCATCTTCAGGTAAACGCTGAACAACACATGGAGCATGGTGCCGGGCTCACTGGCGAGGGAAGTCGAGGGGGAGTCTATCAGGGGTTGCGCAGTCTGTCGGCTCAGGACGTTTGGGTCGTTGCGCGATTGTGCTGGTCACGCTGGGCGACCCAGTGCTCGATCAGTTCGCGCAGCTGCGACAGTTCGACCGGTTTGGCCATGTGCCCATCCATGCCGGCCTGTCGCGCACGCTCTTTGTGTTCGGCCAGGATATGGGCGGTCAATGCCACCACGGGGGTACGGACGCGCTGGTTGCCGACTTCCCAGGCACGCAATTGCTGGGTGGCCGAGAAGCCGTCGAGGATCGGCATTTCGCAGTCCATCAGGACCAGGTCGTAACGCTGGGCTTTCATCGCCTGCAGGGCTTCTTCGCCGTTGCAAGCGGTATCCGGTTGCAGATTGAGCTTGTTCAGCATGCCGCGGATCACCTTGGTCGAGATGCTGTTGTCTTCGGCCACCAGAATGCGGAAGTCGCAGGGGACCTTGACCGGCAGGGCAGGGCCGTTTGGCAGTGGCTGCGTGATAACCAGGCCTTTGTTGCGTTGGGACAGTTCATCGGCCAGGGTGGTCTTGAGGGTGTAGCCGGCCACCGGCTTGGCGAGGATGCGCTTGATCCCGGAGTTGCGCGCAATGATCTTGCTCGGCGCATTGCTGATGCCGGTGAGCATGATCAGCAGGATGTCATGGTTCAGGCTCGGGTCTTCCTTGATCTTGGCCGCCAGTTGCATGCCGGTCATGCCGGGCATGTTCTGGTCCAGCAGGACCACATCGAAGTAATCGCGCAAATGAGCCTTGGTGCGCAACAGTGCCAGCGCTTCCTTGCCGGAAGGCGCGGCGCTGACGTTCAGGCCCCAGGCGCTGCATTGTTGCACCAGCACCTTGCGACAGGTGTCGTTGTCGTCCACCACCAATACCCGTGCACCCTGCAACGGGCCGTCGAGGTCTGAGGTTGGGTGTTCGAGGCGATCCGGGTCCAGCGGCAGGGTCAGCCACAGGGTGCTGCCCTGGTTGCTGCCACTCTTGATTCCAAATTCCCCTTGCATCAAGCGAATCAGTTGCCGGGCAATCACCAGACCCAGGTTGCCACCCAGGTGGGTGGCCGAAAGGAAATGCCGGCTATGCAGTTCGGCGTGCATCAGGGCGTCGCGCTCTTCGGCATCCATGGGCTCGCCGCTGTCCTGCACGGCAATACGCAGGCGCGGTTTGGCGCTGCGCTCGTCGAGCGCCACGACGATCAGGATTTCGCCTTCGTCGGTTTTTTTCAGGGCGTTTTCCAACAGGCTCAACAGGGTCTGGCGCAGTCGCGTCGGGTCACCGCTGATCACCCGCGGCACTTGTGGCTGGATGAAGCTGATCAACTCGACGTTTTGCTGCTCGGCCTTGGCGCGGAAGATGCTCAGGCAGTCTTCGATCAGTGCGTTGAGGTCGAACTGCACGTCGTCCAGTTCGATCTGCCCGGACTCGAGTTTGGAAATGTCGAGAATTTCGTTGATCAGTGTCAGCAACTCGTTGCCGGCGCTGTGGATCGTCTGCACATAGTCGCGTTGCTTGACCGAAAGCGGTGTGCCCAGCAGCAGTTCGGTCATACCGAGGACGCCGTTCATCGGGGTACGGATCTCATGGCTGATCTTCGCCAGGAATTCGGCCTTGGCGTTGATTTCGGCGTTGCTGGCCGCCAGGTCGCGACTGATGCTGAAACGGTCTTCTGTAATGCGGCGCTGGCGCTCGCTCAACGCAATGCTCATCAGCAGGCCGCTGATACAGATGAACGCCAGCAATGTGGTGATCAGGCCATGGGGTTCGATCAGGGTCAGCCCCAGCAGCGCGGGCAGGATGACCAGTGCCCCGAGATTGAACACCACCATGGCCGCCACGAAGAGGCGAGCCGGGCGATAACCTTTTTGCCAGTGATAGGCGCTGATGAACAGCATGGTCAGGCCTGCCAGGGCAACCAGGCCGTAGGTTATGAAGTTCAGTGGCAAGGTATTGACGAACAGCAGCATCAGGCCGCAGGCGGTGATGAGCAGGACCTCGCCCAGCAGCAACCGATTCAGCGGGTGCGGCCCGAGCGGGGAGAAAAAGCGATAGGCAAGCATCAGACCGCAGGGCGCAGTCAGTAGCAGTGCCAGGTAAGCCCCCGGCGTTTGCAGTGCATGCCAGTCGGGTAGCCAGGGGCCGGCGAGGTTCAGCAACAGCAGCAGGCTGAGCATCAACAGCCCTTCGCACGCCGCCAGCCAGAGGGCACTGCGCGAGCGGGTGTAGGCGTAGCGGATGAGATTGTGCAGGATCAACATGACGATGCAACCGAACAGCAGGCCATAGATCAGCGTCTGGTTCTGGTTGGCAGCTGCGATGATCGCCGATTGCAGGGTGATATAGGGCCGTAACTGGTGGTCGGAGGCCAGTCGCAGGTATACATCGAGGGGGTTGTCGCTTTGCGGCAGGGCCAGCATGAAGTCGCTGCTGGGCAATGGCCGCTCGGATTGGGGCTGTTCGTTGCCCGTGCTGGATTGATCGATCAGCTTGTCGCCGTCCAGTACGTACATGTTGAACTGGTGCAGGTCAGGCGCGAACACCCGCAGCAACTGTTCGTGTTTGCCCGGTGCCAGCCTGAATCGCAACCATAACGCGCCATCGGGTTCGGCCGCGGTAATGCGGTCGAGTTCGATAGGGCTGAATTGATTGGTGTAGCGTGCGGAGCGGATGTCGCTCAGTTGCAGGTCGCCCTGTTCGTCGAGCAATACCGCCCAGCCACTGCCTTGCACGGCTTGGGCCGGTAGCATGCAGAGCAAGGTCAGCAACGTGACGGTTAAGCTTATGGCAATCCTGAGCCAGCGCACGGCGAAATCCCTTCGTTAGGTTGATGCCAGAATATAACGATGCGCGGCGCCGGAATAGCCAGGCAATAAACCGTGTTCATTGCCTGGCGCGGTATTTACCTTATTCCTGGTTCTCGCCACGCTCGCGGGCAATGGCGCGGTAGCCAATGTCCTTGCGATAGAAGCAGCCTTCCCAGTCAATCGCTGCCGCCAGCTTGTAGGCCTGCTGTTGTGCGGCGTCGACGCTGGCACCCATGGCTGTGGCGCACAATACACGACCACCGGCCGTCACTACCTGACCATCCTTGAGCGCAGTGCCGGCGTGGAAAACCTTGCCTTCCAGTGCAGAGGCTGCATCCAGCCCCTTGATGGCTGCGCCTTTGGCGTAGTCACCAGGATAGCCGCCAGCGGCCAGGACGATGCCGACGCTCGGGCGTGGATCCCATTGTGCTTCTACTTTATCCAGCGCCTGGGCCAAGGCGGCTTCGACCAGCAGTACCAGGCTCGACTGCAGGCGCAGCATCACCGGTTGGGTCTCAGGGTCGCCGAAACGGCAGTTGAATTCGATGACTTTTGGGTTACCAGCCTTGTCGATCATCAGACCGGCGTACAGGAAGCCAGTGTAGACGTTGCCTTCCTCGGCCATGCCGCGCACGGTCGGCCAGATCACCAGGTCCATGACGCGCTTGTGCACCTCTGCGGTGACCACTGGCGCCGGGGAGTAAGCACCCATGCCGCCGGTGTTTGGACCGGTGTCGCCGTCGCCGACGCGTTTGTGGTCTTGGCTGGTGGCCATCGGCAGCACGTTCTTGCCGTCGACCATGACGATGAAGCTGGCTTCTTCGCCGTCCAGGAACTCTTCGATGACCACGCGCGAACCCGCATCGCCAAAGGCATTGCCCGCCAGCATGTCGCGCACGGCGTCTTCGGCTTCGGCCAGGGTCATGGCGACGATCACGCCTTTACCGGCGGCCAGGCCGTCGGCCTTGATCACGATCGGAGCGCCTTTTTCACGCAGGTAAGCGAGGGCCGGCTCGATTTCGGTGAAGTTCTGGTAGTCGGCAGTCGGGATCTTGTGGCGAGCCAGGAAATCCTTGGTGAAGGCTTTCGAACCTTCCAGTTGCGCAGCGCCAGCGGTCGGACCGAAGCAGTCGAGGCCGCGGCTGCGGAACAGATCCACAACACCGGCAACCAGCGGCACTTCAGGGCCGACGATGGTCAGGGAAACGTTTTTCTCGGCAAAGTCTGCCAGTTGCTCAAGCGCCAGTACGTCGATGGCGACGTTCTCACACTTGGCTTCGATGGCGGTACCGGCGTTGCCCGGAGCCACGAACACCTTCTGCACGCGCGGATCCTGAGCCACTTTCCAGGCCAGGGCGTGTTCACGGCCACCGCTGCCAATGATCAAAACATTCATTTCAAAAACCTCGGATGACGCAAATTCGGGGAAGCATCCTGCTGAATGCTCTTGTAGGAGCTGGCTTGCCAGCGAAAGGAGCGCCGCGGTGTGTCTGACGGGGCCCCTTCGCCGGCAAGCCGGCTCCTACAGTGGACGTGTGCTTAGTGACGGAAGTGGCGCATGCCAGTAAAGACCATTGCGATACCGGCTTCGTCGGCAGCAGCAATCACTTCTGCGTCACGCATCGAGCCGCCTGGCTGGATCACAGCAGTCACGCCCGCCTTGGCCGCATTGTCCAGGCCGTCGCGGAACGGGAAGAAGGCGTCGGAAGCCATCACCGAGCCCGCTACCTGCAAGCCAGCATGTTCAGCCTTGATCGCAGCAATACGCGCGGAGTTCACGCGGCTCATCTGGCCAGCGCCGACACCGATGGTCTGGCGATTCTTGGCGTAGACAATGGCGTTGGACTTCACGTACTTGGCGACTTTCCAGGCGAAGATCAGGTCGTTGATTTCCTGCTCGCTCGGTGCGCGTTTGGTCACGACCTTGAGGTCATCGGCGCCGATCATGCCGATGTCGCGGCTTTGTACCAGCAGGCCACCGTTGACGCGCTTGTAGTCCCACGCTGCCGCGCGGTCAGCCGACCACTCACCGCAGGCCAGCAGGCGTACGTTGGCTTTGGCAGCGACAATGGCGCGGGCTTCTTCGCTGACCGAAGGCGCGATGATCACTTCGACGAACTGACGTTCGACGATCGCCTTGGCGGTCTCGGCATCCAGTTCACGGTTGAAGGCGATGATGCCGCCGAAAGCGGACTCGGTGTCGGTGGCGTAGGCCAGGTCGTAGGCCTTGCGGATGCCGCCTTCGGCGTCCGGGCTGACCGCCACGCCGCACGGGTTGGCGTGCTTGACGATCACGCAAGCCGGCTTGACGAAGCTCTTCACGCATTCCAGCGCGGCGTCGGTGTCGGCCACGTTGTTGTACGACAGTTCCTTGCCTTGCAGTTGGGTCGCGGTGGCGATGCCGACTTCGGCAGGCTTGGCTTCAACGTAGAACGCCGCGCTCTGGTGCGGGTTCTCGCCGTAGCGCATTTCCTGAGCCTTGATGAACTGGCTGTTGAAGGTGCGCGGGAATTCGCTGCGACCTTCTGTGCTCAGAGTGTCAGCAGCCTGGTTCACGGTGCCCATGTAGTTGGCGATCATGCCGTCGTAGGCGGCGGTGTGTTCGAAGGCCTTGAGCATCAGGTCGAAACGCTGGGCATAGGTCAGGCCGCCGGCCTTGAGGTTTTCCAGGACGCTGGCGTAATCGCTGGCATTGACCACGATGGCCACGTCCTTGTGGTTCTTGGCGGCGGAACGGACCATGGTCGGGCCGCCGATGTCGATGTTCTCGATCGCCGTCGGCAGGTCGCAGCCTGGCTTGCTGATGGTGGCTTCGAACGGGTACAGGTTGACTGCTACCAGGTCGATCGGCTTGATGCCGTGCTCGTTCATGATGGCGTCGTCGATACCGCGACGACCGAGGATCCCGCCGTGGATTTTCGGGTGCAGGGTCTTCACCCGGCCGTCCATCATTTCCGCAAAACCGGTGTAATCAGCGACTTCCACTGCGGCAACGCCGTTGTCCTGCAGCAGCTTGAACGTTCCGCCGGTGGAGAGGATCTCGACGCCCAGGGCTTCAAGCTCCTTGGCGAATTCGAGGATCCCGGTCTTGTCGGAAACGCTGATCAAGGCGCGGCGGATCGGCAGGCGGGTAGTCTGGTCGGTCATCTCAATTTCCATCAAAAGCAAAGGAAGTCAGCAAAAAAGGCGACCGGTTTTACGCGGGCGCCTTTCTGGTTTGATTGAATGCTTACAACAAGTCGTATTGCTTGAGTTTCTTGCGCAGCGTGCCCCGGTTCAGTCCGAGCATCTCGCTGGCCTTGGTCTGGTTGCCCTTGACATAGTTCATCACGCATTCGAGCAGGGGAGCCTCGACTTCGGAGAGCACCAGGTTGTACACATCCGTGACGGCAGCGCCCTCAAGGTGGGCGAAATAATTGTGCAGCGCCTTCTCGACACTCCCGCGAAGGGTCTGGCCTTCTTCGCTTGGCGTATTGAGGTGCTGTTTCAAATTTACGTTGTCGCTCACGGGTGTTGTTCCACTCACTAAAGTCTCGGTCATCATCGTCATGCGGCCACCCACTCTCCGTCCCCTGTCAGGCTCTTGTAACGCTCGGCGAAAAATGCCCGAACGTTGGCGCATTGTGTATCCGTACCATCCAAACGATTGAAGTGGGCGCGAAACTCCCTGGCGCCCGGCAGGGTTGCGAGATACCAGCCCACATGCTTTCGAGCAATGCGCACACCCATGACATCGCCATAGAAGGCGTGCAGGGCGGCCAGATGCTCTAGCAGAATGCGTTCCACCTCGATCAGTTCCAGCGCCGGGAGCTTCTCGCCGGTACGCAGGAAATGGTCGATCTCGCGAAAAATCCACGGCCGCCCCTGGGCGGCCCGGCCAATCAGCAGGCCATCGGCACCGGTCGCGTCGAGCACGTACCGGGCTTTTTCCGGCGAGTCGATATCGCCGTTGGCGAAGACCGGAATCGACACCGCCTGCTTGATCGCGGCAATGGTGTCGTACTCGGCTTCACCGGTGTACAGGTCGGCACGGGTGCGGCCATGCACCGCCAGCGCCGTAATGCCTGCCTGTTCGGCGATTTTCGCCACCGTCAGGCCGTTCTTGTTGTCCCGGTCCCAACCGGTCCGGATCTTCAGGGTAACCGGCACATCGACCGCGGCCACGACAGCCTGCAGGATCTCGGTTACCAGGGGTTCATCCTTCAACAGTGCGGAACCGGCAGCCTTGTTGCAGACTTTTTTTGCCGGACAGCCCATGTTGATATCAATAATCTGCGCGCCCATTTCAACGTTGGCACGGGCGGCGTCCGCCAGCATCTGCGCGTCCCCACCGGCGATCTGTACCGAGCGTGGCTCGGGATCACCTTCGTGGATCATGCGCATGCGCGACTTGCGGGTGTTCCACAGGCTCATGTCGCTGGTGACCATTTCCGAGACAACCAGTCCCGCGCCCAAGCGCTTGCACAGCTGACGAAAGGGCTGGTCGGTGACGCCCGCCATGGGGGCGAGAATCAAGCTGTTATGTAATGTGTATGGGCCGATGCGTACCGCCGACATAGGACTTCCCTGTTGTGGGGCCGGATCATGAGAGTTCGAAAAAGGGTTGGCATGATACCCGCTCTCGATGACTGGATAAAGGCTGAATTGAACAAAATCTGAACAGTTATTCTGTTATTACCCGTGGTTTGGTTTGCCGGGCGGAGTCAAAAAGCCGACATCAACCCGGGGTCGATGAAGCGTTTCACTCCGGAGAGTGAAAGCTCAAACTGTAGTTCACGGCCTTGGCGCCGGGGTCGAGAATGTCCAGGGCGATGTGGATCGGCGTTTGCGGAGGCATTTCCGCCATGCCTTCGAGATCGCCATTGAGGTACTCGCCGGGTTTGAAGCGGCGGCTGGCGATCAGGTGGCCATTGAGGTCGGCGAAGCGCAGTTCCAGCAGCGGGAAAGGCTGGGAGAAGGGCGCACGGTTATAGATGATCGCATCGACCACCAGAGCGCCATTGAACTCGGGATGGCTGCGCACCACCAGGTTGCTGCTTTTGATTTTCGCGATGTCGACCTTGGAAGGTACGGTGCAGCCGATTTGCGGGCAAAGTTGCTGGAACCACGGACGATATTGATCCTGTCGCGCCAGTTCGTCGAAATGGTAGGCGATGTACTGGCCGGCGAGGGCGCCAGCGGCAATCAGCACCAGCAGCGCCCACAACAGCCGTCGGCCCCAGGGTGAGCGGCGTTTTTGCCAATCCAGTTGCAGCGGATCGTCGGTCAGGTCCTGCAGCACTTCGGCGCGCACGCCCGGCTCACTGCGTTCGCGTCGTTTGCGCAGCGGTTCGATCGAGGGCAGGTTGTCGTCGATTTCTTTTTCGTCGCTGGCCGACAGGCGGTCGTTGTTCAACGGTGCATCGAGAGGGTCGTGCAATCGCAACTGGGGTGGCTGCGGCTCGTCGTCCAGATCAACCGGTTCCAGGGATAGTGACGGTTCGGTACGTGAGGCCTTGCCCGGTTCGACCGTGGGCTCTGGCGTTTCAGGGCTGTCGAGCGGTTCGTCGGCTTGCGCACGATCGGCCGCCGATTCACTGAACAGACTGCCGGACCACGGCTCTTCGTCATCCGGCCCGGTGCTGTCGCGACGGGCGCTCAGCGAGTCGTCGCGATGGCGACCGAGTTCGGTGGCTGGCTGGATCTCCCGCTGTTCGAGCCGGGCGAGCTCTTCGTCGAGGTCGAGGCTGTCCAGGTCCAGTTCGGTCGCGCTCCAATGCTTTTGGTTGATGGCGCGCGGCGGCGAGGGTTCGAGGGGCTCCACAGGCTCCGCAGGCTGCACGGGCGGGATCGGCGTCACTACCGGTGGTTCCTTGCCGGCCTGTTCAAGCAACTGCCTGGCGGCATTGAACACCTGCAGGCAGGAGCCGCAACGAACCACGCCACGCGCCACGCTCAATTGGGCATGGCTGACGCGGAAGCTGGTTTGGCAATGCGGGCACTGGGTGACGAAGCTATCGGTCATGCGGCGATCCGGATTATGCAGGCGGTCATTCTAGCGCCGACGGCCAGTGATGCGCACCCAGCCATCGCGATTGGCGATCGGGTCCAGATCGAAGTCTTTGGCGTAGGCGGCAGCGACTTCGTCGCCCTGTTCGGCAAGGATGCCCGACAGCGCCAGACGACCACCCGACTTGACCAGGCCGGACAACTGCGGCGCCAGGGACACCAGCGGGCCGGCGAGAATGTTGGCCACCAGTACGTCGGCTTGAACCTGCGGCAGGTCTTGCGGCAGGTACAGTGGGAACAGCTCTTCGGCAATGTTGTTGCGTCCGGCGTTGTCGCGGGAGGCCTCCAGCGCCTGCACGTCGATATCGGTGCCGACGGCCTGTTTGGCGCCCAGCAACAGGGCGGCAATCGCCAGAATCCCCGAGCCGCAGCCGAAGTCCAGCACGTTGCAGTCCTTCAGGTCCTGACCGTCGAGCCATTCCAGGCACAGTGCGGTAGTCGGGTGGGTACCGGTGCCGAATGCCAGGCCCGGGTCCAGCAGCAGATTCACGGCATCAGGCTCTGGCGCGGCGTGCCAGCTTGGCACGATCCACAGGCGCTGGCCGAAACGCATCGGCTGGAAGTTGTCCATCCAGCTGCGTTCCCAGTCCTGGTCTTCGATCACTTCGCTGTGGTGTTCAGGCAGCGGGCTGCCGGTCAACAGCTCCAGATGGGCCAGTACCGGGCCGGGCTCGGTACCGCCTTCGAACAGGGCCAGCAGGTGTGTGTGCGACCACAGTGGCGTGGTGTTGAGTTCCGGCTCGAAGATCGGCTGATCTTCGGCGTCCATGAAGGTCACCGACACGGCGCCCACTTCAAGGAAAGCGTCTTCATAGGTTTCGGCTTGTTCTGGGCTGATGGCGAGACGTACTTGCAGCCAAGGCATGGCGGGCACCTTTGAAAAATGTTGATTGCAGCCTAGCGGGCTGCGAGAAGCGCGCAAGTTTACGCGAGCGCGAGGCTTTTGTGGGAGTCCACTGTACCTGTAGGAGCGGGCTTGCTCGCGAAAGCGGACTGCCTGTCACATTGATGTTGGATGTGCAGACGCCTTCGCGGGCAAGTCGAATCGTCGCACCGCCGCTCCCACAGGGAATGTGCGAAGTCGCCTATCTGAGGATGCGTCCAGATACAACAAAGCCGCCCGAGGGCGGCTTTGTTGATGGGTTCGAAGCTTAGTGCTTCTCGCCAGCCAGCTTGTGCTCGAGGTAGTGAATATTCACGCCCCCTTTGCAGAAGCCTTCATCGCGGGTCAGGTCGCGGTGCAGCGGGATGTTGGTCTTGATCCCGTCGACTACGATTTCGTCCAGCGCATTGCGCATGCGCGCCATGGCTTCGTCACGGGTTGCACCGTAGGTGATCAGCTTGCCGATCAACGAATCGTAGTTCGGCGGAACGGCATAGCCACTGTACAGGTGCGAATCGACGCGAACGCCATTGCCGCCTGGAGCGTGGTAATGCTTGACCGTGCCCGGGCTCGGCATGAAGGTTTTCGGGTCTTCGGCGTTGATCCGGCATTCCAGTGCGTGACCGCGGATGACGACGTCATCCTGGGTGAACGACAGCTTGTTGCCGGCGGCGATGCTGAGCATCTCCTTGACGATGTCGATGCCGGTGACCATTTCCGATACCGGGTGCTCTACCTGGACACGAGTGTTCATCTCGATGAAGTAGAAGCGACCGTTCTCGTACAGGAACTCGAAAGTGCCTGCGCCACGGTAACCGATGTCGATGCACGCCCTGACGCAGCGGGCGAGGACTTCCTCGCGCGCGTTCTCGTCGATGCCCGGTGCCGGCGCTTCTTCGAGAACTTTCTGGTGACGACGTTGCAACGAGCAGTCGCGGTCGCCCAGATGGATGGCATGACCCTGGCCATCGGAAAGGACCTGGACTTCCACGTGACGTGGGTTGGTCAGGAATTTTTCCAGATAGACCATCGGGTTGCCGAACGCCGCGCCTGCTTCGGAGCGGGTCAGTTTGGCCGAGGCAATCAGGTCTTCTTCTTTGTGCACAACGCGCATGCCGCGACCACCGCCGCCGCCAGCGGCCTTGATGATCACCGGGTAACCGACTTCGCGACCGATGCGCAGAGCGGTTTCTTCGTCTTCCGGCAGCGGGCCGTCAGAGCCCGGAACAGTCGGTACACCGGCGGCGATCATGGCGTGCTTGGCCGATACCTTGTCGCCCATCAGGCGAATGGTTTCGGCTTTCGGGCCAATGAACGCGAAGCCGGATTTCTCGACCTGCTCGGCGAAGTCGGCGTTTTCCGCAAGGAAGCCGTAGCCCGGGTGAATGGCGGTGGCGCCAGTCACTTCGGCTGCGGCAATGATTGCCGGAATGTGCAGGTAGGAATGGGCGGCCGATGCCGGACCGATGCAGACGGATTCGTCTGCCAGGCCCAGGTGCATCAGTTCCTTGTCAGCCTTGGAGTAAACGGCGACGGTCTTGATGCCCATCTCTTTGCAGGCGCGCAGGATCCGCAGGGCGATCTCACCGCGGTTGGCGATCAGAACTTTTTCCAACTTCGCAGTCATCAAAGGCTCTCCGCGGTTCAAACGATGGTGAACAGCGGTTGGTCGTACTCAACCGGCTGGCCGTCTTCGACGAGGATGGATTCGATCACACCGCTGGTTTCAGCTTCGATGTGGTTCATCATCTTCATGGCTTCAACGATGCACAGGGTGTCGCCTTTCTTCACGGTCTGGCCGACTTCAACGAAGGACGGCGAGGTTGGCGAAGACTTGCGATAGAAAGTACCGACCATCGGCGAACGGGCAACGGCACCGTTCAGTGCCGGAGCGGCGGCGGCAGCAGGTGCAGCAGCGGCAGCCGGAGCGGCGGCAGCGGCAGGCGCGGCAACCGGAGCAGGCATTGGAGCCGGCGCGTAGTACTGCTGAGCCGGGGTCTTGCTATGACGGCTGATGCGTACGGACTCTTCGCCTTCCTTGATCTCGAGCTCGTCGATGCCGGACTCTTCCAGCAGTTCGATCAGTTTCTTAACTTTACGGATATCCATGAATCATCAACTCCCAAGGGTCGGTCAGGGGCGGTTAACTTGTTGTTCAAGCTGTTCCAGGGCGGCCTCCAGGGCCAGTCGGTAACCGCTGGCGCCAAGGCCGCAGATCACTCCCACCGCTACGTCGGAGAAGTAAGAGTGATGGCGGAAAGGTTCGCGTTTGTGCACGTTAGACAAATGCACTTCGATGAATGGGATGCTCACCGCCAGCAGCGCGTCACGTAATGCGACACTTGTATGTGTAAATGCTGCCGGATTGATCAAAATGAAGTCCACGCCTTCGCTGCGGGCAGCGTGAATACGGTCGATCAATTCGTACTCGGCATTGCTTTGCAGGTGCAGCAAATGGTGACCGGCTTCGCGGGCACGGCGTTCCAGGTCCTGGTTGATCTGCGCCAGCGTCGTGGCGCCATAGGTACCCGGTTCGCGAGTGCCGAGCAGGTTCAGGTTGGGTCCGTGCAATACGAGTAGTGTCGCCATCGGCGGTTCCTTTGTTATCCGTGAGCAATTGTCAGAACCCGGCGACTATGCCGCAAAGCCTTTGTGACTGTCCAGTTCTCTGCAATAGCCAGCACGATGACCGATGTTTGCGCGAAATATATGACTGCTTGATTAAAATTGGTCATTAGCCCTGGTAACACGTTCGGCGAAGTCTTTGGCGTTGATCTCGCCGATCACCCGTACATCGGCGCGTTCGACGCCGTCCTTGCCGAAAAACATCAGGGCCGGAGGGCCGAACAACCGGTAACGGTCGAGCAGGGCGCGTTGTTCGGCGTTGCTGGCGGTGATGTCGAAGCGGATCAGCCGGTAACCCTTGAGACGCTCGACGACGACCGGGTCGTTCAGCACCTCATGTTCGATGACTTTGCAGCTGATGCACCAGTCGGCGTACCAGTCGAGCAGCAGTGGTGTGCCGGATGACCGTGCGTCGGCGAGTGCGCGATCCAGATCGGCCGGTGTGCTGATGGTTTGCCAGCTGCTGGTGTTTTGCGCAGGTCCGCTGTTGGCAACGAAACGGGGCTGGCCAATCGGGTTGAGCGGGTCGGTCTGGCCGCTGAAGGCGCCATACCAGCAGGCCAATGCGTAAAACAGCAGGAACATGCCGAGCAATTGGCCGAGGCGTTTGCGCGGCGGTTTATAGACGAACTCCAATGCACCCATGAACAGGCCGACGCCGCCCGCCAGCAAACCGATCAGCAGCAAGGTGACCTGACCTGGCAGGACGCGGCTGAGCAGGCCGACGGCCAGCCCGAGCAACAACACGCCAATTGCGTTTTTCACGTAGACCAGCCACGGGCCGCTTTTCGGCAACCAGGCTGCGCCACCGGTGGCCACCAACAACAGCGGTGCGCCCATGCCGAGGCCGAGCATGAACAGTTTCAAGCCGCCACCCAGTGCGTCGCCACTGGCGCTGATGTACAGCAGCGCGCCGGCCAACGGCGCCGAAACACAGGGTGAAACCAGCAGACTGGAAACCACGCCCAACACTGCAGCCCCCCACAGTGACCCGCCTTTGGTGCGACCGGCGATGCGGTCCAGGCGACTGCTGATGGCGTGCGGCAGTTTCAGTTCGAAGACGCCGAACATCGCCAGCGCAAACAGCGCAAAAAACATCGCGAAAGGCACCAGCACCCAGGCCGATTGCAGCCGCGCCTGCAGATTGAGCTGGGCACCGAACAGGCCCATCAGCGCACCGAGCAGGGCAAAGCAGGCGGCCATCGGCAGCACGTAGGCCAGTGACAGATTGAAACCGCGCCAGCCGCCGACCTGGCCGCGCAACACCACGCCGGACAGGATCGGCAGCATGGGCAGTACGCAGGGCGTGAACGTCAGGCCAAGGCCTGCAAGGAAGAACAACGCCAGTTCGCGCCAGTTCCATTGATAGGCCGTCGCCGGAGCGCCGCTGCCGTCGATGCTCAAGCGCTCGGTTTCCGGCGGATAGCACAGGCCTTTGTCGGCGCACCCCTGATAGGTCACGGCCAGGGTGAAGGCGCGCTGGTCGGTGCGCGGCACCTCGACGTCTAGAATGCCGTGGTAGACCTCGACATCGCCGAAGTATTCATCGTGCTTTTTCTGGCCATCTGGCAGTTTCGCGGTGCCGAGAACGACATCGGCCGGATCGGCGCGAAACTGGAAACGGTGGCGGTAGAGGTAATAACCTTCTGTGGCGACGAAGCGCAGCTTGATCGATTGCGGCGTGCTTTCAACCAGGCTCAGCTGGAAGGCTTCACGCACCGGCAGGAAGTCGGCGCTGTTGTTGATCGAGCCCAGGGTAGAGCTGGGGCGATTCTCCAGCAAGCCAGTGGCACTGGCCGGCAGGGCGAACACTAAAAACAGCAGGCAGAGCAAACGGCGCATGACGATCTCGCGTATCGGAATTGGGGGGGATGATAGCGGACGTTGATGGGGTGTGCAGTGCGGGCATTTCGATGGTGAATGTTCCGACGCCATCGCTGGCAAGCCAGCTCCCACAAGTATTGATGGTGCCCACAAGATCTGGGAACTCCCCCAACCCTGTGGGAGCGGGCTTGCCCGCGATAGCGGTGGGTCAGACGCGGAAGGCTTGAACGGCCGTGTGCAATCGTCCACCGAGCACCAAAAGGTTTTCCCCCTGCTCACGCCCTTGGCCAATGCGCAGCAGGTTATCCCCTCCCAACTGGTGAATCCGCTCGCTGTGGTCGCGGATCTCGCTGACCGCACCGCTTTGCTGGGCGGTGACATCGGCGATGCGCACTGCCGTGTCGGAAATGGTCTGGATTGCCCCGACGATCTTATCCAGCGCACCATCGGCGGCCTGGGCCTGGCTGGCCGTGGCTTCGGCGTGTTCGACCTGGGCGCGCATGCCTTCCACCGATTGCCGCGCGGCGGTTTGCAGCCCTGCGATCAGCGTCTGGATTTCTGCCGTGGCCCCGGCGGTACGTTGCGCCAGTGAACGCACCTCTTCCGCCACTACGGCAAAGCCTCGGCCCATTTCCCCGGCCCGGGCCGCCTCAATGGCCGCGTTCAAGGCCAGCAGGTTGGTCTGGTCGGCAATCGAGCGGATCACCGTCAACACGCCACCGATGGTGGCCGACTCTTCGGCCAGGTGTTCGATCATTTGCGCGTTGCCCTGCACTTCGTCCACCAGTGCATGGAGACCGGTCAGGCTCAGGCCGATGACTTTCTGTCCATGCTCCACAGCCAGGCCAGCGTGGCGGCTGGCGTCGGCAGCCTGACTGGCATCACCGGCGACTTGTTGAATGGTCGCTTCCAGTTCGCTGAGGGAGTCGCGGATCAGCGCTGTGTCGCCGGCCTGGTGCTCGGCACCGCTGTGCAAGTCATTGCTCAGCTCGGCCAGGGTGCGGCTGCTGCCAGCCACCTGTTCGGCGTTGCGGCGAATGGTCCCCACCAGGTCCACCAGATACGCACGCAAGCGGTTGAGCGACGCTTCAATGTCATGCAATTCGCGGTTGGTGTTGCCCAGTTGAATGTCGCGGCTGAAGTCGCCTTCGGCCCAGGTCGACAGGGCCGGGGCGAGGTTGGTCAGGGTTCGGGCCAGTTTGCGCTGCAGGGTGTCGATCAGCAGCGCGATCAACAGAATCAAACCGATCATCACGCCTTGCATCAACCGCACTTCGCCCTGGATCTGCCCGTGCTGGGCGCGTACCGCCGGTTCCAGCCCGTCAATGGCCTGTTGCACGTCGGCGATTTTCAAGTGAGTCGCGGTGCTGAGGTCGGCGCGTTTGCTGATTTGCTCGCGAGTGCGCGAGAGCTCGGCCGGGTAGCGGGTGAGCAGGCTGTTGAGCTCGCGCTTGAGGCCAACGCCGGCATCTTCGGCGACGGTTTTTTCCTTGTTTTCAAGGCCCATCATCGAGGCGAAATCATCGGTGTTCGACTCGCTGCTGGTGGTCACGCCCAGCAGCGGCAGGGCGTCGAGCTTCTCCGCCTGGGTGCGGATGTTGGCCACTTCGCGATCGACATCGGCGGCCAGCTCACTGCGGCCGCTGCTGACCAGTTTGTCCCGCGCCAGGGACAGTTTGCCCAGGTGCTGCGATGCGGTGAGCAGCGGCGTCAGGTAGGCCGCGTTGCCGCTGGCGTACTGGCTGAGCTGGTCGAGACTGGCGCCCAGTTCCCGCTCGGCCTGCAGCAGCAGCGCCTGCGGATCGCCGGCCAGTTTGCCGGCGGCCAACAGGTCGGTTTTGCTGAATTCTTCAAGGGTCGACAGGCTGGGGCGCAAGGTTTCGGCCAGGGCCGGTGGCAATTCGCCGAGTTGTTTTTGCAGGCTGTCGATGCCCTGGGCGGCACTGCTCAGGCGTAGCGCATCGCCGCTGCCAAGGTAATCGTCGACGCTGCGGGCGACTTCATTCTGAAATTGCTGCGACAGGCCCAGGTAGCGCTCCATTAATAGATACGGACGCTCAAGGGCTTTCTGCGACCACCACAGCGTAGCGCCGAGGGCCACGCACACGGCCACCAGAAGGAGGGTATTGAGATTGGTCAGCAGCTTCAGGCGCATTACGGACTACCAACGGCAGAAATGGTAAGTGTCTGAAGTTATTGCGTTTCTGTTACAGGGTTATGACCGTATCGGTCGATTCCGATAAAAAAGTGGCACTTTGCTTTGATGTGCGGGCGGCCTGTACGCGATTGCGTCCACCGTTTTTGGCGCGATACAGCGCCTCATCGGCCTGACTGGCCATCATCAGGCCGTCGGAGCTTTCGCATAACTCCACCACCCCTGCACTGAAGGTGCACCACAGATCCTGGGGTTGAGCGGGGTAGTGAATCTCGGCAAAACGCTGACGGATTTCATCGAGCACGTTGTAAGCCGCTTCGATATCGGTGTCCGGCATGACGATGGCGAACTCTTCGCCACCGTAGCGGCCGATGAAGTCGGTTTTGCGCAGGCGTTGTTTGAGAAACAGCGCCAGGCTCTTGATCACCCGATCGCCCATGGGGTGGCCGTGGCTGTCGTTGACCCGTTTGAAGTGGTCGATGTCGAGCATGGCAAAGCTCAGCGGCTTGTTCTCGCGACGGGCGCGAAACGAGCAGTCTTCGAGCAGTTGCAGGATGTGCGTGTGGTTGTACAGGCCGGTGAGGCTGTCACGGACCATCCGTGCCTTGAGGTTGCGGGCCCGCGCCGCGCGGTTGCGCACGGTGGTGATCAGGTGCCGGGGCTTGATCGGTTTGGTCAGGAAGTCGTCGCCGCCCTCGCTCATGGCGTCGAGCTGTTTGTCCAGGTCGTCTTCCGCCGACAGGTAAATGATCGGTACGCTGACGTAACGGTCGTTATGGCGGATCACCTTGGCCAGTTCCGTACCGGTGCAGGCCGGCATGTACATGTCGAGGATGATCAGGTCCGGCTGGAAATCCGCCAGTTCGGCCATGGCCTGGATCGGCTCGATCAACGTCCGGGTAACGATCCCTGCGCTGTTGAGCAGGCGCTCGGTGTGCAGGGCCTGGGCGCGGGAGTCGTCGATGATCAGCACTTTATAAGGTTCGTACTGGGCTACACAGGTCAGGACTTCGATTTTCTCCAGCAGGCTCGACGCTTCGAGGGTGCCGGTGAGGAACTCCTGCCCACCGGCACGCACGGCGGCCAGGCGGGTCGGGGTGTCGGTTTCGTGCAGGCTGAAAAATAGCAGCGGCAAACGCTGTTCCAGGCCTTCCTGGGCTTCGGCGGCCAGCTTCAGGCCGACGCCGGGGCCACTGAAATCCACGTCCATGACAATCGCCGCCGGCGAGCGCTCAACCATCGATGAGCGAAACGCGTCTACGCTGTCCAGGGACTGGGCGCTGAGCCCGAAAAACTCCAGTTGCTTGGCCAGGCGCTCGGCGCGGTCGTGGTCCTGCAACATCACATAGATGGGCTTGCGCAGTGGTGGCAGGAAGGTTTGATCGAGTTGGTCGCCATGGCGCAGGCCGGTGCGTGACAGGCGCTGCATCAAGCGATTGAGGTCGGTGATCAGGCCGCTGCTCAGGCGTCCGCGGTTGGCATCGACCGCCTCCAGGGACCGACCGATATGGTGTGCCAGTTGCGTGTGTTCCGGTTGCTCGAAACGCTCGGCGAAACGCAGCAGACGCAGGTTGGCCTCGCTCAGTTCCGATAGGTCGGCGGTGGACCACTCACTGCGTTGCAGGCGCTGCCATATCTCAAGAATCTGACGAGCCTGATGAATTACCCGCTGGGCAAAGTGGTGCTTGAGGCGCTCGCGGCTGGGGTCTTCTGGCTCGGTCATATCCTGACTACTAGTTAGGGCGCACACTGAGGTCGACTGATGGCTCTATGCTAGCACCACTTTTCCATTACATGAGTGCTGTACGTCAATAATCTGCAATGTGACCCCATTCAGTTTATGACCGGTCGGTCTGGTTCTGGCCTTTGAAGTCGCGGTGTACGGAGGGCGAAGTGCATTAATCAGGGCACTTGACGGGTGTGGGGTGGCCATTGGCGAGTGACAGGCATTCGGCCATTGATGATTTTTTTCGAGTGCTGGTCGGTTCGGTTTTTTGGGGTTCAGGGGGTAGGGGATTCCCTTATGGGGGCAATCCGAACCATTAGGTGAACTTCGAGGGCGGCAGCGTCCTCGGGTGGACAGGAACACTTTTCATCCCGAGCTCGGTAATTTTCTCCTTCAATGCAATGGCGGGTGCCGGGCCAAGGCACGTTGTTGTATGGTTGTGGTCGAACCGTCGAACCCAAGAGATTGAAAGGATATCGCCATGCTGGACTGGAAGAACCGCACGGGCAGTGCGCCTGAACGTGCCGCTGAACCGAAGTCGGAGGCCCGTAGTTATCTGGGGGGGCTGTTGTTCAGCCGGGCGCTGGCCACTTTGCTGGGCATCTACCTGTTGGTGGCGAGTGTTCTGGGCTGGTACTGGAGCCAGGAACCGGCGTTGTTCCCGGTCCAGCAAACCGCTCAACTGGCGGCCGAGAAAGAAGGCAAGCAGATGGTGGTCGGCTACACCACGGTGGAAACCCTCAAGACCGTCGCCGGCACTTTGCTGACCAAGCCGGGCGGCTATATTTCCAACGACCGATTCCCGCCAGGCCTGTGGATGGACAACATGCCGAGTTGGGAATACGGCGTGCTGGTGCAGGTCCGCGACCTGAGCCGTGCATTGCGTAAAGACTTCGCCCGCTCGCAGTCGCAGTCCGCTGAGGACGCCGACCTGGCCAAGGCCGAGCCGCGCTTCAACTTCGACAACAAGAGCTGGGTGCTGCCGTCCAGTGAGTCCGAGTACCAGGAAGGCATCAATTCCCTGAGCCGTTATCAGGCGCGCCTGTCCGATCCGAATCAGAAGACCGCACTGTTCTATGCCCGTGCCGACAACCTGAACAACTGGCTGGGTGACGTCGGGACGCGTCTGGGGTCGCTGTCGCAACGACTATCGGCCAGCGTTGGCCGGGTCAAGCTCAACACAGCGTTGAAAACAGAAGTCGTTGCACCCGGTGTGGCGCCTCAGGTCGACGAAGAGATCGTCGAAACCCCGTGGCTGCAGATCGACAACGTGTTCTACGAAGCCCGCGGCCAGGCCTGGGCTCTGTCGCACCTGTTGCGTGCCATCGAAGTCGACTTCGCCGATGTGCTGGCCAAGAAGAACGCCACGGTCAGCGTGCGCCAGATCATTCGTGAGCTGGAGGCGTCGCAGGAGCCTGTGTGGAGCCCGATGATCCTTAATGGCAGTGGCTTTGGCGTACTGGCCAACCACTCGCTGGTCATGGCCAACTACATTTCCCGGGCCAACGCCGCGGTGATCGATTTGCGTCAATTGCTCAATCAGGGCTGAGTCATGGTCGATAACGCCAGGGAAGCCGCGCACCGCGCGGCGTCCGATGCCGAACAGATCGCCTGGGTCGACGAGCAGGACAACCTGCTCGGCGCCCTGGTCCGTGCCGACCTGCGCGAGCGCGGGCTGATCGGGCGCGGCACCTACATTATGCTGTTCAATTCCGCTGGCGAGCTGTGCGTGCATCGCCGCACGCTGAGCAAGGCGATCTATCCCGGTTACTGGGACGTGGCGGCGGGTGGCATGGTGCTCGCCAGTGAAACCTACGCCGAGTCGGCGGCCCGGGAACTGGAGGAAGAACTGGGAGTGAGTGGCGTGGAGCTGACCGCCCATGACCATTTTTTCTTCGAAGACACTGGCAATCGCCTGTGGTGTTCGGCGTTCTCGGCGGTGTGGGACGGCCCGTTGATCCTGCAACCGGAAGAGGTGCTCGAAGCACGCTTTTTGCCGATTGAAGACGTGCTGCGGGAAATCGAGGAAAAGCCTTACTGCCCGGACTCTTTGGCAGCATTGAAGCGCTATCTGAGGTCTCGCGGGCAAGACGTCGCAAAAAGGCTATAAATTGGCGCCGATTGGCTCTTAGCAATCGGTGTTTTTGTCGTTACACTGCGCGACCTTTTTAAACTGAACCGGTATTGCTGGTTGTTGTAGGAGCGAGCCTGCTCGCGAAAAACGCATGGACGACGTGTGCTGCCTGATGCCGCGCGTTATCGTTGACGTCCATCGCTGGCAAGCCAGCTCCTACAGAAGACGTCATCGTTCGTAAGTCGTAGCGTTTCAGCAATGTCGTACCGTTTCAGTAGCGCTGCCCCTGCCTGAGTGGGGCTTCGCGGTCGATGGCACTTCCCAGATGCTGCGACCAGTCTTTGTCCTCCAAAGAGGATTGCCGGTGGCCAAAAAAGCCGCATCCTTCGCCGCCCTGGGCGGCCTGGTATTTTCCACCGACGCAGGTCGTCATTGCCCGGAATGCAGTAAACCGGTGGACGCCTGCATCTGCAAACAGACCGTTATCCCGGCCGGCGACGGCATTGCGCGCGTGCGTCGCGAAAGCAAGGGCCGTGGCGGCAAGACGGTGACCACCATCACCGGCGTGCCATTGGCTGAAGATGCGCTCAAGGAACTGGGCACGACGTTGAAGAAACGTTGCGGTACCGGTGGGGCGTTGAAAGACGGTGTCATCGAAATCCAGGGCGATCATGTCGAGCTACTCTTGGCAGAACTGATCAAGCTCGGTTTCAAAGCGAAGAAATCCGGCGGCTAGCAGCCTCTGTGAAAACCACCCTCGGTTTGATCCGGTCCTGATGGCATTCAGGCCTGGCGTCAGCTACATGGTTTTCACAGAGCCTGTTCATGACCGGTTTCTAAACTCACTGCGGTCGGCGGGGTCTATTGCCTCGTTGACGAACCGTCATTTTCATTCTTTAGACTGCGCCGGCCTGAATCCAGGCGACGCACTATGACTTCTTTATAGGGGACTTCGATGTCCGTACGACGCACACGCAAAGACGATGGCAGCCAATGGACAGTTGCGGACAGCCGCAGTGTTTACGGGATTCGCCATTGGGGGGCCGGGTATTTCGCGATCAATGACGCCGGTCGCGTCGAAGTTCGTCCGAACGGTCCGAGCAGTTCGCCTATCGACCTGTTCGAGCAAGTCGACCAGCTGCGCAAAAGCGGCCTGTCCTTGCCGTTGCTGGTCCGCTTCCCGGACATTCTGCAGGACCGCGTGCGTCAACTGACCGGCGCGTTCGACGCCAACATCGAGCGTCTGGAATATCAGAGCAAGTACACCGCGCTGTACCCGATCAAGGTGAACCAGCAGGAAGCGGTGATCGAGAACATCATCGCCACCCAGAACGTTTCCATCGGTCTGGAAGCAGGGTCCAAGCCCGAACTGCTGGCAGTGCTGGCACTGGCGCCGAAGGGTGGCACCATCGTCTGCAACGGGTACAAGGACCGCGAATTCATCCGCCTGGCGCTGATGGGCCAGAAGCTCGGCCACAACGTGTTCATCGTGATCGAGAAAGAATCCGAAGTCGGTCTGGTAATCGAAGAAGCGGCCTCGCTCAAGGTCAAGCCTCAGGTCGGCCTGCGCGTACGCCTGTCGTCCCTGGCGTCGAGCAAGTGGGCGGACACCGGCGGCGAGAAATCCAAGTTCGGTCTGTCGGCGGCGCAACTGCTGTCGGTGGTCGAGCGTTTCCGTGCGGCCAGCCTGGACCAGGGCATCCGCCTGCTGCACTTCCACATGGGCTCGCAGATCGCCAACCTCGCTGACTACCAGCACGGCTTCAAGGAAGCGATCCGTTACTACGGCGAGTTGCGCAACCTCGGCCTGCCGGTGGACCACATCGACGTTGGCGGTGGCCTGGGTGTGGATTACGACGGTACGCATTCGCGTAACGCCAGTTCGATCAACTACGACATGGACGATTACGCCGGTGTCGTGGTCGGGATGCTCAAGGAATTCTGCGATGCGCAGAGTCTGCCGCACCCGAACATCTTCTCCGAAAGCGGCCGCTCCCTGACCGCCCACCACGCCATGCTGGTGGTGCAAGTGACCGACGTCGAGAAACACAACGACGACGTTCCGCAGATCGAGAACAAGGAAGCACTGCCGGAAACCGTACAGTGGCTGGTGGACCTGCTGGGTCCGACCGACATCGAGATGGTCACCGAAACCTACTGGCGCGCAACGCACTACATGAGCGATGTCGCTGCCCAGTATGCCGACGGCAAGCTGACCCTGGCCGAGAAAGCCCTGGCCGAGCAATGCTACTTCGCGGTGTGTCGTCGCCTGCACAACTCGCTGAAGGCGCGCCAGCGTTCTCACCGTCAGGTGCTGGACGAACTCAACGACAAGCTGGCGGACAAATACATCTGCAACTTCTCGGTGTTCCAGAGCCTGCCGGACACCTGGGCCATCGACCAGGTCCTGCCGATCATCCCGTTGCATCGCCTCGACGAAGAGCCGCTGCGCCGTGCGGTGTTGCAGGACCTGACTTGCGACTCCGACGGCAAGATCAACCAGTATGTCGACGAGCAGAGCATCGAAACCAGCCTGCCGGTGCACGCGCTGAACGAAGGTGAAGACTATTTGCTGGGTGTGTTCCTGGTCGGCGCCTATCAGGAAATCCTTGGCGACATGCACAACCTGTTCGGTGACACCGACTCGGTGAACATCTACCAGAACGCCGACGGCAGCGTGTACCACGCCGGTATCGAAACCCACGACACCATCGAAGACATGCTGCGTTACGTGCACCTGTCGCCGGAGGAGCTGATGACCCACTACCGCGACAAGTGCGCCAGTGCCCGCATCAGCGCAACCGAGCGCACGCAGTTCCTCGATGCCTTGCGTCTGGGGCTGACCCGTTCGTCTTACCTGTCTTCCTGAGGTAAGCGCCACGCTGATCAGGTTGTCTGAAATTTTTCCGTTTGCTGCGGAAATTTCAGATGACCTGGTGCGGCAATTCTCTTGTTCCAGGCGAAATTTCCAGCATCTTCGACAACCCAACACATTTGGTCTTCTTTTCGCGTAGGTCATTTCCTAAGTTGTACTTCGGCACTCTACTCGGCCATGTCTCTCGGCGAGAATCCCCGGCCGCCCCTCCTGTAGAGAAACGCCGATGTTCAAGCCAGCCAGCGAACCGTCATTTCGTCTGGATGTAGCAGGTCTGCCCGACTCCTTTGAGGTCCTGGCCTTTACCGGCAGAGAAGCCATCAGCGAGCCGTTCGTGTTCGACCTGGAGCTGCTGATCGATGACCCGGTGCTTGACCTTGCCAGTTTGCTGTACCGCCCGGCCTCCTTGCATTTCGGGCCAGCTGGAAGTCACGTGCATGGACAATTGCATGAACTCGTCCAGCGCGATCATGCCTCGGGCCCCCGACTCTGCCAGGTGCGCCTGGGGCCAAAACTGGCTTGCCTGGCCCAGCGCTTCAGCCAACGAATCTTCAGCGGCCGTTCGGTGCCGCAAATCCTCGACCAGGTGCTCAAGGAGCATGGCATTACTGGCAAAGATCGACGCCTGGAGCTGAGCGGCGAATACCTGCCCAGGGATTTTTGCACGCAATATCGAGAATCAGACCTGCAGTTTGTCCAGCGACTGTGCGCCCAGGAACGGCTTCACTACTACTTCGAACACCGGTCCTGCGGACACTCTGTGGTGTTTGGGGATGATCAGCGGCGTTTTCCAACCGGCGAACCGGCGGTGTTCCGGAGCGAGGGCGATTGGCCGGCGGTGCGGCAGTTCGAACGTCAGCGCTGCGATGGAACTGCAGCCCAATGTGCCGAATGCCGGACAGACCTGGCGACCTTGCGCAGCGGTTGGCTGATACCTCTGTCCGGTCATCCGGTTGCCGATTGCAATCGACTCTGGCTGGTGACCCACGTTGAACATTGGGGCAGCCAGGATGCGGCGACGCCCTACCACAATCAGGTCCGTGCCCTGCACTGGCCTGCACCCTTCGAGCCGCCCTGTGCGGCAGTCAAACCACAGATGCATAGTCTGCAACGGGCGTGGGTCGTCGAGGTCGATGAACCAAGCCCCGACCCGGCAAGAGTGGTACCGGTGCAATTCGACTGGCTTTATCAGGGCGAAGGGGCAGCGCCCAGTCATTGCTGGTTACCCCTGGCCAGGTCGTTGCAGGCCGAAACGTTCTCGCCATTGCAGGAAGGGACTGAGCTGGTGGTGAGTTTTGTCGAGGGCGATCCCGATCAACCGCAGATAACCGGGTTGCTGCATGTGTCGGCAACGACCGAGGTGACGGACACCGATGCCCCCCAGGCCACCTGCACCCATGACGAGGGCCTGGAGCAATGGTTGCGGTCGGGAGAGCCATTGCTGGTGTTGTGCCTGCTGCCCGGCGGTGGCAGCTTCAATCACTGTGCACAGGCGTTGTGTACCTGTCGTCTGGCGACACAGCCTGGTCAGAGCTCTGGAGCATGATCGTGACACGCACGCCCGAGGCACCACCGCAGTGGCTGTTGCTGGATGTACCGGGCACGCCCCAGGCGGGCGTCACACTGCGGCAGATGTTTGCGCAAGCCTGGTGGTCCAGGCTGTTCGAAGGTACGCAGTGGCATGCGCTGCATGAACAGGGACCGGTCCTGGTTGATCTGCGCACCTGCCCGGTACTGGCCGATTTATGCATCGTCGACGGGCAGCGTTGGCCCGGGTTGCTGATGGTCAGCGAGGCCAGCGCTTCGTCGTTGCTGGCGCATTTGCGGCGCATGCTCACGGTCACGCTTGGCCAGTACCGGGCCCTTTTGAGCTACTACAACCCGATCACGGCCAGCTATTTTTTTGATGCCTGTGATGCGGATGAACTGAGTCGCTGGCTAGGCCCCATCAACCAATTGCGCTGGTTCGGCGGCACTTGGGCGGATCGCGCGATGGGGTGTGAGGGCTGGCAACGCTTGTCCAACCCGGGGCTGGCAGTCAGCCCGTTGGCAGTCGAGGAGAGCCTCAGCGCCGGGCAACAGAGAACACTGCAAACCTGCCTGCTCGAGCAGCATGCCTGGCGCTGGAGCCAATCCACCGGTGTCGATTTCTCCCGCCTGTCGGCCCATGTGCAGGAGGGGGTGGCGCTGGGTTTCAGCGAGCGCCCGGTGCTTGATGGCTGGATATGGCTACGCTTGCAGTATCCCGACGCCGTGCCCGTGCAGCCATTGCCGGGCAGGACTCAACAGGAACGCCTCGATAGCCTGCGTCACCGGTGGCAGAACGACCCTCCCTGATGCTGGCCACGTTGTCCCGTCCGTTGCGTGGACTGGCGCCCGTTCAGTGAGTGCTGCCGGCAAACCAGCCATCGTGACGGCGCAGGCGCCAGGCGATCACGCCGAGGGTCAGACTGCGCAGCAGCATGAACAATAGAAAGGTTATCCACAGGCCATGATTGCCCCCGCCTTGCAGCGCCCAGCCGAAAGGCAGCACCAGCGCCACGGTCAGCAGCATGCCGTCGCGCATTTCCCTGGCGCGGGTGGCGCCGATGAACAGGCCGTCGAGCAGGTAACTCCAGACGGCAATCAGCGGCAATACGGCAAGGTAGGGCAGGTAGATGAACGCGGTGTCGCGCACACTCTGAATATCCGTCTGCATCTCGATGAACAAATGCCCGGCGAACAGAAATAGCGCCGCAAAGCCCAGGCTCGCCAGCAAAGACCAGCCGCCAGCCACCACCAATGAACGGCGCAGGGCATCGCGGTCGCGGGCGCCGAGTGCATGTCCGCACAGGGCTTCGACGGCGTGGGCCAGGCCATCGAGGGCGTGGGCGGTGAGCAGCAGACCATTGAGCAGCAAGGCATTGGCCGCGACCGTGGCGTCGCCCAGCCGCGCGCCTTGCACCGTGATCAGGAAAAACACCGATTGCAGCGCCAGGCTGCGGATGAAGATGTCGCGGTTGACCGCCAGCAATGGCCGCCAGCTCTGCCACAGCGCCAATGCCGCCCAGACGATATGCCCGGGGTAGGCACGCAGGGCTTTGCGGGTCATCAGCAAACCGATCAGTGCACCGGTCCATTCGGCAATCACCGAGGCCCGGGCAGCTCCCACCACGCCCCATTCCAGGCCGAGGACGAACCACAGGTTCAGGGCAATGTTGACCAGGTTGGTGCTCAGCAAAATCGCCAGCGGCGCGCGGGCATTCTGGGTGCCGAGAAACCAACCGACCAAGGCATAACTGGCGAGCGCCGCCGGCAGGCCAAACAGGCGGGTGTGGAAGAACTCGCGGGTCAGTTGATCGAGCTCCGCCGACGGTTGCATGAGGTGCAACGCGACCCCGCTCAACGGTACGCCCACGGCACCCAACACCACGGCCAGGCCGATGGCGAGCAACAGGCCTTGCAACAGAATTTGCCGCAAGGCCGCACCATCCCCGCGCCCGGCGGCTTGGGCGGCGAACCCGGTGGAGCCCATGCGCAGAAAACCCATGGCCCAGGCAAGGAAGGTATACAGACTGGCCCCGACCGCGACGGCGCCGAGTTGATGGGCGTGGGGCAGGTGACCGATGACGGTGCTGTCGACCAGTGCCACCAGCGGTACGGAAATGTTCGAAAGAATCATCGGCGCGGCGAGCGCCCAGACCCGGCGATGGGTAGGGCGGTCGCGCCAGTCGGCGGTCAGGTTGGACATGCAGGCTCCTTGAAGGAGCGGGCATTGTAGCGGTACATCGAGAGCAAGCCGCGATCAATTGTGGGGTCAGTGAATGATCCAGCTGAGTAACCAAAGCCCCAGCACCAACCAGATGATCCCCATGATGAACGAAGCATTGAGAAATGCGCGGATCGCCGACCACAGCAGGATCAGCCCGAGGATCAGGGTCACGATGCTGACGATCGAGGCATCCATGCCCAGCGCCTGGGACAAACCTTCGACAAAATTGCTGCTGGCGTTGCCCAACAGATTGAACAGCCCACTGAGGCCATCAACGATGAAGCGGATGATCGAGCCCAGTACCTGGCCGAGCCATTCGGAAAAACCTTCTACCTGCATGGAGTGGGAGTCCTGATTAAAGAGAATCGAGTCTTGGGCTGTCGATCATGCTGCCGAGTTCCCACAAGCATAGAGGGTTGCACAGTACCTGTGGGAGCGGGCTTGCTCCCACCCGAAAAACGTTGTCACTTGCCATCCTCGGTCATCCCCCCGAAGCTATACGTCTTCAGGAGAGCCCGATGAACCTTGTTGAACTGACCGAACGCCTGCACGCCATCCGTGACCGCAATGACTGGCGGCAATTTCACAGCCCGAAAAACCTCGCCATGGCCGCGAGTGTGGAAATGTCCGAACTGGTGGAAATTTTCCAGTGGCTGACCGAAGACCAGTCACGCCAGTTGCCGGCGGACAAACTCGCCCACGCCGGGCAGGAGGTCGGTGACATCGTGCTTTATCTGTTGCTGTTGTGCAGCGAGCTGGGCCTGGACATGGAGGCCGTGGTGCGTAGCAAGCTGGCGGACAGCGAACGGAGGTTCAGCTGATGAGCGACCGTCATTTCGATCAACTGGCGACCCGTTTTGCCGAAAAAATCTACGGCGGGGCCAAAGGCGCGATCCGTCTGGCGGTGTTGCAGGCCGATCTGGCCGAAATCCTGCCCGACCGGCCGCTGCGCGTTCTGGACATCGGCGCCGGCCTTGGCCACATGTCGTTGTGGCTGGCCCAGCGTGGCCATCAGGTGACCCTCGCCGAGCCTGCCGAACCGATGCTCGAAGGGGCCCGCCAGCGTTTTGCCGAAGCCGGGCAGAGCGCCACGTTCATACAGGCACCCTGGCAGGAGCTGCTCGGGCAGCTCACCGAACCCTACGACCTGGTACTGTGCCACGCCGTGCTGGAATGGCTGGCCGAGCCCCACGCCATCCTGCCGGTGCTGCATCAGCTGACCAAGGCGGATGGCTGGCTGTCCCTGGCGTTTTACAACCGCGATGCACTGATTTATCGCAACTTGCTCAAGGGCCATTTCCGCAAGATGCGCAAGAACGACATGGCCGGCGAAAAGCAGAGCCTGACCCCGCAGCAACCCCTTGATCCACGCGAGCTGGCGGCGCAACTTGAAGGCCTGTGGCGGGTCGAATCAGAGAGTGGAGTGCGGGTTTTTCACGATTACATGCCGGTGGAATTCCAGGCCCGCGCCGAGCTGGTGGACCTGCTGGAAATGGAACTGGCCCACCGTCGTCATCCGAGCTTTGCCGGGCTTGGGCGTTACTTGCACTGGATCTGTCGGCCTGTCTGATCGGAGCACGAAATGAAAAGTCATTCAGGTGTGCTGATGTTCTGCCTGGGACTGGCCGCCTGTCAGGGCAGCAACCCCTATGTCGCCACGTCCAACCCTTTGCCACCGGCACCGCCCCAGGCGGCCAACACCTTTGACCGCAGCGCTTACCCGGCAGCACCGCGTGACTATGGACGCTACCGCAGCTGGGCCTGGCTCGACGGGCACCTGCCACCGGGCACTGCCTGGGCCGACTCGGCGCAGGTCGCCGAAGCGGTCAGCAATGCGCTGGATCAACGCGGCTTGCGCCCGTTGCACGACAATCGCCCGGCCGACCTGTTTGTCAGCGCCGACCTGCGCCTGGAAACCCGCTTGCGCCAGGTCCGGGACGATTACGGTTACTACGGCGGTTACGGCGGCTACGGGCCGGGATACGGCATGTACGGTAGCGTGCCGATTGTGCGCACCTATTCGGAACAGGTCGTGGTCGTTCAGGTGGATATGTTTGACGCCAGGAGCGGCCAGCCGGTATGGAGCTCGAGCGCTGAAACCGGCAACCGGGGCAGCGAGAGCGAGCGGGTCGACGCGATACGGGAGGCTGTGGAAAGGGCAATGTCGGCGTATCCTCCTAGTTAGCTTCTTGTAGATAAGAAGCATTTCACAGGATCATGCCTTCGACCGGAGAATCACCATGTTCCGCCGTTTTGCTTTACTGGCAGTGGCCGCGCTGCTCAGTGCCTGCGCCGCCAACCAGGTCAATCATGACTTCGACGCCAGCCGCGATTTTGCTGCCTATCGCAGCTGGACGTGGAAAGAACCCGCCCTGCAATACCGTCCCGATGATCCACGAATCAAGAGCGACCTGACCGAACAGCGCATCCGTCAGGCGGTTGCCGATCAACTGGATCAGCGCGGTTTGCGCCCGGCCGCTGCAGGCGCCAAGGGCGATTTGAATGTGCAGACCTACCTGATTGTCGAAGAGCGGCAACAACAGGTGACCACCAATTACGGCGGCTGGGGCTACCCATGGCATGGCTACTACGGCGCCCCGATGTATAACGAAACCCGCAATGTCAGCTACAAGGTAGCAACCATCCAGATCGACATGCTCGATGGCAAGGACGGCAAACTGGTTTGGCGCGGCAGTGACGAACAGTTACTCAGCCGCACGCCGAACCCGACGGATCGTCGCGATGCCATCTGGGAAACGGTCACGCGGATCTTGGCCAACTATCCACCTCACGCCTCCTAGAATCAGCCAGCCCCCCTCGACCCCTGTGTACCCACAGGGGTTTTTTATGCTCGACGCTGGCGAGCCTGGGGATCGAGATGAGCAAAGTCGAGGTGGGTGCCAACCTCAGTTGTCACTGGTGATCTGATCCGGCAGCACAATCGGCAGTTCGATGCAGAAACGCGCACCCTCGGTGGAGTTACTGACACTCAGTCTGCCTCCCATGTTTTCGACGATGCCGTAGCTCACCGAGAGCCCCAGGCCGGTGCCGACGCCTGCCGGTTTGGTGGTGAAGAACGGCTCGAAAATCCGCTCCAGCAAACGCGGATCGATACCGCCGCCGTTGTCCTCGACCCACAGGCGTACCCAGTGCGTATCCCGTTCGGCGTGCAGCGAAATCCACGGATTGAACCCGGGCCGGGTTTCGCGCTTGCCGAGCAGCGCGTCCCGGGCGTTGACCATCAGGTTGATCAGCACCTGTTCAAGCTGATCGACGTAGCCGCGCACCTGCACTTCAAAACCGGTCTCGCGGATGCGCAGGTCGACGCCTTCGCTGCGCATGCCCTCGGACAACAGCGACAGCGTGCCTTCGATGGCCTGGGTCGGGTTGAACGGTTGCTGCTCGATTTCCGAGCGGCGGCCGAACACCCGCATGTGATCCACCACCCGCGCGGCGCGCTGCACCTGGGAGTCGATGCGGGTGAGTTTGTCGATCAGGTAATCGACCTGTGCGTCGCCGTTGTTGAGACGCTTGAGCACATTGACGATGGCCATGCGCATCACGTTCAACGGCTGGTTGATCTCATGGGCCAGGCCGGTGGCCATTTCACCGAGGGTGGCCATTTTCGCGCTTTGCGTGAGCTGCTGCTGCGAGCGCCGCATCTCGGTGTTGTCGCGTCCCACGGCCTGAACTTCGAGCAACCGGCCCTGTTCATCGAATACCCCGCGATCGGACCAGCCCCACCAGGCGTGTTCGCGGCCGGGCAGCTGCAGGTTGATCTCGGCGGTACTGACCGGAAACTCGGGGCTCAGCAGGTTCAGCCGTTGGGTGAACGCATTGCGTTGTTCCTCGGACATCCAGCTGCCCAGGTTCACCCCCGGCAGTTGCTCGGGCGCCAGTTCCAGATAAGTGGCCAGCTGACGATTGCCGAAGGTCAGGGTCAGGTCCGGCTGGTAGCGGCAGATCATCGCCGGCGAGTCTTCCACCAGCATCCGATAGCGTTCCTCACGCTGTCTGACCTGTTCGGTGGCCAGGGTCGCTTCGGTGACGTCCAGCCACAGGCCCACGGCTTCCACCGGCAAGCCGAGGTCGTCGCGCAACAACTTCGCTTCATCCAGCAGCCAGTGATAGTCGCCATGACTGTCGCGCATCCGATAGCGGGCGCGCACCGAGCCTTCACGCAGTAACTGCCGCGTGCGCTCGAAATACTGCAAGCGGTCGTCGGGATGCACCCGCTCCACCAGTGTCCCGGGCGCGCAGTCGGCGAGGGTCCAGCCAAGCAGCGGCAGCAGGCTGTCGCTGAAGAACACCGGTTGCAACGCACCTTCGACATAGCGCTGTACGTAAATCACCGCCGGTGAGTTGGCGATCAGATTGTCCAGGCGTGCATGGGCAGCGGCAGCGCTCTGTTCCTGGGTCTTGATGTCGCTGATGTCGAGCATGAAGCCCACCAGCCGACGTTTTTTCCCCACGCCCAGGGCCTGGCCTTGCAGGCGATACCAGATCGGTTCGGGCGCACCGTCGGGGCGATACAGGCGCACGCACAACAGCAGCGGCATGCCCGACGCCTGCAAGTCTTGCAGGCGGATGCGCAGCTCTTCGCGGTCATTGGGATACACCTTGTCGAGCAAGTCCTGCACGGATAAACGTGTTGCTCCAAGGTTCAGGGTCGTGGCCAGCGAAGGTGCCAATTGCAACTCGTCGCTGTCGCTGAAAACTTCCCACCAGCCTGTGCCCAGCAATGCTTGCAGCGATTCCAGGCGTTCCAGTTGCAGATGATGCCGGTGCTCGCGCAGGCGTTCGAGCAAGGGGCTGGCGAGCGCAGCGGTGATTTGCAGCCAGTCGCGCTCAGTGACATCGGGGGCGCGTTGGTGCGCCGTATAGAAACCGCACAGCAACCAGGCAACCACCCCTTGCGCATCGTGATAGGGCACGGCGAAGCCATTGGTATTGCCGAAGGTCTTTTGCAGGCGCGGGTGTTCGCGCAGGGTCAGGTGCTGCGGCGTCGAGCCGCTCAAACTGTCCAGCCCTGTGCCCAGGCGTTGGCCGTTTTGCCACAGTTGCGGTGCATCGAGGGCTGCGTAGTGTTGGTGAATCTGCCAACCCTGTCCCTGCTCATCGAGCAAGGCCAGGGCAATGCACGGAATCTGAAAACGCTGGGCCAGGCTTTGCAGTTGTTCGCCGAACATTTCGGGCAGGCGTGTCAGGCTGCACAGGCGCAACTGCTCGGTGATTTGCATCGCCAGCACCTGGCATTGTTCGCGGTTGCGCGATTGTCGGCGCTCAAGCAGCAAGTCGCCGATGTCGAGCATCTGCAACAACCAGGCATCGGCCAAGGGTTGCACCCAGCCGCGCAAATGCAGTGGCGGACCGTGGAGGCTGTAGAAGTCCAGGTCCAGGGTTTGTCCCTGCCAGTCCTCCGGCGTACCTTCGATGACGAGGCTGCTGTGGGGCAACAGGAATTCGAGCAGATGCGGTGCCTGCGTTCCGGGACTTTGCTGAGTCAGCAGGTGCCGCAGCGGACCGCTCAGATGAACGACACGCCCCTCGGCATCGAGTTGCATCTGCAAGCCGAAACTGTGCACCCGCAATGTCTCTTGCGGCTCCGGTGGTGGGGGCGGATGGCGGTTGAGCAGGCGCCCGAAGAGTTTTTTGTCGCCGGCACTCAAAATTGCAGGCTCGTACTGGCCGTGAGGGTCGCCGGCAGGTTCGGGAGCGGGATGGCGGCGCCTTTTTGTTTGTGGGGGAGGCTGGCTTTCATGAGTGTGTCTACCCTGACCAACACTGAGTAATGTCAGCATAGAATCATTCAGGCAAAACGGACGTTTTTTACCGAATGCAGAGCTTTGTCATGGTGATCTGGCTGGCGCTGTGCGCCGCACAGGATGCCCGGCAACGGCATATCGCCAATGGCCTGACCCTGGGTGCCGGCGCCCTGATTTTGTGTGCATATCCGTTTCTGCGGTAACG